>JBCBRU010000241.1:0-11843 GCA_039819565.1 Myxococcota bacterium | reverse complement strand
TCTGCTGTGAGGTGTGCCGGTTCTGTCCGGTTCGGGTGATGCTCATACCCGCCCCGTCCGCAAAGCAGAAGAAGGCGGCCTCGAAGAAGAAGACCGCCATCAAGAAGAAGGCGGAAGTCGTCGCGAAGAAGGCAAAGGAGGCCGTGGGTCCGCCGGCGGCACGGATCCGCGCCGCCGGCGATAAGTTCGTGAAGGAGGGACTTCCTCAGCCGGTCAAGAGCGGCTTCAATGCCCTCCGATCGGCCCTCCGCAACCCGGAGGCGGCGGCCAAGGCTCCTCTCCTTTCGGAGCGTCTCGACGACGCCGGCGATGCGCAGTTCATCGAGTTCGACGTGGAAGCTAAGCTCACTAAGGACGCGAAGATGACCGGGCCCGACGGCAAGCCCGTCAGCATTGGCTCGGGCGGTGGAAAGGCCAAAGCGGGGGCCACGCTGACCATGGAGCGGCGCGAGGACGGCGACTTCGACCTGTCGCTCAAGCGGACGGTGACTCTCACCGCAGTAGGGGATCGAAAGAGAAAGGGTACCCAGCCCACTCAAGAATCTAAGCTTGGCGGCGAGATCGGCCTTCGCGCCAGCGTGACCGAGACCTACACCTCCTCACCGGAAAACGTCGAGGATCGCGCCATTGATCTCACGCGCGATCGAGTGGGCGATAGCTACCGACTTCATCCCCAGGGGGGGCAGCTCATCGATCAGGCCCTCAACCCCAGCGCGTCCGAGCGCGCCGCCCTCCAGCAGGATTGGAGTAAGACCAAGGTCGAAGCAGGGGGATTCGCGAGGCTTCAGATGTCGACCAAATACGGCAAGGCTTTTGGGGTGGAGTCGACGATTCGCGACGACTGGGTCCAATCCGCAGCCGTAGAGGTGAACAAGGACGGCGACGTGACGCTCAGCCTCAAGCTGGACAACGACGTATCTCTCAAGAACGGCGTGTTTGCAAAGGGGGGCATCGAAGGGAAGCTTCAGGAGCTGAGCGACGTGGAGGGCAGCGAGACCACGCTCAACCTCAAATGGGAGGGCGCGGCGGCCGGAAAAGACCCCCTCGAGATCGCCCAGCAAGTCCTCGGTGGACAGTGGGAAAGCCCCGACTCCGTCACTCTCAAGAACAAGGTGCAAGAGCACGACTTCTTCGAGCAGGGAGGAGCCAAAGTTACCTTCGACGGAACCCACGCCCCCTACACCGAGACCACCACCCAGGTCACTTTCGATACGCGGGACGCCGAGCGGCACGAGCTGGCCGCCCTCTTCAAGGGAGATAAGGCTCAGGCGAAGAAGTTCAATCCCGAGGCAAGTCAGACGGTCGAACGATTCAGCTTCGAGGGGCCGGACTTCGATATCAAGCCGGAGATCAAGATCCCCAAGGTGGCCAAGGGTATGGATCTATCCATCGGAGTAGAGCTCGAGTCGGGCATCCAGCGGCGCGACGCGCTCATCGAAAAGACCTTGGATCCTGGCGAGGCCGTCGATCAAATCCGGAGCAACATCGCCGAGCCGCTGCTCTCTCCCCTTCCCGTCACGTTGGGCGGACCGAACTCGACCCCGGAGTTGGCCGAGGTGGCCTCGACCAAGCCTCTTCTCGGGCCCGGCAGCTCAGGGGCCGACGTGGCGGAGGCGCAGGAGTTCCTCAAAGACCAAGGGTATGGGTTGGGAGAGGCGGACGGCATCTACGGGCCGGCCACCTCCGCTGCCGTCGAGAGATTTCAGTCCGATCACGGTCTCGCCTCAGACGGCGTACTGGGCAAAGAGACGTGGACCAAGCTTCTCCAGGGAGCCCACGGAGGAAGCCCGAGCGCGGGGGCGCCCGAGCGTGGCCTTCCCGCGCCCGTAGTGGGTTCTGAGGATGGGGCGCGGCTGGGGGTTCCGGATCTGCCAGGGCCCGACGGGCTCCAAGAAGCGGCCGAAACCGTGGCGAAGGTCGTCGTAGGCGCGCCGCTCCTGGCCGGCCAAAAGCTGAGCGAGGGTGTCTCCAGTGAGTGGAACAAGCTCTCCGATGCCGAGAAAGCCTATGTCCAAGAGAACCCCCGTTTGGCCGGCGCCTTTAAGTGGGCTAAAGAGAGCACCGACCGCGTTTCCGTGGAGATGGGCTTCGAGAAGAACAACAGCGACAAAGGGATCTACGGAGATCAGGGCGGGAACGCCTATCGTCACGCTCTTTGGAACGCTCTGATGGTCAAAAATGCCTTCAACCAAGACTTCCGGCCGTTGACGTCGCGGCAGGACAAGTTGGCGGACGCCGCTCACGAGGCGAAGGCCATGGCCGATGCCCACGAGGACAACCCGAAGAACACGGACGTCCTCAATATGGAGATGGACTTCCACAACAATGACATCGGGCGTCAGGTGGCCATCGAAGTCCTCCAAAAAGATCCGTCGGCCTCCGAGGCGGACATCGCCCACGCGATCGAAGCTGCCCTCGACGAGGGCCGACTCGTTGGGGTCTACGGGGGCGGTCTCGCCCCGGCTACGGATCCTCGATAGCCGCCACCCTCTCGACTCGCGGTCGCGTCGGAAGCCGCGATGGGTGGGCCTCCTCGGCTCCTCAGGTCGGGCGGCGGGATGCGACGGTGGCCGAAAGCACCTCCGTGAAGCGCTCGGTGACTACGGAAGGGGTCCATGGGCGTATCAGCTCCGGTCGGTCGAGACGGAGCCGCACCGCGGCGGAACGTCGCTCGGGAGAGGATCCGATCAGGCTTCGGATCCTCTGAAGAGCGTCCCCGAGGCTTCCGGATGGGTACAGAGCCAGGTAGGGGGCCGCGCTCGGGGCGAGCTCGGGGAGGGCGCCGACGGCTGGGGCCACCACCGGGAGCTCCGCGGCGAGGGCTTCGGCCACCGACATCCCGAAAGACTCGTTGCGGGTGGTGCTGACCATCACCCCCCGCGTGGCCCGCACCGCGGCGTAGAAAGCCGGCATGGCGGAGTAGGGAATCTTGGGTAGCCAGCGAAAGCGAGGGTGCAGCTCCAAGGCGGCCACCGTTTCGAGGAGGCTTCGAACCACGGGCTCGTGGGCGGTGTAGCCGCCGACCATCCACGCTTCGACGTCGTGACCGCCGTGCGCAGCGAGGGCCGCCAGTTGGAGGAACCCTTCCCAGTTCTTGTGCCCGTCGAGCTTGCCGACCCAGCCGAGGATGGGCCGCTTCGGAAGCCCCCCTCGCGGAGGCTGAGCGGTAAACCGCTCGACGTCGACCACGTTCCCAATGACCTCCACCCCGGTGATGCCGAAGCGACGCTCCAGGAGGTCTGCCGAAGCGCGCGACGGCGCGGCGATCCCGTCCCCGAGAAATGACCTTCCTTCCAGATAGCCGAGGCCGCGCTCCGTGGTGGTGTGCACCTCGAGCAGTACCGGGCAATTGGAGCTGCTTACGGCGTCGAGGTACTCGGGGGTGTCGATGACCACGACGGCGTCATGTTCGGGGGCGGCACGGGCGAAGGCCGCGGAATCCATCCGAGCCACCTCGCCGTATGGAGCCACCAGAGCCTCCCCACCGTGAAACTCGACGAAAGCGAACGTTGGTCTCGGCCCAGACCATCCCGCCATGCGACTTGCCAACTGACTACAGACGCCTCCCACGATGCCGTACCGGTATCCGAAGAGGATTCTCATGAGATCGCTCCCAGATACTTCTCGAAGGGAGGGCGATCGAGGATCTCGTCCGCAGCGCCCATCAGTTGATCCACCCGGTGGGCCCAAGTGTTCTCGGCCAGGAATGCGCTCAAGGCCTGGGGGTCGACAGGCTCTGCGAGCGCGGCTTCGAGGGCCTCCACGAAGGCTTCCGGAGTCTCGACGGTTCGGGTGTGAGGGTAGCTATCGATCTGCGGCATGCGGAACGAGACCACCGGGAGCCCCAATCCAAAGTATTCATAGATCTTGATGGGGTCGACGGCGTCGGCGAGGACGCTGGGTCGAAAAGGAATGATGGCAGCTCTCCACCGCCGAGCATAATCGCAGATCTCGGGGTGGGTCTTGGGGCCAAGCAGCGCCACGTTGTCCGGAGTGCCCGGGTTCTGGGGGCCCTGGTGCCCGATGATCTCGAATTGCCACTCGGGCCGGGCTCGAGCCACTCGGGCCAGGGCGGGCCAGTCGAACCATTTGGGGGTCAGATGCCCGAAGTATCCGATCACGACGTTCCCGTCAGGTTCTCGCGCGTAGTCCGGGCTGAGAAACGCGGGGTCGTAGGCGTTGGGCGAGGTCTCGATCTTTCGGTGGGGGGCGAAGGCGCGGATCTTGTCCCGCAGCGGCCAGCTGACTGCGAAGCTACGATCGCACTGGCCTACCACGAATCGCTCTACGGCCGGGTCGTACCACTCCGCAGCGCCCACCTCCGAGAACGCCTCCCAGTCGTCTCGGCAGTCGTAGAGCGTGGCCCAGCCGCTCACCGCGAAGCGCCCCAGGGTCTTCATCACCGAGGGGTGCGGATAGCTGACCATGAAGACCCGTCGGGTGGGGCCAAAGTCCATGGCAGGGAGGGTTTCGATGAGAGTTTCGGTCAGTTCGATGGGTATCTGACAAAGGCCGGGATCCTGTTCGTTGCTCGGAATGTCGGGGTCCGACAGCTTTCCGTGAAAAGAGAACAGAACCGGAACCTGACGCTCGCGAAGGATCCTCGTGAGCCGGATGGGGCGATTGGCCCGAAGCGGCTGCACGAAGGTCGTGCCCGACAGCATGAAAACGACGTGGGAGTGTCCACCGGTTCGGACGTAGGCGGCGAAGCGCTCCAGGTCGTGCAACAATCGGTCTCGAACTCGGGCCCGTCCGTCGTCGGCTCTATCCCTGGGGGGCCGTCGGCGATCTTGCACGAGATTCAGCACCCTCCGGGGAAGTCGCAGGGTGTCCTTACCGGGTCGCGCAGCCAAGACCAGCGCATGGGCCAGGCGGTAGCGCGTCGAGCGTCGGATTTCGGCGAGCTCCCCCCGGAGGCGAGTGACGTCCCCCCGGAGACCGGAGACCTCGAGCTTTCGTCGCTTGGCTTCCTCTCCGAGGCGCCGCACCGAGGCTTGGATCTCGGCATCAAGGGCCTCTTCGCTCTTGGCGAGAGCCTCCCCGGTCGCCAGGGCTACGGCCTCGGCGAGAGCCCATCGGTCGAGTGGAGCGCGCTCGAGACCTTCCTGACCTGGCTCCTTCCGCGCGAGGTCGAAGCAAAGACAGGCGTCCTCAACCCGCGCTCCAAGGATTTCAAAGCTGTGCTCGAGCACGTCGAGAAGGGCCCCTAGGGGGCGGGAGGCGGGACGTAGCAGTCGAAGTCGCGCCGGCGAAGACGGCGAGAGTCGTGACGCCAGAGCGGCCACCGGAAGCTCGTCGGCCTGGGCTTCGACGAAGATCCCAGCCATCTGCGGAGCCTCGCTCAGAGCGTGCGCTAGATCTTGCGTGGCCAGGCATTGAATCAGCCCCCGCGAGCGGGGGGCTGACAAAGAGGCCCCGACCGGTCCCAGCCCGGCTACCGCGAAGCCACGGCCGCCCAGCATCTCCGCGAGCGCCCAAGCGCCGGGGCCGGCATAGCCGAGCGGATGATCCGGCGCGGCTCGGGCCTCGAGCCACGACGCGGCGTCCTCAATGGACATGCTGCTTCCGGTAGCGGGCTGGGCGGAGGTCGACAACCTCCCTAGGGCTACTCGAGCTCCATGCAGCTGGCGTAGTAGGAGGTGGTCCCCGGCCAGTCGGAGAACAGGCCGATGATGCCCACCTGGCGAGCGAGCACGTGGATCTGGGTGAGGATGTCACCGTCGTTGCGGAGCGCCGAGACGGTGGTGTCATAGTAGAAGTTGCCGCCTCCGGGGATGATCTCCTCGTTCACCCGACCGGAACGCTCGGTGGTCCAGCTGATGATGTCGAGACCGGCTCGCTTTGCTCGGCGTGCATACTTCGACTGCACGATCCGGCCGCGGCTGTTGGTGGTGAGGAGAATCTGCATTGGAGGGGCGATGATGTTCAGGCCCGCCGCCTTGAGGTCGCGGAACTCTCGAGCGGAGATCTCTTGGGTGTAGCGGCCGTCCAGAAAGACAGCCTGCTGTCCGTAGGCCGGCTCGTTATTGATCCAGTAGAAGACGTCGTCCGGGTTGAAGGACTGGGGCCACGCGCGCCACGGGGGCACGCCCTCGGCCTTCAGGTCGTCGATGAGGGCCTGAGCATAGTTGGCCTGGCTGCCGAAGACGGCAGCGATGCGCGTGGCGTCACCGCCCTTGAGCTCTGGGGTTTGGCCCACGTTGAGCTCGCCAAAGAGCTGTACCGCCTCGCGGTGGCTGAGGAGGGTTCCACAGGTGCTGTAGAGGTCCGTTCGCCACTGGGCCGTGGAGTTGAGGTATTCGTCCAGCGTCGCGGCGCTGCGGTTGCCCGCGTCCATCTTCGCGCAGAGGGTCTTGAAGTCGCTGTAGTCGATGTCGCTGGTGCAGCAGCGCACGTTCCGGAAGGGCTCCGCGCTGGTGTAGTCCGGGGGCACCGAGCACTTCGAGGCGAGAGGGGTGGCGAGGATGTCGGTGGTCGTGTGGAGGTCGCACTCAGCGTGACGGCACACGAGCTCGCCGTCCGCGGTGAAGGTGACGTCGCACTCGAGGATGCCCGAGCCCATCCGCGCCGCGGCCACGTAGGACTCCAGCGTGTGCTCCGGGAACTGAAGGGGCGCGCCGCGGTGTCCGATCGAGAAGTCGGTCACGTGCTTCGGAGCGTCCTTACAGGTCTCGAGGCGACGCTTGAGGGGACCATTGCTCATCTTGTCGACGAGGTAGTAGGGCCGGGGGCCGACCTGGACGTTGTGCACGGGCTGGTATCCGAAGGGCCCGTCTTCGGCGGCGGCAACTGAGCTGAAGCCGGCAAGCGCCAGAGTAGTGAGGGTGATCTTTTTGAGCATGCTGCGTTCCTTTCCCCAAGGGGGGGCGTGAGCCCGGGAATCACTTAGCTGCGGAGATTGACGTTCGAATGCCGCCTCGATGGCGGAGGCTGCACTTCGCGCGTACGAATCTGTGACCTCTCGAAGACCGTCTTGAGGTACAGGAACTGTCCTTGTTCCGGCGGTAGGTCAGGAGCACTTGAATGCGGATCCTCTTCACGACCCAGGTGGTCCTCGACCGCCCCCACGGAGGCCCGCGGCATGTCCTCGCTGTGGCTCGGGCATGGGTTCGACGCGGACACGAAGTTATTCTGGTGGCGCCGGGGGAGGATCCGCAGGAGCCAGGGATGCGCCGGCTGCGTCCGACGCGCGGGGTTCCAGGTTTGCGGACCGAGCTCGCGCTCGCCTACCTGGCCCGACGGGCGGTCAAAGAACACGCCCCCGAGGTGGCCTATGTGCGGCTCTCGGCCACCTCCTCGGCGGTGCCCTTCACCTTGGCGGGCCTGGGCCTGCCCATCGTCACCGAGCTGAACGGCCGACTACTCGATGAGCTTCGGCTCCTCGGTCGGTCCGCAACCGCGGTGCGGACGGTGGCGCTCGCCCAGAGAGCCGTTGCGCGCGTGGCGCGTGCCGTGGTGGCCGTCGAGGACAAGATCGGTCGTCACGCGAGGGAAGCCCTCGGCTACCGTGACGTGCGCGTCATCGAGAATGGAGCGGATATCGATCGCGCCACCCCGGGGGACCGAGACGCGGCTCGGGAGCGCCTCGGACTCCCGCCGGACGCAACCCTCTTCGCCTTCGCGGGAACCTTGGTGCCGGAGCTCCGGCTCGACCTCCTCTTGGAAGCCATGGCTCATCTGCCCGAGGCGCAGCTGGTCATCGCAGGCGATGGCCCGGCGCGGTCTCGGCTCGAGAGCCTCGCCCATAGTTTGGTCGGGCGGGTGCGATGGCTCGGGGCCCGGCCTCATCACGAAGCCATCGACCTGCTCCGCGCTGCCGATGTGTGCGTCAACGTTCGCGACGGGGATATGGGTATGAAGGCGCTCGAGTACGCAGCGGTCGGGCGTCGGTTCGTGGCCTTTAGGGTCGAGGGCGCGGAGAGACTCGAGTCCCTCTTTCCACACCAGCAAGTCGCCTTTCTCGTTCAAGAACGCTCGGGGCGAGCCCTGGCGGAGGCGCTGCGCTCCGCTTTGGCCGCGGACCGAGCTGAGGCGATTCCGAGCTCAGCTCTCGAGCAAGCCCGCGCTTCGGTGAGCTGGGACCGAACCGCCGCCCGGATCGAGTCCGTGCTGGAGGAAGCCCTCGAAGAGGGCGCTAGGCGCGACGCCTCATGACGAGCACCCCGGCGGCGGCAAGGATGAGGGCGAGGAAGGCGGATCCGCCGCGTGGTCCGGATCCTCGGCAGCCCCCCCCGACGGGGCTGTCGAGAGTATCGTCGGGGCCCGGGTCGGGCGCCCCCGCCCCGGCGTCGCCCGGGTCGCCCATGTCGGGCGCGGCCCCCACCCCCGCGTCTAGGCCGACGCCGGTGTCCTCGACCGGGCCAGTGTCGACCGCCACCCCTTGATCGGGGGGCGCCATATCCGTCACGCCCATATCAGGGGGCGCCCCCGTATCTGGGAAGCCGACGTCGGCAGGACCTTGGTCCGGGACTCCAGCGTCCGGAGCGGGAGGCACGCTGTTGGGGTCCGAGGGGTCGAAGACCGGTCCCGTGGGCTCGGCGTCCCCCTGCTGCCACATACATCCTGGATCTCCGAGCTCGGCGCCGTTCGTGGCGCCGTCGTTGTCACTGTCTCGAGCGCAGAGCACCGGCCAATTCACGTCGCTCCCGCTCAACGTGGCGTTCACGTCGAGACCGAAGGCGGTCAGAGGTCCTCCCCCGCTGGCGCTCACGTGGCATTGAGCGCACTGGAGGGGTGCCGTCGGAATCTGATTCAGACGGAAGCGGCGGGCCTCCGCCGGGCTCGAGAGAGAGGCGAGCACCAGGGTGGCGATGGGGGCGGCGCTGCGAATCGGTGAGAACATGGTGGACGCCCCCAGGATGCCATCCTTTGCAAGAGAAGCTTCAATCGGTCAGTTGCCCCTGATCTGAGCTACGGCCGCTCGCACCGCGTCGCCCTCAACCGTCTTGCCCTCCGACTTGAGGTGCTTCATCGCGACACCCATAGCGGGGCCGTCGGCTTTCGCGGCGAGCACCGCCTCTCGGACGGGGGCCAGGGCGGCGACGATCTCGGGAATTTCGAGGGCTTTCGGAACAAGGGTCTCGAGAAGCTCGTTCTCGGTCGTCAACAGGGCCTTTCGGTCCGGGTCCGCGGTCACTTCCAGGGTGGCGAGATTGGACGCGATCAGCTTGCGGATGATCTTGTGTCCTTCCGCGTCCGGGAGCTCCTTACCCTGACGCGAGGCCGCCAGCTGGATCTCCCCCAGGACCACGCGCAGCACGTTCTTGGCCACGTCGTCGCGGGCTTTCAGGGCCTCACGGGTGCGGGTCTGAATGGTCTCGACCAGCGTCATGCCGCGAGCCAACCACACCCGAGGGCTGCCGCGAAGCCGAGATACCGATTCTCCTCCGAACCGAGGGGAGGCTTCGGAAGCGGGTCGGGTGTGACGGTCCCGCGGCGGCTTCGTGCCAACCTCGGCACGAGGCCGGTCTCGCCTTGTTGTCCCGGAACCGTCGTGGAACCAGCGCCGGGCCGTGTCCCTCATCGTCCAGCTGTCGGACATCCACCTGCTCAGCGCTCCGGACGAGCAGGAACCCATCTTCGAGGCGCTGATCGAAGCCCTCGAGAAGATGCGCGGACGATTCAAGAGGTCCCCAGACCTCCTGGTTATCACCGGGGACGTCTTTGACACCGTGAGCGTCGATCCGGCTCGGGCCGTCGCCGCCTTTCATGAGCTGCAAGGTCGGGTGCTCGCGGCCATGGGCGAGGAGGCGCCAACCATTGTCGTTCCTGGGAATCACGATCGGCGGCGTTTGGGGCTCCTCGGTCCGCACCGGGACGACCTCTTCGATCACCTGGCCGGGTCGGTGGACGAAAGCACCTTCGTTCACGGCACCAACACGCCGTTTCTGTCGTCGGTCGTTCCTCACGAGGTACACGGTCAGCCGTATTGGATCATCGCCTACGACTCGACCTATCTGCCCCGAGGTTTGGTCAGCGCGGGCGGTGTGCTTCGGCAGGAAGACTTGCTCCACGCCGCGGCGCGTATCGATGGCTACGAGCCCGACTGGCCGGTGCTGTTCCTCCTTCATCACCATCTCGTGCCGACGCCTCTCACGGACGTGGGCCATATCGAGCCCAAAGAGACCCATCCCTTCTTGCAGTGGGGCGTAAAGCACGTGCTGCCGGCCCTCGTTGCCAACGCCGATCGCGAAGAGCTGACGATGACCGCGCTGGGGGCAGGAACGGCGCTGTCCACGCTCCACAGCCTCGGAAGAGCCGTGCTCGTGCTCCACGGGCACAAACACTACGCTACGGCCCGCCTCCTCCACGGAATGCGAGGCGATCAGGGGGACGTGCTCATCGTGTCGGCCGGCAGCTGCGGCACCGCCCAGCCCTGGAGCCCCAACCATACCCGGGACACCGCCCGGCTTTGGCCTTCCTTCAACGTGATCGAGCTCGATGAGGCTCGCGCCGTGGTCCACGATGTCTCGTTTGGCTGGAAGGGTACCTCGGCGGGGCGCCTCGTCTTCCGCCCTCTCGTGAATGCCCAAAGAGACCGAGCCAAGTGGCGCCTACTTCCACTTCCTCCCACCGTGGAAGAGGAAGAAGGTCCGGTCCTAGCTTGCAATCGAGCCTTCTATCGGCTTTCGGAGTCGCTCCACGCCGGTGAGGGGCGCTGGGACTATCGCTGCGTACGGGAGGTCATCCCGAGGGCGGATCGTCCCCAGCGATACATCGAGACCGTCGAAGGCGCCGACGGCGCTACTGTCCTCCTCGACGGCGACAAGCGGCCCCGAGAGCTTCCGGAGCGCCTCGAACTCGACCTTTCCGCGCCCACGTTATTCGATGTCAAAGGAGGCGTGGTCCGAAGCCTCACGGAGAGCCATCGCCTCTTCGGATTACGCTCGGCCCCGTTTTCGTCCATTGCCCTGATGAATCGATACCGAAGCGAAGACACCGTGCTGGGCGTGGATGGCCTCCCCGCCGCCGCTGAAGCCTTTGCGAGTATGACCGATCTCGGCACCGGCCTCGAGAGTCCGGCGCCGCTCGAGCGGGTGGGCGAATCGGAGGTTCGGCTGACGCGCCCCAACTGCCCCCCGCGCAGTCTCCTCCGCATCTATTGGCCGCTCACTCGACCCGACTAGCGCATGGTTCGGTGCTCTAGAGGCGCCCGGCGCATCTAGCCGCCTCGCCCCACACCTCCAATTCAACGCGCTGCTCGCGGAGGTTCGAAAGAGCGAACTCCGAGGAGACCGGTGCCTCAGGGAGTGGCTTGAATGAGCTCCCGATAGCGAGCCAGGACCATCTCCGGTTCGCCTTCGATAATCTTCTTTCCGCGCTCGAGTAGAACGAGCCGGCTGCACAGACGTCGGAGTTCGTTCGCGTTGTGGGAGACCACCACGACCGTGGTGTGCTCGGCCGCCACCATCGCTTCGATGCGGGCCATCGAACGCTCGCGAAATCGAGCATCCCCCACCGCAAGAGCTTCGTCGATGAGGAGGATGTCAGGGTCCATGGCGGCCGCCACCGCGAATCCAAGTCGCGACCGCATGCCCGAGGAGTAGGTCCGGAGGGGGGCATCGATGAACTCGCCAAGCTCCGAGAAGTCTACGATGTCCGGGGTCAGGGATCTCATTTGGGGGCCGGAGAAGCCCATGATGGCTCCCGCGAGGGAGATGTTCTCGAGCCCGGTGAGCTCGTCGCGAAAGCCCGCCCCCAGCTCCAAGAGACTGGAAATACGGCCTCGAGTGCGTACCTCACCTCCGTCCGCCGCATAGATTCCGGCGATGACGCGAAGCAAGGTCGACTTGCCGGAGCCGTTGCGGCCTACGATACCTACGACTTCTCCCTGGGTGATCCGG
>JBCBRU010000240.1:0-11862 GCA_039819565.1 Myxococcota bacterium | reverse complement strand
GTTTTCGCCCCTGGCGTTCACGTGAGAAGGGCGCATATTGGCCATATGCAACCGACGAGAGGCGAAGCCGGCGGGGGCGCCAGGGGCGAAAAGCGCCCGCGAATTATGTAAGGAATCAGCCTGACAGGGGACTAGACGGCCAAGGCGTTTCGGAGAGTTCGAATCGCGAGCTCGATGGCTCCCTGCGCGGCCTGCGTCGACCGAAGGGCGTCGAGCATCACGAAGTCGTGGATGGCACCGAGGTACCGAACCGCTTGAACTTCGACGCCCGCCGCTCGCAACTTCGCGGCGTAAGCTTCACCTTCATCCCGGAGCACGTCGGCCTCGGCGGTGATGACGAGAGCCGGGGGAAGGCCGGCGAGGTCGTCCGCACGAAGAGGGGAGGCGGTGGGTTCAGCCCGCTCCTTGGGATCGGTGGTGTATTGGTCCCAGAACCACTTCATCGCGTCTCGCCGAAGGAAGTAGCCTTCCGCGAACTCGCGGTAGGAGTTCGTGTCGAAGTTGGCGTCGGTCACGGGATAGAAGAGCACCTGGGCGTTGAAGCTCGGTCCCTGGCGGCGCTTGGCCAGGATGGTGATCGCGGCCGCCATGTTCCCGCCCACCGAATCTCCGGCGATAGCAACCCGGGTGGCGTCGAGTCCCGGATGACGCCCTGAGGCGGCCCAGGCGGCCGTGGCGTAGGACTGCTCGAGGGCGATGGGATACTTGGCCTCGGGCGACCGGTCGTAGTCCGGGAAGACGACCACGGCCCCGGCTCCGACCGCCAGTTCACGAACGAGGCGGTCGTGGGTGTCCGCATCGCCAAAGACCCAGCCCGCGCCGTGGACGTAGACGATCACCGGAAGCGGCCCCTCCACTCCGGACGGCCGAATGAGGCGAACCCGGACGGTGCCGCGGGGAGCCGCGTCGACCTCGATCCACTCTTCGTCGACGGGGAGCTTCTCGATGCCGGTCCCGGTCTGCGCGTCGCGGACCGCTTGGCGACCGTCGTCGACGGGGATTTCGTATAGAAATGGAGGGGATGCGGTCGCCTGGGCGAACTCCGCGGCAGCGGTCTCGAGGGTGGGCTTGCTTGGAATCATCTTCTCTCCTTGGTCCTTAAATCGCGCACGATTCATTCGTGCACGAGCACTAGGTGCAGCCCTCGAGCTGGAGAGTCAAGCGCCAACGATTAAATCGCTCGCGATTTATGTGGCGGCTTCAACGAGCGGGCGGCTCGTTCGGCAGATCTGAGCCTCAAACCTCTCGGCGACCGGGCCACATCTTTCGAAAGGCGGGGGCTGGGCTCGGACGAAACTCCGCCTCTTCGAGCGCCGCGAGGGCGCGCTCGCGATCGGCTCCGCTGAAGCTCTGCGTGGTGACGCAGAACTCGACGAAGTTGCCGTTGGGGTCGTGGGTGTACACGGAGTGACACCAGTTGTGGTCGATCTCGAGGACGTCGTACCCGGCTTCGTTCCAGCGCACCCGCCAGCGATCCAGCTCCTCCTTCGAGGCCGCCTCGAAGGAGATATGGTTCGTCCCGCGGGGCATGCCGGCCGCCTTGTTGAGGTCGAACTCGTGCTCGGCCTCGCGGCCCGTCTCGTGAAGCTCCCAAAAGGCGATGAAGCGTCGATCGTCGCCGTCCATGCGGTAGAAGAAGTGCTTGCCCCACCCCCCATCCACGAGTGGCCCGATCTCGACCTTAACGAGCTCGAAACCCATGACCCCTTCATAGAAGGCGTGGATCTCTCTCATGTCCTTCGCAGCTAGAGCTAGATGATGATAAGCCACCGCAAATCCTCCTCCGGACGCTCAGTCCGAGCCGCGCTCATCGTCCACGACCTGCATCGGGTCTCCGCTCAGGCCGGTTTTGGGCCCCACCTCGGCGACGGGCTCCTCCACGTCGTCGTACTCGAGCCGGAGGGCCCGACTCATCACCGCGTGCATCATGTAGGTGCAAGTGATGTAGGTGAGCTCGAGAATCTCCTCGTCCGAGAGATGGTCGCGAAGCTGCTCGAAGAGCCCCTCCGGAACCCGCCCCAGCTGGAGAACCAGGGCGTCGGTGTAAGCGAGGACGGCCCGCTCCGCGGGGCCATAGCAGTCGGCGGTCGACCAGTGGGGTAAAGCTTCGATCTGGGCCTCGCTGAGCCCCACGTCGCGTGCCGCCTTGCAGTGCTGTGAGAAGACGAAGCGCGACCCGACCACGTACCCAGCGCGCGTCTGCCCCAGCTCTCGAAGCTTGGGATCCAGACGACGCTCGGGGGAGCGATAGAACTGAAAGCCCTCCGTGGTGTGGCGGAAGGCGTCCGGGACGATGTTGAAGACCGTCCACCAGTTGCCGGGAGTGCCGGTGGGGGTGCCCGGGGTCTCGACCGGATCCACCCCCTCGCCGAACAGGCGATCGAAGACGCGGTCCGCGTAGGGGTTCTGCGCGGACCGCCCGGCCTGCTTCAGGCGCGGCATGCGTCAGACGAGGCGGGACCGCGCCACGTCGTACTCCTCACGCATGCGGGCCACTCGGGCCTCCACCGAGGTCACGGCGTCGACCACGCCGATGCCCTGGCCGCTGCCCCAGATATCCTTCCACGCCTTGGAGCCGTCCAAACTCCCGAAGTCCATGTGGTTGGCGTCCTGAGACTCGATCGCGTCAGGATCCATTCCGGCTCGGACCAGGGAGGGCTTTAGATAGTTCCCGTGCACCCCGCTGAACTTGTCGGAATAGATGATGTCCTCCGCGTGGGAGTCGACGATCATCTGCTTGTATTCAGGATGAGCCTGGGCCTCCTCGGTGGCGATGAAGGCCGAGCCCACGTAGGCGAGATCGGCCCCCATGGCTTGCGCCGCGAGCACCGCCCCGCCCTGGGCGATACATCCCGAGAGGAGAATCGGCCCGTCGAACCAAGCCCGCGTCTCCTGAACGATGGCGAAGGGAGATTGCGTGCCGGCGTGGCCCCCCGCTCCGGCGGCCACGAGAATCAGCCCGTCCGCGCCTTTATCCACCGCCTTGTGCGCGAAGAACTGGTTGATCACATCGTGAAAGACCACGCCCCCGTACGAATGGGCCGCGTCGTAGACCTCTTTTCGGGCGCCGAGGGAGGTGATCATGATGGGCACCTGGTGCTCGACGCAGGTGCGGAGATCTTCTTCGAGCCGCGTGTTCGACTTGTGGACGATCTGATTCACCGCGAAAGGGGCGGAGGGTCGGTCGGGATGCTTGGCGTCGTGAGCCGCGAGCTCTTCTTTGATCCGCGCCAGCCACTCCCCGAGAAGGGAGGCGGGCCTCGCGTTCAAGGCCGGAAACGAGCCCACGATACCTGCCTTGCACTGGGCAATGACGAGGTCCGGCGTGGACACGATGAACAGCGGAGCCCCCACCACGGGGATCGACAGGTTCTGGAGAATTGGGGGAAGGGCCATCAGTCCTCGCTCTTCAGGTAAAGGGAGCGCTTCGGCGAGGTGAGCACGCGCTCGACCATCGGGACAAAGAACTCGAGAGGAAGGCTTTCGTAGTCGGGGTCGAAGGCCTTTTGGTCGTACTCGTGACAGAACTCGGCGGTGTAGTCGTAGAAGGGGTGGTCGCGAAACTCATCGCGCGCGTCCCGGTCGAGCCCGATATAGTGAAAGAAATAGTACCCCTGAAAGATCCCGTGGTGCTGAACCATCCAGTGGTTCTTCTCGCTCACGAAGGGCTTGAGGAGCGCCGCGGCGTGGTCGGCGTGGTTGAGAGGGCCCAGGGTGTCTCCGATATCGTGGAGCAGCGCGCACACCACGTACTCCTCGTCGCGCCCGTCGCGGTGAGCGCGAGTGGCGGTCTGAACACAGTGAGTCAGGCGATCCACCGGAAAGCCCCCGAAGTCGCCGTCCAACAGCTTCAGGTGCTGGAGGGCCCGCTGAGGCAGGCCTTCGGCAAAGGCGAAGGCGTTCTTAGCGATGATCTGCCAGTCCTCGGACGTGCCTTCGGTCATGGCGCGGAACTGGGCCCTGGGGGCGGCCGCGTCGTTCATGTCTCTCTCCTCCTCTCGAGGGCTCAAAAGCCGCTCTTCATCGCGTACCGGTCGGTGTGAAAGTCCGCGTCTCCGAAGGCGTTCTCGAGGGCCCGGATCCGCTTCACGAACAGACCCACGTCGTACTCATCGGTCACCCCGACCCCGCCGTGCATCTGAATGGCCTCGTTCCCGGTGAGAATCGCGATCTGCCCGGCTTTGGCCTTCGCGGCCGACACCAGCGCCGCCGCGTCCGCTCGTGCGTCGTCGAGAGCGGCCGCAGCCTTGCGCACCACCGCGCCGGCGATGGCGAGCTCGGTGTGAAGGTGAGCGGCGCGATGCTGAAGGGCCTGAAAGCTCCCGATCGGCACCCCGAACTGCTTTCGGTCCTTGAGGTAAGCCACCGTCTGCTGAAACACGGCGTTGGCGAGCCCCACGAGCTCGGCAGCTACGGCCGCCCGGGTGGGATCGAGCGCCGCCTCGAGAAGAGCATCCCCTCCGCCCACCTCACCTACGACCGCATCCGCGCCTACCTCGAGGTCCTCGAAGGCGACGGAGGCAGCGCGGTGCATGTCTACGTGGACGGTCAATGCCGCCTTCACGTCGGCGGTAGGCATGATGAACGCGGTGGTGGCGTCGTCGCTCGTCCGGGCCCAAAAGAGGAGGCTCTGCGCGGCCGGGAAGTTCGCCACCTGTCGCAAGTTTCCCTTCAGTCGAAAGCCATCCCCGGAGCGCACCGCCATGACCGTCGGACCCGCGCGACGCGAGCCGGCGTCGAGGGGCACCGCGACCACGTGGGTGCCCGCGACGATCTCTTCGAGGGCGCCGGTCACCCCCGCCGCGGCCAGCGTCTTGGCAGCGAGCACGGTCGTCGCGAAGGGTGAGGAGGCCAGATGGGCCCCGAGGGCCTCACCGACGGCCACCAGACCCCGAGCGCCCATATCGTAGCCACCGTGCTCCTCGGACAGAGCGAGGCCGGCCCAGCCGAGCTCGGCCATCTTGCCCCACAGGGAGACATCGAACCCGGGGCCGTCACTTTCCCGAACCTGGCGAAACGCGGCGGGGCCCGCCTCCTTCTCGAGGAGGCCGTGGGCAGAGGAGGAGAGTTGTTGGAGCTCTTCGTTCATGGGGACCTCAAGCGCCCGGGAGGCCCAGCGCGTGCTTGGCGAGAATGTTGAGTTGGATTTCGTTGGTGCCGCCCTCGATGGAGTTGGCCTTGGTGCGAAGCCAGGCCTTCACCAGGGCGCCATCATCGCTCTCCGCCCCTTCCCAGGCGAGGCCGTCGAGGCCCTCCACGGACATCAGCATCTCGTGCTTCCGCTTGTTGAGCTCGGCTCCGTAGTACTTCACGAGAGAGGCGGTGGTGGGCGAGCCCCGACCGGCTCGATACTCGGCCTGGGTCTCTTCGACCAAGGCTTCGAACGCCACTCGATCCACCTCGAGCTGGGCAATGCGGCTCCGCAAGATGGGCGCATCGAGGCGACCCGCAGCGTCCACGCCGTACCGGGTCTTGGCCATGGCGGGGACGACCCACTCTCGGGTGCCAGCCACCATCGAGGAGGAGCCGATCGACTGACGCTCGTGCGCGAGCAGCGTCTTGGCCACGCTCCAGCCCTGGTTTTCGCCGCCTACGCAGTTCGACTTCTTGGCGCGCGCCCCTTCGAAGAAGACTTCGCAGAAAGGTGACTTGCCACTGATGAGGCTGATGGGGCGAGCGTCTACGCCCGGCTGATCCATATCGAAGAGCACGAAGCTGATGCCCCGATGCTTCGTGCTCGCGTCGGTGCGCACGAGACAGAAGATCCAGTCCGCCTTGTCGGCGTAGGAGGTCCAGATCTTCTGGCCGGTGATGACGTACTCGTCACCGTCCTCCTCGGCCCGCGTCGCGAGGCTGGCCAGGTCAGAGCCGGAGCCCGGCTCGGAGTACCCCTGGCACCAGCGCACCTCGCCCCGAGCGATGGGGGGCAGATAGGTGGCTTTCTGCTCGTCGGTGCCAAAGTGGAGAAGGGCCGGTCCGAGCATCGCGATGCCGAAGCTGACCAGCGGCGGCCGCGCCCCGATCGAGCGCAGCTCCTCCGCGAGGATCGTGGCCTCGGCACCCGACAGTCCGGCTCCGCCGTACTCTTTGGGCCAGGTGGGGACGGTGAAGCCCCGCTCGGCGCACGCCCGAAGCCAACTCTCCTGGGCCTCCGACGCGAAGGTGAAGCGTCGGCCTCCCCAGCAGATGTCTTGATCGGAGGTCATCGGAGTCCGCATCTCGGCCGGGCAGTGGCTCTCGAGCCATGCCCGCACCTCATCGCGGAACTCGGTCTTCGCGGTGGTGCTCACCTCTCGGTCCATAGCACGCAGCCCGCAGGGATGGGGAGTTGGGCTGATTCCTAAATCAACCGGAGCGATCCCAGGCGGCCCTCAGCGCCGCCTGCTCCACCACGCGCAGAGGCACCCCGGCCCGCTCCGCCGCGGCCCGGACGTCGTCGTGCTCGGGCTTGAAGTAGTCCGGGGCATCCGGTCGCACCGAGCGCTTGAGGCGGATCTTCCCAAATGGGGTCTCGACGGTCTCGATGCTTCGCTCGAGACGCCGCCGCGCCACCGGTCGGATCCGCACCCCGAGGGTCGGGGAGTGCCGAAACAGGGCCCGGCTCACGGAGCCTTCCTCGGCGCCGGGGACCAGCGCCGACACCGTCCAGCCTCCCCGCCCCTTCTTGAACACGGCCGGCGTGGCCCACACGTCGAGGGCCCCGGCCGCGAACAGGGCGTCGTAGAGGGGCCCCAAATGCTCCGGCGACATATCGTCGAGATTCGTCTCCACCACCACGGCATCGACGTCAGGCTCAGGAAGGGCCGCCTCGGCGCGGCCGGCCAGCGCCCGCACCACGTTAGGCCGATCCGGCCAGCTCTTGTGGCCGGCCCCCACGCCGACGCGCTCCAGGCGGAGGCTCGGGATCGGGCCGAAGCCATCCGCGAGGGTGCGGACCAGCGCCGCGCCGGTGGGGGTCACGGTCTCGGAGAGGAGAGAGGTCTCGACGGTGGGAGCTCCCTCGAGGAGGTGCAGGGTGGCGGGACCGGGGATGGGCAAGGGGCCGTGGGACCCCCGCGAAAGACCGCGCCCGAGCGGAAAGGGAGAGGCGACGACCCTCTCGAAGCCGAGCTCCACGAAGGCCACCGCGATGCCCAAGATATCCGCGATGGCGTCGTCCGAGCCGACCTCGTGAAACTCGACCTCCTCCATGTCCAGGCCGTGCGCCGACGCTTCCGCGGACGCCAAGCGACGAAAGGCATCCTGCGCCAGGCTCCGCACTCGCGGATCCAAGGGGGCCGCCTCCAGCCGCTCGCGGATGACACGCCAAGGGCGGTGGCCGCGGCCATGGGCGTGATGATGACCGTGGGCGAGGTCATGGTCGTGGGCATGATGATGGCCGTGGGCGGGGCCATGAGCGTGGGTATGATCATGGCCGTGGGCGGGGTCATGACCGTCCCCCGGAGCTTGAGGGTGGGGGGGTTCACCCATCCCCGAGGATGGGTCGTGGGGGCGGGACTGCCTCCACGACTCATCGGTCGTGCGAACGCTGGGAGTCCCTTCGACCGTGGTGCTGTCCGCCAGCGCGCCTCCCACCAAGACGTCGAGCTGACGCGCCCGGAGCCCGCATGGGTGAACCTCGCGCTCGACGATCTCCACATCGTCGAGCCCCACCGCCACCAGCGCCGCCCGCACCGCGTCCAGCGATGCCCCCAGGTCGATGAGGGCGGCCAGCAGCATGTCCCCGGCGACGCCGCCGACGAGGTCGAGATAGAGCACGCGAGGCTCGACGGCCGACATGCGGGGCTGGGTAGCCCGACAGTGCCCGCTTGTCGACGCTAGCGCGCCCCGAGCCCGCGTCTGAGCAGCTCCCAAGCCTCCGCCATATACTCGGTCAGATCCGTGGGGGCCCCGCCCGGCCGAGGTAGAAGCAGACACGCCGCCGCCCCCGAGCTCTCGAAGAAACCGCTTCGCTCGGCCAGCATGAGGAGGGTGGCCTGCTCTGCCGAGGATAAAGTCTCGAAGCGCGCCTGAGGCAGACGCGACCAGAGGATCGGGGCCCGAGCGTCGGACATCGCCCGCCCCACCCGGCGCGCCGCCGCGGAGTCGATACCCCCGTTTTGATACCGCCAGATCCGATGCATGGTGGGCCCGAGGGCCTCCTCGATCCCGCGATCTGCGAGATAGATGGTGTAGCCGACGGTGAAGGCGGCTCCATCTCCCAAAGCCCCGATGCCTCGTCCGGCGGCCACGATGCGCACGCGATCGAGGTTGAGGCTCTCCCCATAGATCCGACGAAAGCGGACGATCTCGTCGACGGTGAGAACCCTCCCCTGAGGCTCGTAGCCGAGGGTGACCAAAAAACCGCTGGCCGCACTCGCCACGAGTTCGTGGAGACTGTCCACGGGCGCCTGCAATAAGGATTGCGCGAGTCCGCGACCCAGGGCGGCGCGGCCCTCCCCGGGGCGCTGCGGGAGCGCCCTCGCTCCGCCGAGAAAGGTCAGAACACCGCTCGAGAAACGATCTACGAAGTTTGGCCCCACCCTGGCCACAGCCCGAAGCACACGCTCCAACCCGACCGCCACCGGGCTCAGTCTCAGCTCGCGAAAGCGTCGACCGGCTCCGCCGAAGAAGAAGGAGGGGATCGCCAAAACCTCTCCCAGAAAGGCGCCGAGGCCCCCCGCGACGCCGCCCGCCGCTTCTTCGAGACCTCGGAGGACGCCCCCCAGGCCCAACGCCCCCGCTTCGAGCCACCGGCCGAAGGTGCTCGCTCGGGCCGCGCCCTCGACTCCGGTCGCGATCTGACGACGTAGTCCCAAGAAGCCTCCGACCACGTTCTGACCCAGCCTCTCCACGGTCCGCATCAGGGCCTCGCCGGCGTGGGAGGCTGCGGAGGGGCGGGGGTAGAGCGCGATCGGAGAGGAGGTCGACGAAGCGGGCCCGAGGTAGGCAGCGCTACGCACCACGTTCCGGAGATGGCGCCCGAAGGTGCTCAGCACCAGCCGCACCGCGCGATCCGGATCCTCCACGAGATCCGGTGAAAGGAGGACCAAGCCCTCGAGGAGCACCACCTCCCCGTCCTTCGGACCCTCGGCCCCGGCCCACTCGATGCGGGGGAGAAAACCTGCCGCATCCGACAGGATGGCGGTCCGCACCTGCTCCAGTCGATCCGAGGCCGCGAGGCCCAGCTTGGCGCTAGCGACGAGAAAGCCGTCCTTGTCGGCGGCCAAAACCCGAATGTACTGGTGCGCGCGCTCTTCCACGACGGTCAGCACCGCCCGGCGCCGCCCACCCCCGACGGGCTCGGGCTCCGGGCGTCGCGTCGGGAGTGGGACCGCCGGCCAAAACGGCGAGCTCCCCTCGAACGTGCGGACGCGGGGCTTCATCTCGAACTCAACTTAGCAAAGGGTAGACGGTAGGCGCCGTTAAGCCCAGCCGCCAGCCCGCCCCAAGGGCGTGTACCTGCCACGCTTTTTAAGAGCTCGCCCGTTTTTGAAAGGTGTTATCGGGCTCGCCCCGCGCAGGCTCCGCTGCACGGCCTCGGCGAGCCGTCTCCGCGAAGGGAGGGGCTGGCCTTGGACGAGCCCGCGGTCGTAGACAAGCAAGCCACGATGACCCTCGAACCGAGACCGAGCGGAGCGAGCGCCCAGACCAGTCAGGCGTGGAACCGAGTCGTGGCCTTTACAAAGGAGCATGATCTCAACGAGTGGCTCCAGATCATCGGCACTTTCGGCGTCGTGTTGTCTCTCGTGTTCGTGGGTATGCAGCTCAGCCAGAATCAGCAGATCGCAGCCGCTCAGATCTACCAGGCGCGAGCCGCTCTCAAGATGCAGAACTTCGCGCTCGAAGCTGCGTCCCCGGTCATGCAAGAAGGGCTGCGTAAAGCGTGGGTGGGGGAGCCCCTGACCGAGAACGAGACTCGGAACGTCAACCTCTTCTTCTATTCGTGGCTCGCCTACTGGGAGAACAACTACTACCAGCATCAGCGAGGCATGATGCGGGCGGAGCAATGGGCGAGTTCGCGATCGGCCCTCGCCCGCTTCGCCCGAGTGCCGCACTTCGAAAGATGGTGGAAGGACACCGCTGCGGACTGGCCCGAGTCCTTTCGCGACGTGGTCCAGGAGGTGGTCCGCGAAGTCTCGGAGCGCGAGTAGCGGCCGCGAGGACCGAGCTCAGAGCTCAGAGGTCTCGTCGTCTTCTCCGAGGACCTCGAAGGGCTGATCCACCCGGAACCGGTAGCCGGACTCGACCCTCTCGACGAGGTCGCCGAAGCCCAGCTTCCGAAACGAGGAGAGAGCCACCCACAACCGGTTCTCGAGAGCCCCGCTCGAGGCGCGGTCGCCGGGCCACACCGCCTCGATGATGGCATCCTTGTTTACGAACTCACCCGGGCGGTGCACGCGAGCGCGAGCCAAGACCCGGAGGAGGCGAGCGAGCTTGGCCCGGCTGCGCGCTTCGAGCTGGCGACCATCGGGCCCCACGAGGACGTCCCGCCGCAAGTCGTACTGCCAACTCGGCGTCGAAGAAGACACCGTGCGGCGGAGCCCCCTGAGCTCGGGCCAGGCCGGGCTCACCGCGACCGACACGCCGTCCACGACGCAGTCGACGAAGGCCCGAGCCCGGCGACTTCCGCCGTCGACGAGGGCCTCTCGAGCGGCGCGGCCGGCCGCCTCCACCCCGGGCCGACCCAGCTGCCGGAGGGCCTCGGCCCGAAGCGCGAGCAGGATCGGAAGATGCCCCCCCCCCTCCTCGCCGACCGACGCGACGTGGGCCTCGGACTCGTCGAGGGCCCGCTGGGGCTGCCCCTCCCAGAGGGCCGCGGCGGTGAGCCCCAGGGCGCTGGCCCGGCGCGCCGCCGGACGGGGGCTGTCGGCTCCACGCCCGAAGGTGAGCCGGGCCGCGTCGACCTCGCCGCGCTCCAGAAATACCCACCCGAGGACATGGTTCGGATCCGCCGCGACCCGAGCGAAGCCCACCCCCTGGATACGACGGGCGGCTTCGTGAGCGTAGCTCTCAGCCTCCTCGTGGCGCCCCATGGCCAGCGCCCAGTTCGCAAGATGGATGACGGTCACGGGAGCGTAGAGACGGTCTCGGCACTCTTCATCCTGAAGCCGCAGGGCCTCCTCGAGGTCCTGATGGGCGAGGGCCAGCTCCCCCTGCTCGATCCGCGCCTGCCCTCGGCAGGCCAAATAGCGGGCCCGCATCCGGGCGGATGCAGAAGCTCCCCCCGAGGCCAGCGCCCGCTCGAACTCCCGGCAAGCCCCATCCACGTCGCCCTCCGCGAAGCGACTGAGGCCCACCAGTCCTCTGCAGAGGGTGACCGAGACCGGATGTCCGTCGGCCTCCGCTAAGGACACCGCAGCCGCCGTCTCGCGCTGGGCCTCCTCCCAGCGTTGTCCCTCGATGAGGATGTAGGCTCGGTGGGCCCGGGCCTCGGCCTCGAGCGCGGGATGAGAGCCGTTGAGCCGGACGATAGCGTCGGCGAGACGCTCTGGCTCCAGACGGCCAAACCACGCCCGGGCAATGATCCCGTGGGCCATCTCGAGACGGGCCCGGAGCTCTCCCGCGTTGAGAAGACGCCCCACCACGTCCAAACCACGGTCGATGGCGTCCAGAGCGCTCCACCCCGGACCTCGCACGGAGTGGTAGCGAGCGAGCACCAGCGCACAGCGCACGGCGGCCTCGGGGTCGTGTTCCTCCCCGAAGGCCAAGGCAGCTCGCAAGTCATCCTGCTCGAGCTCGAGATCCTCGAGATCCACCGAGCTCGGCATGCCGTACATGACGTCGATGGTGCGGCGTTTCGCCGAGCAGCGACGCGGGGTCGAAGACGTGCCCCTCCGCGCGCGGCACGCCCGCTGGTTTGCGGGCCGCCTCGACCGCACC
>JBCBRU010000239.1:0-11866 GCA_039819565.1 Myxococcota bacterium | reverse complement strand
GGGTCGGTAAGTTCTGCGTCTTCGCCCAAGATCGCATTTGGGTCTCCCGCAAATCGTTCGGAAGCCACGCGGAAGGGCGACAGGATTTCGATCGAAACTTCCGCGGCGTCAGCCAGACCCATGGCCACTCGGTCATTCGTCTGCGGCGGGCGCACCTCGAACGCATCCGGATGCATCTCTCTAATTCCGTCCGTCGGTCACCGGCGGACGTGCCGTGTTGATACATGGAGGAACGATTGTCACCTAACCTACAGGCCTCTCTCCGCCGTCTTCCTCCGACCCCGCACTCGGTCGCGAGACCTCGGCGCCCACCCAGCCCTCGCCCGTCGGCCAACCGACGTCGAGCCCGGCGTTTCGCTGCTCAGCCCACGGATGGGCTCACCTTCGGGGGCTGGCGGCTTCCCCTCCGCGACCTCAGCACCCAGGGGGTGGGGCTCGCGAGGCCGTGGCCCGGGCCTCGGGTGGGCTTTGGTGAGCTCAGGGTGGGAGGCGAGATCTTCGAAGCTCGTCTGGAGGCGCTGGCGTGCGCTCCGGAGGGGGCACGAGCCCTCCATATCGACCTAGGCTCCAACGCCGCCGCTCTCGCTCGACGCTTGATTCGTCGCAGCCATCCGCAAATGAGATTCCGTCACGAGATGCCGCGAGAAGCGGTGCTCGATCTGATGAAGAGCTCCGGCTTTCTCCACCTCCGGGACGGAGGGGGCATTCCGGATGGTTGGTACCGCGAAGCCTCGGCCGCTGCCTGCGACTTCGTGTGGGCCGAGCACTCGTCGACGCCGCGGGCGGTGGGGCATGTCTCCATGCTTCGCAGCTACTCGAAGAGCTGGACATCGCATCAGTTGGCGACGCGGTCTCGCCATCCCGAAACTCTCGAGGCGCGGCACCACATCTATAGGCTCATCAGCTCCTTGCCCACCCTTGTCGAGGACGATGAGGCCTGCATGATGATCTATTTCGACCGCGGTCGGCGCTGGCATCGTACCTTCAGTACCGACTTCATCGGAACAATGAACGACGCGTCCCATGCCGTTCTCACGGCGTGGGATCGCTGGGAGCTCGAAGACCCGGCTGCGGCTGGCTCCGTCACGACGCCGGATCCTCGAGTGACCCGGCTCGACGGAGAAGGCGCCGCATGGCTAGCCCGACACTTGGAGCGCCGACTTCCGTCTCTGTGCCGACGGGCTCTCGACCTCGAGGAAGGGAGGCTCGTGACAGACGGACTCAGTCCCGACGTGCAGAGCGGGGGCTTCTATCGGAGGCGGGATGGCTTCGTCGCACGTCACAAAGGGCAGATCGTAGGGGCCGCGCTCATGGAGCGCACGTCAACGGAGATATCGCTCTTCAATCTCTTCAATCTCGCGCAGCTCTTCTTCGAGGACTCGGCCCCGCCGGATCTTCGGAGGGCGGTCCTCGACGCGGTCGCTGCTCGCTACGCCCGGGAAGGGGTGCGAAGCCCCGTGATTGTCGCTCCCCCCGCGGTTTTGGCGGGGTGCGAAGGCGGTCGGTACGCGCTCGCCGAGACCATGGGGCTCATGACCTGGTCGGCCCGCGGGCTCCGCCAGTACCAGTATTTCATCGAGGATCGGTTCGCTCAGCGGCGCGCCGAGCTCTCTCACCCAGGAAGGAAACACCATGAATCTGTACGATGAGGGCTACGCGCCCGACCTCCACTCGACCCGCGCTCTCCTTGAAACCCATCCCACCACCGCGCGCATCGTCGGCCCGGATATCTCTCCCCGCCAGTTCGAGCGCTTCCTCATCGAGTTTTGCGCTCGCGCCGTCCACATGACCGAGCCGGTCGAGGGGTGGATTCGAAGGGCGGGTGAAGCCACCCGCGCCGTCGGTCTCGAGGACATTGGGACTCAGCTGGTAAAGCATGCGAAGCACGAAGCGGGACACCATCTCATGCTCATCAAGGACGCGGACGCCCTCGCCGATCACTGGAACCAGCGGGGAATGAGCCCTCTCGTCGACGCGCGTGCCATCACCGCTGCTCCGATGACCTCGGGTATGCGTGCCTACGTCGACCTCCACGAAGACACCATCGCCTCAGAGATGCCCTTTGGTCAGGTGGCTATCGAGCTCGAGATCGAAAATCTATCCGTCCGCTTCGGACCGAAGCTCATCGACCAGGCCCAGCGGCTATTGGGGTCCGAGGTGATGAGTCGGCTCAGCTTCGTCGAGGAGCATGTGGAGGTGGACGTCGGCCACACCGCGCTCAACGAAAAGATCATGGCTCGGCTGCTCGAACATCGTCCCGAGATGTTGCCGGCCCTCGTGGCCACGGGGCGCCGCGCCCTCGAGATCTACATCCAGTTCTTTGGGGAGTGCTTGGACGCCTCCGAGGAGCACGCAGCCGCGGCTTGATAGCCCGTTGATCTGGAGCTGCACGGCGCTGTCGGCCGGTCTTGCCGTGCAACGCTCCGACCGGCTTCGCCTCTCCTCGGTCGCGTATGCCCGATACGCTCGCCTCGTCGTCGAACCGTTTCACGAAAAGCCTGACTCGACATCGCCCTACACCTCCAAATCAGCGCGCTGTTGACAGATCAGATTCGCTCTTCGGCGTCGATCCGGTCGCGAAGCCACCGGGCGCGGGCTCTGATGTCCTCCAGGGTTGTCTCGTCCTTTCTCTGAACGTTCTTGAGCTGGAGCGTCATCCTCTGGTTCGTCGCGAGCCGATCTCGATGGCGGTCCAGGAAATCCCAATACAGAGTCGTGAAGGGGCAGGCTTGATCTCCGGTGGCTTCGTCGGGCCGGTACCGACACGCCCCGCAATAGTTGGACATCCTCTTGATGTACTTCCCCGTGGCGGCGTAGGGCTTGCTGCCCACGATCCCACCATCCCCGAACTGGGACATGCCGAGGGCGTTGGGGAGACTCACCCAGTCGACGGCGTCCAGATACATGGCCATATGCCATTCGTGAAAGCGGTAGGGGTGGACCCCGAGCTGCTGACTGAACAGGCCCAACACCATCAGTCGGTGGATGTGGTGGACGTAGCCGTGGCGTATGAGTCCGCGCATGCTCGCCGCCACGCAGGACATGTCGGTCTCCCCGGTCCAAAAGAACGAGGGCACGCGCCGGTCCTCGCACTCCAGGGCGTTGCTCTCCGCGTACTCTGGCATACGCGTCCAGTAGATGCCGCGGATGAACTCTCTCCAGCCAAGGATCTGCCGGATGAAGCCCTCGACGCTCTCGATATCCGCCCGGCCCTCGTCGTGAGCTTTCAGCGCCGCTTCGACTAACTCCCGAGGATGGATGAGTTTGAGGTTCAGCGGAGCCGAGAGACGGGAGTGCCAGAGGACGACGTCCTCTCCCCACATGGCATCCTGGTGGGGGCCAAACCGGGGGAGGCCGTGCTGGATGAAGTGCTCCGCCCACGTGAGCGCTTCTCCTCTCGTCACCGGCAGGGAGAAGGATTCGAGGTCCCCGGGATGGTCGGCGTAGCGAGCCTCGACCAAGGTCGCCACCTCTCGCGTCCGGTCATCCCAGGTGTGGCCGGGGAGAGGCGCGATGGGAGGTGGTCCCTTCTTTCCGAAGCTCTTGCGATTGGCGGCGTCGAAGTTCCAGGCCCCTCCCACCGGTTGTCCGCCTTCGATGAGGATGCCCTCGCGTCGGCGGAGGTGGCGGTACCAGTGTTCCAGGACGAGGTTCTTTCTCCCTTTGGCCCACTGAGCGAATTCCTCGAGCGAGGCGTAGAAGTGGTCCTCCTCCTCGCGCAGGCTCCACCGCAGCCCGGAGCCGTCGAGGGCTTCGGACAGGCTCTTCAGGATGCGCCAGTCTCCGGGTCGGGTCAGGATGATCTCCTCGGGTTGAAACTCGCGGAGGTCAGAGGTCAAGGCCCGGGCGTGGTCGGGGGGCTCGCCGCGCCGTCGGCGTGGGGATAGTTCCCGGTAGCGAACGTCGACCCCGCGGGCGGTCAGGCCGTCCCTGAAGTGGCGCATCGCGCTCAAGAAGAGCAGCAGGCGCTGCTTGTGGCACCACACGTGGGTGGCCTCTGAATCCACCTCCGCCATCCAAACCGCGTCATGCTCCGCGTCGAGGTCCCGAAGAAGGCGCTCGTCGAGTTGGTCTCCGAGGATGATGTACAGGTGCCGCACCCGCCCGATGTTCAAGGAACGTCGCTGGACGCCAAGTGATTGCCGACCCTGCCGGACGCCGGGAGATATCCAGAGGCGCCGCCGAGAGCCACTGCCAGTCGCGGATAGTTCGCCCGCAGCTCCAGGTTGCGTCCGACGAATCGGGGGAGCTCCGGGCCGGGGCGATGAGTGAGCGTCCGTGACGCAGTTTGGGTCTCTCCACGCACGAGCGCCGTCATGGCGGGCAGCCGGGCTCCGCCCCCCGCGAGGCACACGCGAAGGGTTTGGACGTCGGGGCCCAACTTCGGGGCCACGCGCTCCATGAGCTCCGCGATGCGGGCGCGAAGCAGTGCCTCGAGCTCGAGCATCGGCGGCAGGCCCAACAGCTCGCCGCGGGTGACGGTCCGCCCCCGAAAGGCCGCTTCCCCGTGCTGAAGCAGGGCCTCCTTCACGGCTCGGGTCTCCGCGAGGAGGTCGAGCGAAGGGAAGCGTCCCACCCCCAGGTGCTCCGCCAGGGCCCGGTCCACGGCGTCCCCGGCAAAGGTGGAGAAGTCCGTCCCGCCCTCGATCTGCGACAGCTCGAAACGACCGTCGTCCGGGTCGGCCTCGACCCAAAAGAGGGCGAGGTCGGTCGTGCCCGCCCCCATGTCGACCACGAGGACGAGGCCGCGACAGGCCACCTCCGGACCGAAGCGGGAGGCGGCGGCGGCCACAGGCTCGGCCACGGCGCGGCTGACGAGGGGACCTGGCTGCGCCTCGAGCGCGCTCAGGCGCTCGAGGACCGCCTTCGCGTCCGACCTCGGCACGCCGTCTTCGAGGAGGGTCGGTCCGAAGGTGTCGGCGACGACTTCGGCCGCTCCTATCCACTCCGCAATCCGCGGCTGCAGGGCGAGCCAGCGCGACGTGGGCCAGCAGGGGAGGGCGAAGCGCCGGAGGAGACGACCGTCGAGGCCGTGCTGGCTACGGGCAGCCTCTCGCGCGCGATGCGTGAGCCAGGCCAGGTAGAGGACGACGGCGTGATCGAGGCGCAGGTCCTCGGGGGCCTCGGAGACTCCGAGCGATCGAAGGGAGGCTCCGCCGAGGGGAGTCTTCGGGAGGCCCGCGACGGGGATGTGCCCGAGATAGCGCTTGAGTCGGTCCGCGATCGGGGCGCCCCGAAGGGCGGCTTCTCGAGCTGCACTTCCGAAATGGATGCGCGTGCCCAGCGAGAGCGCGGAGTCGACCGAGAAGGGTTCGATCGACCCCCCGATGCGGAGGGGCAAGACCTCGCGACCGTCTCGGAAAAGCCCCACTTTAGATTGTGAGGTGCCGAAGTCTAGGCAGAGCACGAGGCCGGGTGCGGGGGCGGCGGATCGCGAGCTGAGGTCCAGGGTCAGACCCTTTCGCGGCCCGGGGATATCGCCCCCAGGCGCCTCGCTTGGCTCGGCAGCGGTGGTCTTCTCCTCCGGGGGTGGCGCGGAAGATGGCGGACTCCTCTCCGCCGGAAGGTCCTCCTCGAGGTCCGTCTCGTCGGTCTCGGGCTGAGGAACGGGCCGGCCGAGGAGCGCCGCGAGGGCTTCGGCTTCGACCGGGGAGACGAGGCCGGCCAGCCGTGGGTCGAGGGCCATGCGCTCGAGAAGACTCTCGAGGAGGTGCGTTCGAACGTCAGGCTCCACCTTCACCGGAACCCCCAAGGACCGGCTCGCCCTTCGCGACGCCGCGACCGCGGGCGGCCCCTCGCCCTTCGCCGCAGGGCTTGCGCTCATTGCTTGTTCATTTGGGCGTTCAGCGGTTAGGCCTAAGGGGTGACCAAGCGGCCCCCCTCCGCGACTCACGTCGAGGATACGTGGGTAGGCGCCTCTCGCGGGGAGAGGCCGAACCCGCCCCCTTCGTCGTCAGGGGAGGACTTTCCGCTTTTCTCGGAAGATCCCTACGACCACGGGGAGGAGGTGGCCCGGGGGGGGCTGGGCCGCATCATCCGCGGCTTCGACCGGCGCTTGGGACGCACCGTCGCCATCAAAGAGCTCATCACCCGAGACCAGAAGGCAGAACTCCGATTCGTACGCGAGGCCAAGATTACGGCACGCCTCGAGCACCCCAACATCGTGCCGATCCACGAGGCGGGACGATGGCCCGGCGGCGCCCGCTTCTATGCGATGAAGATGGTGGACGGGCGCACTCTCTCGGACGCGCTCGCCGGAGCCGACGAGATTGAGAGACGCCTCGAGCTGCTGCCTCACGTCATCGACGTCGCCGACGCCGTGGCCTACGCGCACAGTCAAGGTATCCTGCATCGTGACCTCAAGCCGGCCAACGTCATGGTGGGGCCCTTCGGCGAGACGGTGGTGATCGACTGGGGCCTCGCCAAGGATTTGGCCGAACCCGAACTGGCTGAGGACACCCCTCGACCCGATCTCGAGATAACCCCGAGCTCACACACCGAGACGTCGGACGGCATCGTCGTAGGAACTCCACCCTACATGCCCCCGGAGCAGGCTCGAGCCGACCATCTCGACGAAAAGAGCGACGTGTACGCGCTGGGGGCGATGCTCTACCAGGTGCTCACCGGACGCCGACCCTACGAGGAGATTCCCCCGAAGGATGTCTTGCGAGCGGTGGTGGCCGGGCCCCCGGTGCCGGTGGAGGTCTTGGCTCCGGACCTTCCCCGGGATCTCTTGGCCATCGTTCGTAAGGCGATGCATCGCAATCCAACTTACCGCTACCCCACGGCGCTGGAGATGGCCTCCGAGCTCCGAAGATTCAGCACCGGGCAGCTCGTGGCCGCCCACCGCTACTCCCCGATCGAGCGCACCTGGCGCTTCCTGCGGCGCCACACCTCGGCAGCGCTGGTGGCCCTGGTGGCTCTCATCGCCTTGGGAAGCTTTGCCGTCTGGAGCTTCAACGGCTTGGCCAAGCGCACCGCGGCCGCGGAGGACGCGCGGGCGGAGGCGGAGCAGCGCGTGCAAGAGTTCACCCTCGAGAAGGCTCGATCGCTACTCGCCCGCGATCCGACGGAAGCCGTGGCGTGGCTGAAGCGTCTGGATGAGCCCCTTCAGGGGGCGGCGTCCATCGCGGCCGAAGCGGACGACCTTGGCGTGGCCCGAGAGGTCCTGCAGGGCCACCTGCAAGAGGTGGATCTCGTGCGGATGGATCCGCGGGGGCGCTACGTCGCGAGCGGAAGCCGCGACGAGACGGTCCGACTGTGGTCTCGTCTCGGATATCCCCCGCGGGTGCTCGATCATGCCGCCCGCGTCAGCGCGCTCGTCTTCGATCCGGACGGGCGACTCCTCGCCACCGGCGCCTACGACGGCATCGTGCGTTTGTTCCGGGTCGAGGGTCAGAGCCCGCCTCGTCTTCTCACCGGTCACGATGGCCCCGTGGTGGCTCTGGCATTCTCGGGGGCGGGGCAGCTCGCCTCCCTGGGGCGCGACGGAGAGCTGCGGCTGTGGTCGACGAGCGGGGCTCTCGAGCGCGTGCTCACCACCCCCCCCGTCAGCGATTGGGGAACGGTTCACTTTACTGACGACCGAACCCTCCTTACGGCCGGACACGGACGTCAGCTCATTCGCTGGAACCTCGAGACCGGTCAGAGTCGGGTGCTGGCCGAGCTCCCCACCGAAATTACGAGCGTCCACACCTCCGGGGGGCGCGCCGCTCTCGGCGGCATCGACGGCGTCGTTGCGGTGGTGGATATCGACACCGGGGCGACCCGGGGTCTGGACGGCCACACCTCGGAAGTCATGGTGGTTCGTCTCGACGCGGCGGGTCTCCGTCTGGCTTCCGCCGATCTCCAGGGCACGGTTCGGGTGTGGAGCGGGGATCGGATAGAACCCATGGTCTTCGAAGGTCACGCGGAGCGAGTGACCAACCTGCGATTCTCACCGGACGGAAGCTGGCTTGCGTCTTCGAGCTGGGACGGGACGGCTCGGCTTCATGACCTCCGGACGGGGGAGGTGCGCCCGCTCCGAGGCCATGGCCAGGTGGTGACCGACCTCGAGTTCACCCCGGATGGCAACTGGTTGGCTACGGCCTCCTGGGATACTTCCGTGCGGGTGTGGCGGGTCCGTCGAGACGGCCACAAAGTGCTCAGCGGGCACCGCATTGGGGTCCATGCGGTCGCCTTTTCTCCCGATGGCCGCAGTCTTCTCTCGGGAGGGCACGACGATGACCTCCGTATCTGGAATCTCCGGACCGGTCGGGCTCAGGTCTTGTCCGGCCACGGCGACAATGTATACCGCGTGTTGTTCTCTCCGGATGGCCGCCTCGTCGCGAGCTCGAGCGACGATCGAACGGTTCGCCTGTGGCAGGTGGCGTCCGGTCAAGAGCGGGTCCTGCGGGGACACGCCGGGGATGTCGAGGAGCTCGCCTTCTCCCGGGACGGGCGCTACCTCGCCTCGGCAGGGCGGGAGGGGGATGTCTTTCTATGGGTGCTCGCGACCGGCGAAGGTCGCCGGCTCGAAGGTCATGACCGTGCCGTGACCGGCTTGGCCTTTCTCGAGGACGACCGCCTGGCAACCTCCGGCTTGGACGGGCGCATCCTCATCTGGCCGAAGAATGGGGGGGCGCCCGTAGCCTTGCGAGAAGGGGAGCCGGTGCGCGGACTCCACGTCAGCCCTGATGGTCGCCGGCTGGCCGCGGCGGGAGGCGCGAGCCATGTTTGGATCTGGAGCTTCCCGGACGGAAAGCTCATTCACACCCTCAATAATCTCCCGGAGGCGGACCTCGTGCGCCTCTCGCCCGACAGCTCCCACGTGGCAGTGGCTTCCGCCCGTCGAGGGCTATGGCTCTGCAGCCTCGCCTACGGGTGGTGCGATGAGTTGGTGGGTCACGAAGCCCGCGTATTCGACCTCGCCTTCTCACCGAGCGGCCGGGCCCTCGTGTCGGGCTCCGGGGATCACTCCGTTCGAATATGGGACGTGATCTCGCTCGAGAGCCGCGTCGTGCGAGGTCATCGCGCGCCGATCTTCGACGTGGACGTGTCCCCCGATGGAGCATGGGTGGCGAGCGGAAGCGGAGACACCGACGTACGTGTGGTCCCGGCCCGCCTGCCACCTCGACCCCGACGGGTTCCTCCTCTCCTCGAGGAGCTGACGCGCTTCGAGGTCTCCGACGAGGGCTAGAGCTGTACGGCGCTGTCGGCCGGTCTTTCTGTGAAACGCCCCGACCGGCTTCGCCTCTCCTCGGTCGCGTATGCCACGGGCTGCGAGGGTTAGGCGGCCCGGCCGAGCACCGAGGGGAGGCCGAAGTCCGCCGGGATGCCGTCGAGGCCCAGCTCGACCACGGTCTTCCAGTGGCGCCGACCGGCCTCCACCGCGAGTCGCTCACCGCCGGGCACCCGGCGCCGGAGCCGCTCGGCGCGGCGTACGATCTCCCGGAGGGCCGGGGCCGCGAAGCGCCAGTTGTCCTTCGGGAGAGCAAGACCATCTGAGACCTCGTCGCCGAGGAGGAATCGTGTGAGGCCTGCGTAGGCCTGCATGCGGCGAGCCGCGGCCTTGCGGCTCTTGGGGTCCGGGGCCGCGTCCACCGGTCCCTCGAAAAAGGCGCGCACGAGCGTGCGGCTGTCGTCGTCGGGAGGCCCCTGAGTGGCCCTCACAATCTCGGCGAGTCGATCGCCTTCCGCGCGCGTGGCGGCCAAGAGGTCGTGCTCGACGCCGAGGATATGGCCCGCCACTCGCCACAGATGGACGTAGTCCTCTGCTTCGTCCGGACGCAAATGCACGCCCAGGGCCTCGATGCCATCGAGCCACGCATTCGAAAAGAGAAGCACGGTGGCCATCATGTCGTGCTGATTGATGGGCTCTCCCCAGTCCTCGGTGCGCCAGTCATGTGTCCGGTCGATGAGCGACCGAACCTGCGCGTGGATCAAGCGCACGCGAAGGGTGATAGCGAAGCCCTCCCCCCCCGGAAGAAGTCCGCCCGGCTCGGCCACGGCGCTGACGAACTTCGACGTCTCGGCCAACCTCCGGGAGACATTGGAGGTGAGCGCTCCGGAGTAGAGCAAGGGCTTGTTGCCGGCCGGAGACGTGTAGCCGAGGAGGAGCGACTTCGCGCCCAGCGTCACGCCGCCCGGAATCCCGGCCCGGAACAGGAGCTGTCCGGCGCGAGCCATGCGGGTCTCGTCCGCCCACAGCGGAAGCTCCGCGGCCTCGGCCACCAGGGCCCGCATGGCCTCGGGGACGTCCCCGAAGGTTCCCGGGCCGCGACCGCTCTGAATCGCGAGAGCTCGCTCGAGCGCGGCATGAGCTTTTCCTGGACCCAACTCGGCCAGGGCGTGCACCGCCTCATCCGCCCGCGGATCTCGACGCAAGAGGGCGGGCCCGAGGCGGTCGACGACGGGGCCGTGGGTTTCGCGGGCGCTCTCGAGGTTGACGTATCGAGTGGGGACCACGCCCACACGCTACGCTGCGGGTTTGGGAAGCGCTACCGAAGGCGGCCCTGGGGCGGGACTCGAGGGCTTTCCTCGTTGTGAGTGCCCTGAAGCGCGACGCCCTGGCCGCCCTCCGGCTGCACCAGAATCTTCCGTTGGCCCTCCGGAGGTCTCACCTCCTCCGGGCCGGTGCCGATGCATGCCTTCGTGGGACATGCGGCGGGCGAGGAGCGTCGGCGCCAAGCCCGGTTTCGACGGAACGCGAAGTGGGTCCTCCTGCTCATCGCTCTGCAAACGGGGGTCGGCCTCTTTGGGGCCTACGAGCTCGAGAAGGGGGCGGCCTTCCATCGCTTCAATCACCTCCACGTGAGCTACGCGATGATCTTCCAGCAGCAGTTGGAGGCGCTCGTCCCCCCGGTATCGTCGTCGCAGCGCCACGACCTGGAGCGGTGGGTGACCCGCATTCGCGACCAACCCGTGGCCTGCCTCGAGACCGCGGCCTGGTACGACCGCATCTTCATCCGGCTCATGGGGACAGGGCGCGCTCTGGATCTCTGCCGCGTGGACATCGAGGTCGCAGACGAAGCTCTGGCCTCTCTGGCTGCGGCTCGAGGAGCCCAGACGGACGACGCCGAGCTCCTCGCGCAGCTCGAGAGGGCGGCCCAGCGTTTTCACGCCCACTCCGAAGAGTTCGGGCCGCTCATTCGGGACACCGTGCAGGTCATGTATCGCACCGTCCTTCTCGTGGAGCTGCTCAACGGCGGCGTGATGTTGCTCCTGGGCTGGAGCCTCTTGCGGGGGCTGCGTCGAGCCTTTGATCAGCAAGAGGACCTTCGGCGCGCCGCGGACTCCGCGAACGCGACGAAGTCTCGGTTTCTCGCCAATATGAGCCACGAGATCCGAACCCCTCTCAACGGGATTCTCGGAAACCTAGAGCTCGCCTCGGGGCTGGTCCGGAACCCGGAGGTCGCCGAGCACCTGTCCATCGCCGATAGAAGCGCCCAGAGCCTCCTGAGCATCATCGATGACGTCCTCGATATCGCGAAGATCGAGGCCGACAAGCTCACCCTCGAGGCTATCCCCTTCGACGTCGGCACCCTGACCAAAGACGTCGAGCGGTTGTATCGGGCTCGGGCGCAGGCCGGGGCGCTCACGCTCGAGGTCAAAGGCGGGCTCGAAACGCCCTACCGAGTCGGAGATCCCACTCGGGTCCGCCAGGTTCTGTCCAATCTGGTGAGCAACGCGCTGAAGTTCACGCCCGCCGGAGGGCGCATCTTCATCGAGGTTCGGGAAGATGGAGACCGGTTGGACTTGATCGTCGCCGATACCGGCGCGGGCATCCCTCCCGAGAAACAGGCCGCCGTGTTTCGAAGCTTTGAACAGGCAGACACCAGCACCACCCGCCAGTTCGGGGGCAGCGGGCTGGGCCTGGCCATCGTGG
>JBCBRU010000238.1:0-11874 GCA_039819565.1 Myxococcota bacterium | reverse complement strand
GGGAGCGGCTGGCCCAGTTTCACCCAGCCGCTCCCGCTGTCGAACTTGTCGAGCGAACTGAAGAGCGGCTCCCCGCTGACGACATCGACGTAGATGCCCTCGGCTTTGTTGTCCGTGTATTCGCCGGTGAAAGCCCGCTCCGTGCCGTCGTTCTGCGTCACTTCATACTGAAGCGGCGTCAGTCGCTCGCGGAGATCCGTGTCGTCGGGCCGGCTGTACTTCTTGTCGCTCACGCTCTTCAGGATGAGTCGCGCCGCGGCCACGTCAAGCGCGCTCCGCCATCAGGAGGAGGGGCGCTGCCCCTATCGTTCTATCGAGCGGCTAAAGATGGGTCTGGTGGAGAGCCTCCAGGACCGCCCTCCCCAGCTGACCGGCGCGGGCCGGGCTCCACCCCTCCGGGCGGGGGGTGTCGGCGGTGTCTTTAAAAGGTTGCTCGAGCGTCATGGACAAACACCCGAAGCGCTCCCCCACCCAATTGGTGGCCATGGCGAGGTTGGCTTTTCCAGGGGCGGCCTGGGGATAACCGTGGCGAGTCTGAAAGTCTGGACTGGCTTTGAGCAGGGCCTCGAGAAAGTCACCTTGACGGGACGCCATCTCTTCACTCCACGAGGGAATGCCTTCGGCCCCCGCGATGAAGTTATAGGGAAGGGCCTCATCTCCGTGGACATCGAGAAAGAAAGCCACGCCCGTGCGCTCCATCTCGGCGCGCACGAGCTGAACCTCGGGCGATCGCTCCAGGCTGGGTTCGGCCCACTCCCGGTTGAGATTGGCGCCCGCCGCGTTGTTACGGAGGTGGCCCCGCGCCGCGCCATCCGGGTTCATATTGGGCACCGCATAGAGGGTCCAAGCCTCCCGAAGGGCGCGAGCGACAGGGTCCGAGTCATCCAAGACGCGGGCCAAAAGGCCCTCCATCAGCCACTCGGCCATACTCTCTCCGGGGTGTTGACGAGCGATGATCCAGGCCGGGCGCGGGCCGTGCCCCACCCGGAGCAGATCGAGGTCGCGGCCGTCGAGCGTCGCCCCGAGCCGACGATAGGCGACGTCTGAGTGCAGGCTCGACTTCGCGACGAGGTCGAGGTGTCTCTCGTGGCTGTAGGGAGCAAAGTAGGCCAGCCACACCGAGTCTCCGGCCGGGACGAGGTCGATGATGAGGACGCCGTTGTCGTACCGAGTGGCGGTGCGAGTCCAAGTCTGGCGGTCCCCGCTCACGCAGGCCTGGTAGTCCTCCCAACCTTTCGGGTAGCTCGCCCCGCCCGCGTTCTCGATGCGTAGGGAGAGCGCCTGCCCCTTCGCCCCGGTGATACGGAAATGAAACCACTGGTAGTGATTTCCCCCCTCATCGGGTCGAATGGCGAGGCGGATCTCGGGGCTGCGGGCGTCGAGCACCTCGATGTTGCCGCTGTCGAAGGCACTGGAGATGAGCACTCCCGAGGGCTACCCGTCCGGCCCTCGCGGAGCAATCCTCGGGGCTCCCCCGGCCGGAAGCCAGCGACGAAGCGCCGCCGCGAGCTCATCGAGGGTGATCGGCTTGGCCAGGTGGTCGTTCATCCCCGCGGCCAGTGAAGCCTCCCGATCCTCTTCGCTCACGTTGGCCGTGAGGGCGAGGATGGGGAGCCCCTCGAAGCCGGCCTGGCGAATGTGGGCGGTGGCCTCGAACCCGCTCATGTCGGGCATCTGGCAGTCCATGAGGATGAGGTCGAAGGGTTCGGAGCGAACCCGATCGATGGCCTCCGGACCGCTCCCCACGCTTTCGACCTCCATCCCCACGGCCTCGAGCAGAGCCTCCGCCACCTCCCGGTTGATCGCGTTGTCGTCGACGACGAGTACGCGACCTCCCCCCTGAAGGCCTGCATGCGATGGAGTCTCGGCCGCGTCCTCACCGCAGGCATCGGCGCGCGGCCACCGCAGCTCGAGATCGAATCGCGTCCCCTTACCGAGCTCGCTCTTCACCCCGAGTGTTCCCCCCATGAGGTCGACCAGGCGCCGACAAATCGCCAGGCCGAGACCGGTCCCGCCAAAGCGGCGGGTATGCGCACCGTCCACCTGGGCAAAGTCATCGAAGATCCTGTCCACCTGATCCGCCGGAATCCCGATGCCGGTATCGACGACGGCCATGGCGACGTGGGCGGTCTCTCCTTCGCCAGCCACGCTCTGCACTTCCACTCGGACCGAGCCTCGCTCGGTGAACTTCACGGCGTTACCCACCAGGTTCCCAAGCACCTGCCGAAGACGCGGCGCATCTCCCAGCAAGAGGTCGGGGCCGTCCAGGGCGAGGGGGAACTCGAGCTTGATCCCCTTGGCTTCAGCCGCCCCCCGGAAGGTGCCGTCGATGAGCTCCAGCTGCTCGGAGAGCCGGAAGGGGGCCTGGTCCAACTCGAAGCGCGCCGCATCGAGCTTCGAAAAGTCGAGGACCTCGTTGAGGAGTTCGAGGAGGCCATTGGCGGCCCGCTGAGCCGTCCGCGCGTAGCGCGAAAGCTCCGGGGTCTCCGCCCGAATCACCAGCATCTCGACCATCCCGATGACCCCATTCATGGGGGTACGAATCTCGTGGCTCATGCTGGCGATGAAGTCCGACTTGGCCCGGGAGGCCAGCTCGGCCTGGTTGCGGGCTTCCTCCAGCTCCGCGGTGCGGGCCCGCACCTGGGCGTCCAGCTCCTCCGCGTGGGTTTGGAGTCGGTTCACCATGAAGTCGAAGGAGGCCACCAGCGCCCGCGCTTCGACGCTGAGGGCGAGCTTCGCGACGCGCTCTAGGTCGACCGGCTGACCATCGCCGATCTGCCGGGCGGCCACCGACAGGGTCCGGATCGGTCGCGAAACCCACCCTGCGAGAAGGAGGGACACCACGGCCAAGAGGACCAGCGTAATGCCGACGATCCACCAGGTCTCGCCCCGCGCCGCCTGAGTCTCCGCGAGGAGATCGTCGGTGGGTTGGGTGACGAGCACCCCCCACGCTCGCGGCCCCACGGTGATGCGGGTGGCCGCGCCCTCGACGCCGACGCCCCCCGGCTCGGAGCCGCTGCGAAGGGAGGCCGCATCACTCAGCGGAGTCTCGAATAGGCCGATCGGGGGAAGGCTCTTGATGGCCTGAGGAGATGGATCCAGCGAATCCACGATCACCCGCCTCTCGCTGTCCCAGATGCGAGCGCGTCCTCCGGGGATCCGCGTCATGGCTCGGTCCACGATGCGGCGCAGCGCTTCGACATCGACGGAGGTGGCCACGTAGCCGCGAAACGCCTCTCCTCCGAGGGGGGCGGCCACGTGGATGTTGGGCCGCTTCGTCTTTCTCCCGATCTGCACCCGCGACACGGCCGGCTGGCGGGTCCGCCGAACCTCCTGAAAGTAGTCTCGGTCGGCGTAGCTCGTGGGAGCGACGTCTCGGGTCTCCGGCGGCAGAGTGCTGAACGCCACGCCCTGCCCCTCCGCATCGCCCACGACGATCATGTCGGACTCGGGGAAGCGTCCGTGGTGCCGCCTGAGCAGCGGATGGACCACGTGGGGATCGAGGGGGATCTGCCCCGAATCGAAGACCTCCGCGAGCTCCTGCATGGACCGGATCTCGGCCCGGATCTGAACTTCGAGGACGTGAGCCAAGCTCTCGGCCGTCACCACCCACTGCCGCGCGGAGCGGGCGCGGATCTCGCCCGTGAGGCGATCCACCTGAATCTGCCCCAGCGCCACCGCGGCTGCGATCGACACCGTTCCGCAGCCGAGGAAAATGAGGGTCGATAGGCGCACTGGTTCGGGTACGGATCATCGTCCCGTTCATCCCGAACCCAACCCTCTCGCGCAGATTTGTGTGTCGCCCGCTCCGAAGCGAGCCGTTCTCTCGCCGCAAGCGCGGCGAGGCCGGCTCAGTTCGAGAAACGCCCCTCGTCCGCCGCCGACACCCGGGTCACCTCTTCGATGGTGGTGACGCCCTCCTTGAGCTTGTTGATGGCCGCCATGCGGAGGGTCTGCATGCCCAAGCGCACCGCCTCGGCCTTGATCTCGGCGGCAGAGGCGCCGTTGATCACGAACTCCTTCAGCTCGTCGGTGAAGTCCATGACCTCGTACACGGCCACGCGCCCCTTGTAGCCGGTGTCCGAACACACCTCGCAGCCTCGGCCTCGCTTGACCGGAAAGCCGATCTCGGCCTTAGGCACCTGGATGTCGAGGAGCGCGCTCTCGGGAACGTCGATCTCCTCCTTGCAGTTCTCGCAGATCCGACGGGCGAGACGCTGAGCCATGATGAGATTGACCGATGCCGTCACCAAGAAGGGCTCGATACCCATGTTGAGGAGGCGAGAGATCGTCGAAGGGGCGTCGTTGGTGTGGAGCGTCGAAAGAACCAAGTGGCCGGTCAACGCTGCCTTCACCGCGATCTCAGCGGTCTCGAAGTCCCTAATCTCCCCGACCATGATGATGTCCGGATCCTGGCGCAGGAAGGATCGGAGGGAGGCTGCAAAGTTGAGCCCGATGTCGTCGTTCATCTGCACCTGGTTGATCCCGTGCAGGTTGTATTCGACCGGGTCCTCGGCGGTGGAGATATTGACCGTCGACTTATTGAGCTCGGAGAGCGCGGAGTAAAGCGAAGTTGTCTTTCCGGATCCGGTCGGCCCGGTCACCAGCGCCATGCCGTAGGGCTTCTTGATGGCGTCTTTGAAGAGGGCCAGGGGCTTCGGCTCGAAGCCGAGCTTCGTCATGTCGAGCTGCAGCGAACCCTTGTCGAGGAGCCGGAGTACGAGTTTTTCGCCAAAAAGGGTGGGGAGGCAGGACACCCGGTAGTCCATCTCGCGGCCCTTACCGAGCTTGAGCTTGATGCGCCCGTCCTGGGGGAGTCGGCGCTCGGCGATGTCGAGCTGGCTCATGATCTTGAGGCGCGAAGTGATGGCCGCCTTCAGCTTGAGAGGCGGCTTCATCATCTCGTAAAGCACCCCGTCGATGCGATATCTCACCCGGAAGTCCTTTTCGTAGGGCTCGATATGAATGTCCGACGCGCCCTTCTTGATGGCGTCGATGAGGATGAGATTGACCAGCTTGACGACGGGAGCGTCCTCGGCGGAGCGCTCGAGGTCGACGACGTTCATCGCGTCGTCGTCGCCGCCGACCTCGATCTCGTCCTCGTCGAACTCGGCCATCACCTCGTCGTAGTTGAGCTCCTGCTGGCGCTGCTCGCGAGTGTAGTACTTCCCGATCGCCTCTCGGATAGCGCCGTCCGACGCCACCACCACCTCGATGTTGTATCCGGTGAGAAACTTGAGATCGTCGATGGCGAAGATGTTCGAAGGGTCCGCCATCGCCACGATGAGAGAAGCGCCAGCTCGGTTGACAGGGATGACCTGATGCTTCTCCGCGACTTCTTGGGGAACCAGCTTGATGACTTCCCCGTCGATCTCGAAGTCTTGCAGGTTGATGGACGGGACGCCGTACTGGCGCGACAAAAAGGAGGTGAGCTCGGACTCCTGAATGTACCCGAGCTTCGTCAGATTGAAGCCGAGTCGGCCCCCGTTCTTACGCTGGGCTTCTTGCGCCTTCTGCAGTTGCTGAAGGGTGATCAGGCTCTCGCGAACGAGCAGCTCTCCGAGGCGTCCGGGCACGCGGGGACGCTAGCTCGAAACTCCGACGACGTCGATATCGACCTCTTGACGGGGTTACGGGGACTATTCGTTAGGAGACAGTCACCGGCTCCCAGGTCTCGAGCGCGGCCCACATCGCCTCCCGCACCGGGTCTACAGCGGCGCCGGTCCAACGACAGAACGACAGGGCGCCCTGCTCGACCAGGAGACTGAAGCCGTCGCTCGAATCGAGCCCGGCGGCGCGGGCGCGAAGGACCACCGGCGGCGGCGCCCCCGGTTCGTTGTAGGCGAGGTCGAGGACGTGGGGGCGTCGCCCGAGATCCGTCCAGCGCTCCAGGACGTCCTCAGCCGTCCGGTCGTCCGGAGGGAGCGTCGAGATCACCAGCGTGGGCGGGATTCCGGAATCGAGAGACACTGGCTCAGCATCGAAAGGCTCCGCCAAATTTCTCGCTTGCTCGGCCCGGCGGGCCGCGACTTCGATGCGACCGGCGCCCGAAGCCCGGGCGGCCCACGCCGCGGCCCGAGCCGCGCCGCCCGCACCGAGGATACGCACAGCCTCGAGGCGTTCGTGACCGAGCTCCTCCAGGCAGCGCACGAGCCCGGGGCCGTCCGTGTTGTCCCCCTCGATCACCCCGTCGCCCCTAAACACGAGGGTGTTCACGGCCCCGATGCTGCGGGCGACCTCCGAGCGCTCTCCGCACACGACGTTGGCGTCCTGCTTGAACGGGATGGTGACGTTCGCCCCCAGGGCCCCGAGGGTCTGAAGCGCCGCGACCTTCTCCTCAAAATCGCGGGAGTCGTGCGCGGACACACCGAGGTAGGCCAGCCGGTAGCCGAGAGCTCGGCTGGCCGCCTCGTGGATGAGGGGCGAAAAGGAGCGGGAAACGTCGCCTCCGAGGACGGCAAGCAGGCCGATCATGGGACCTCCAGAACCGCCCGTGCCGCGGCGACGTCTTTGTCGATCTGCGCGCGGAGGGCGGCCGGGCCGTCGAAGGCGCGTTCAGCCCGGAGACGTCGCCGAAACTCGACGGACACCCGCGCGCCGTACAGATCTGGAGCTGCGTCGAGCACGTGACTTTCGACCGTGACCATTCCGCCCCCAAACGTAGGGCGCGCCCCCACATTCGTCACCGAGGGAAAACGCGTGCCCTCGGGCAGGCCTCCCTGAGGCGAGGAGAGAACCTCGAGGTGGCCTGCGTACACCCCAGGTGCGGGAATCTGCTCGTGGTCGGGGTCGACGTTGGCGGTGGGAAAGCCCAGCGTGCGCCCTCTCTGATCGCCGGGCACGACCGTGCCCACGACCGCGAAGGGCCGTCCGAGGAGGAACGCGGCGTCATCCATGCGGCCGTCTTCCACCGCCCGCCGAATCTCGGTGCTGGAGGCCACCCGCGCCTCGAAGGTGACCGCCTCGACGATCTCCACCGAGAACCGATGGCGGAGGCCCATGCTGCGGAGGTGGTCGGGGTCACCGCCGCGCCCTCGGCCGTAGGAGAAGTTGAAGCCCACCACCACGTGCTGGGGCCGAAGACGCTGCACCAGATAGCGCTCGACCCAGTCATCCGCCCCCACGTTGGCGAAATCCCGATCGAAGGTTTCCACCACGACGAGGTCGGCCCCGGCCTCCCTCAGCGCCGCCACCCGGCGATCGATGGGCATCAGGGTCTTCGGCGCGGAGGGCGCGAAGAGCCGGGCCGGATGGGGATGGAAGGTGTAGGCGACGACCGGCCACTTTCCTCGGTCAGCTACGGCTCGGGCGCGGTCGAGGAGGACGCGATGCCCGCGATGGACCCCGTCAAAGGTCCCGACCGTGACCACCGAGGCTTCCAGCGGGCTCTCCAGAGCCAGCGCGCCAGGGATGGGGTCCACGGGTAGGAACGCTAGCACAAGGCCTCCGGTGTGGCTTCCCTCCGCTCCCACCGCGGGCCACCCTGGCTCCATGTGGTGCATGCTCACCGCCCTCCTCGCCGGTCCGCTCCCCGGCTCGGATGCGGCGTGGGCCCTGACCGAGGGAAGTCCGGCGGTCACCCTCACGGTGGTCGGGGAAGGCGAAGACCTCTCGGACCCCGAATGGGCCGGCCGCATCGTCCTCAACCTCGGGGAGCTGGACCTGGCCCCCGGGAGCCCCGTCGATCGGAACGGAGACGGCGCCCTGACCGTGCTCGACTGGGTCCGCACCGGGAGCGCCGCTTCCCTCGAGCTGGACGCTCTGGTCGACGACCCCCGTCTGCGGGAGCGCCCGGATCGCGGTGACGCCAACGGAAACGGCCGCTTCGACCCTGAAGACCTGGTGCTGATCTACGCCGACGGCGTCGATGACGATGGCAACGGCTACGTCGACGACATCGCGGGCTGGGACTTCCTCGAGAGGGATCCTCGACCCGAGCCCTTCGATCCCTCGAGGCCAGCCTCGAGCGCAGCCCAGGTTGCAGCCGAGAGCTGCCCTGGCTGCTCGCTCCTCTTTCTCCGCGCCTCGGCCGGGGGACTCGCGGACGCGGGGGAGATAGCCGCGGCGCTGCGCTATGCGGCCTCTCACGGAAGCGCGGTGATCCTCCTCGACCTCGCCGTGCCGGGACTGACCCCGGAGCTCGAGGCTGCGGTCGCAGAAGCGGACCTCCCCGTCGTCGCCCAAACCGGCACCAGCCTCTTCGCAAGCCGTATTTCAGATATCCGTATTCCCGACCCTCGCTTCGTGCTCGTCTCGCCTCCTTCGACCTCCCCCTGCGGAAAGCAGCCCCTCCTGCCGGATCTGATCGCCCCCTCTGGGGACTGTCCCGCGCCCGCGCTCGGGGCCGCCGTGGCCGGCCTCTTGGGCCTGATGACGGAGGCGAGCTTGCGGGGCACACGAGAAGCCCCTCCTCCTCCAGTCCCCAACCGCGCTACGGATCTCACCCGAGCCCTGAGACGCACCGCGGTCTTTCGAACCCTGACCCGCCCCGCCGCCGCGGTCCGAGCCGTCCGCAACGCCTCCGGCGCTCCAGCCGCCCAGTGGAGGGCGCCTCGCCCCGGAGCGGTCTTGGATCCGACGTCGGGGACCATCGCCTTGCGGGCTCGGCTCGACGGCGACGTGGGAGCCTACGCCGTCGCGCTCGGCCCTACCGCTCAGAGCTTCGAGACGGTCGCCGAGGGGTTGATCGCCTCCAGCGCGGAGACCCTGAACGTCGACGTCCCGGTCGGCGGACTGCTCGACGATCCGGCCGCCTCGACGGGGCCGGACTCGAAAGCCTTCTTGCTACGACTCACGCTCCGCGGAAATCGAGGGAGAGACTACGTAGAGACCCGCCGTATCTATCTGGACGCAGACTTGGAGCGTCTTCCCGCCTTTCCCATCGAGCTTGGCGCCGGAGCCGCGGCGAGCCCGCGCATCCTCGCCCCGGAGGGCGGGCCGCCCAGCCTATGGGTGCCCCTCTTGGACGGTCGTCTCTTGCGGATTTCGGGACGGGGAGCGGTGACGGAAGCCCTGCCGGCCCGCTCGCGGCTCGATCCGAGCGCTTCGCCGTGGGCGCGACTGTCCGCGCCCACCCTCCAAACCGACCCCATTCGCGTCATCTCGGTGGCCGCCGACGGTCAGCTCGAAGCCTGGCTACCGTCGGGAGATCCGCCATCGATCTCGGGCCAGTCCTTTCCCCTGAGCCCGCTTCGCCCCGCCGGCAGCCTCGCCCCCGCGGTCATCGCCAACCGCGCCCTCCTCTGGAGCGACCCCCTGGGGCTCTGGCTCGACGACGCACGAGCCGGCCCCATCCAGGCCGGGGCAGGCCCGCTCGCCGCCCAAGGCGCCGAGACGTGGGGGGTCTCGAGGGGGGGCCTCGAGCGTTCGGATGGCGAGAGTCTGCCCATTCCCGACGGCCCCGAGGTGCAGGGGCTCCTGCGACTTCCGGGACGGGGCCCCGTCCTCGCGGAGGTCGAGGGCTTGGGTCCGCGCGTCGTGGTGGCGGCGGCGTTAGGGCTGGTCGCCGTCGAGCCCCGGGGGCTGGACGTCACGGTCATTGGGACCGGACCCATCGTCGCCTCCGGCCTCTCCGCCGACGGAGGCCAGCTCTTGGCTTGGCAGCGCGGAAGCGCGGGAGGCCTGCAGGCCGTGGCTCTCCCGAGCGGCGAGACGCGCGCCGCCCCCTGGGACGGTGTGGGGGCCGAGATCGTAGTCGCAGACGTCGACGGCGGCGCCCCCGAGTGGATCGCCTCCGGCCTGGACGCCCTCTACGCCGTCTCGGAGAACGGTCGTCCCGCGGCCGGGTGGCCCAAGGTAACCGGAGACCCGGTCTTCGGCGTCCCCTGCCTCGGCGACCTCGACGGCGACGGGCGCCTCGAGATCGCGGCCGTCACTCGCCAAGGACGTCTCTTCGTGTGGCGAACCCGGGGAACCTCAGAGGGGGTTCGGTGGGGTCAGCGCCGACGGGACGCCTTCGCGACCGCCAACGCCCTCCCGGGAACCTCAGATTCAGGCACCAAGTCGGGCTGTCGCTGTGTTGGCGGCCGCCGTCCCCTGGCGTGGGGCGGAGCGCCCGCGGGCCTCGTCGTCCTCACGCTCCTCGTCCGGGCCCAGCGCCCAAGAAAAAGGCCGCAGCGCGCCTGAGCACGCCACGGCCTTCATAGACCTCGGCGTCCCAGCATCACGTCGCTAGGACCGAGGACCTCTAAGTCTCAGTTTCAGACTTTGCCCTGGAGGAAGAACGCGATCACGAAGGCGAAGAGGACGAGGGACTCGGTCAGGGCCAGGGCGATAATCATCGGGGTCTGGACCTTGGGCGCAGCCTGCGGGTTGCGCGCGATGCCCTCGAGGGCGGCGGAGGCGGTGCGGCCCTGTCCGAGGGCGCCGCCGAGCGAGCCGACGGCCATGCAGATACCGGCGGCCATGGCGATCATGCCCTGGGCGCCCATCGTCGCCTCACCGTCCTGCGCGAAGGCGGGGACGGCGAAGAGGAGGACTCCGAGGGTCGAGAGAGCTGAGATCACGAACTTCTTCATGGGTATATTCCTATCTATCTTTCCTGAGGGGGCCGCGCGCTGCCTCTACCTTCTCTCTACACGAACATCCCGTCGCGTACGGCTGACCCTCGAGCCACCGGCCGGAGCCGATGGGTTAGCGCTCCGGCGCTGCGCCGGAGCAGACTGATGTGCCGGCCTCAGTGGGCGGCGTGAGCGTGGTGGGCCTCGATGTTGTGCTCCACTTCGCCGATGTACACGCAGGACAGGAGCGTGAACACGAAGGTCTGAACCAGGGCCACGAACAGTCCCAGAGCCAAGAAGGGGATGGGCAGGAACAGCGGAAGGCCTCCGAAGATCATGGCCGACAGCCCGATGAACACGCTCAAAATCAAATGGTCGCCGGCCACGTTGCAGAGCAGTCGAATGGACAGGCTCACCGGACGAACGAAGTGGGAGATGATCTCCACGGGGAGAAAGATGGGTGCGAGGGCCCATCCCCAAGACTCGCCCACGGGGTTGGCCATGTGGGCGAGGTGACCGCCCCCCAGCTTCAGAAACGCGTAGGCGTTGTAATAGATGAAGATGATGGTGCCGCACGCGAAGGTGGTGTTGAAGCTCTCGGTCGGCGGCAAGAACCCGGGAATCAGGCCCAGCAGATTGCTGAAGAGGATGAACAGGGCCATCGGCATGATGATCCAAAAGTGCCGCAGGGCCGCTTCCCGACTCATCGTGCTCTGCATCAGAGACAGCAGCGCCTCGATCACCAGCTCCATGGCGTTGCGCGGGGTGAGCGTGGCGTCCGGGAGAATCTGGTCCTTGCTCTGCTCCAGCCCTCGTCGCGCGAAGATCGCGAAGAGGAAGATCACGAGGGACACGAGCAGGATGGCGGCCACGTGCTGCACGTGGACGTGGCTTCCGAACAGCCATCCGTGGCCGAAGGACTCCAGCCAGTGGGCCATCGCGGCGTAGCCGGGCAGGTTCTCGAGCCACATGGGCGGGTGGATCGTCTCCATGGCTTGGGCGTGGCCTAGCGCTTTTGGATGCCGATGTCTTCCGAGATGTCATGACTGCGGCAGGACTCCGCGCCCCACGCCGCTTCGACCCCGTGATCTCCCGGGAATCTTCACTTCTGAGCCCCGGCCGTACCGGGTCTTGCGCATCGCGAGGCCCCGAGCCTCAGTCGTCCTGGTCCGGTTCCTCTTCGAGCCGCGCGATCTCCTGCTCGGCCTCTTCGATGGCCCGCTGCCCTGCCTGCGACATCGAGCCGCGGTGAACGCCGATGACCAGGGCGACTGAGGCTCGGGGCCTCGCGATGCGCAAGACCCGGTACGGCCGGGGCTCAGAAGTGAAGATTCCCGGGAGATCACGGGGTCGAAGCGGCGTGGGGCGCGGAGTC
>JBCBRU010000237.1:0-11875 GCA_039819565.1 Myxococcota bacterium | reverse complement strand
GGGGGTATGTACCCTAAACAACCCCCTTCAGCCGGCGTTGGGATGTCAGGATACGGCGCTGTACCGTCTGTTCCTCCTCCTCTACCAGTGGGTGCTTGAGCCCCCGGATCCGGCTGGCTGATCTGCATCAGGATGCGGTCCGAAGTCAGAGGCTCCGGACGCATCGGGAGCTGCTGGATCACCCCTGCTGAGAGGGCGAGCGGATCCGAGGGCTCAAGCACCCACTGGTAGAGGAGGAGGAACAGACGGTACAGCGCCGTATCCTGACATCCCAACGCCGGCTGAAGGGGGTTGTTTAGGGTACATACCCCCGTTGCGGCGAGGGCCGCGAAGAACCCGCCGGAGATGGTCGGAACGCTGTTCGTCGTGATGCTGATGGTGTTTCCTCCGGCCACATTGAGGACCGCCGCATCCAGGTCCATGGGACTCGTGAAGGCCACGAGGCCGCCGCCCGAGATCCCACCGAGCGACTGACCGACGAAACCTACGTTGGCCGGGTTGAGATCCTCGAGGGGCTGACCCATCCCCGACTCCATGTCGATGGTCCGGAGGAAGGTCAGGAGGTCCACGACGATCTGTCGACCCGTGCCGCGGGCACCCCCGGGGTTCGGGTTGACGAGCCCCGTCCCCGAAGAATCCCGGAGGCCATCACAGCCGTTCGTACAGACTCCGGTCTCGAAGTCGCACATCACCATCGCAGGGTCGATGTTCGTACAAGGAATGCCGGTTGCATTATCGGCGATATCGCTGGCGCGCAGCCCGTGGAACGGAAGGTCCATCGACACCGTAGCCCACCCTGACTGGGCCAGCGTATTGGCGATAAACGCCGCGTTGTCCTTCGAGCCTCCGAGCCCGTGCTGGAAGATGGCCACCTTCCACCCCCCCGGAGGAGGAGCGCCGGCCGGCGTGAAGACCCATATCGGGTAGTACTCCACGCTCGGCATCATCAGGGTCTCGGGGGTGAAGGTGCCGGTCGTGAAAGGGTTCCCGCTAGTGAGGCGGTAGTACCGCATCAGGTACTGACGGGCTCGACCCAGGTTGCTGGTGTACGCGATCTGAAGAACCGGGTCGGTAATCTGGAAGGCGGCGGCGATGGCGTTCGTCTCCCCATTCACGAGGTCGATGTTGGTGGGAAGCAACCGCCCATCCATTGGAGGGAGCATCTCGTACTGCGGGAGCAGCTGCGTCTTTACGAGATCGACGGTGTCGGTAATGGACTGGGTCTTGTAGGTGAAGGCCATGGCCAGCTCCGTGCGCGGCACGGCCGGGCTCAAGCCTTCGAGGGCTTGAAACGCCTCCTGCCATCGGGGTCGAGCCAGATCGACCTCGAGGGTGGTCGCCAGGGCCTGCACCGTGGACGTCCCGGCGAGCATCCCCGTAGTCTCCAAGGTCGAGCACTCGAGTGCCTGAACGACGGAAGAGTTGACCGTCCCCGCGCCGTCGATGAGCGGATCCGGAACCTTCAGGAAGTCGTACGTGGAGTTGGCGGCGATGGGTTCGCCCGAGCTGTCAAGGACTCCGGTGGTGACGCCCACCGCATACTTCGTGTTGGGTTTAAGAGGTATGACGGGCTGAATGACGAGCTGGGCAGGGTCCGTCGCCGTGGAGGCGGTGGCCACCACCTGGATGGTGGGCTGATTACCGGTCGGAGCTCCGTTCGCGTCCAGCTCCACCATGATCACGTTTCCGGCCAAGCTTGCCTGGTCGAGGGTTCGGGTCACCTGCATCAGAATCGGCGTGGTCGTGCCGAAGCCATTCAGAGTGTTCAGAAGCCCAATGGCCGCGGTCAGGTTGTCGGGTATTCCTGCGGTAGGGAACGCAACCTGAAGACCTCCGGGGACCACCGTGGGGTCGACCTCTCGGGTGAGGAGCTGGTCGTTGGGGAGGGGGAAGCGAACGTCGCCCGCTGCCAGATCCGTGCCCAGCGGGTCGAAGGCGACCTCGGTGGGGGTGCGGACGGGCGCCGACGTGGTCCAGGTGTTGATCATGACGATGTCGCTGCGGTTCGCGATCGGGCGCTGCTCACCCGCGACCGCGGTCACGGAGCCATTGACGAACTGGTACAGACCGAAGAGGTCGACGCCACTGGCCGTGACTCCGGCCTGGAACATCTGAAGCTCGGACTCGTTCAGATCCTCGATGGCGCGGCCGGGGAACAAGCTCGCTAAGACAACCCCTTGGACGTTCGACCGAAGCAGCGGATCGAGGATCGTTCCATCCATGGTCACCGGGGCCTCGTCGACATTGAGGGTGAAGAACAGAGCGCTCGGCTCGACCACGCGGGTGCCGGCGGACCCCTCGAGGGGAGCGCCCTGAAGAGCACGAGTGGCCACTACGATGTATTGAGTGGCTTCTTTGAGAAGGCCAGAGGTCGGCTGGAGGATGACGTCAACGGCCTCCGGTCCCCAGGCCGCGTTGACTTGATCCTGGGTGATGTTACAGGCCGCCGCCGGCGCCGGACGGGGAATCTGGACGATGTTGACCTCGACCTCGGTAAGACCGGCCGCCCCGACTTCATAGAGCTTGAGGCCTTGCTGGAGCGTATCCATGACCAGAGGGGCCGAGAAGAAGAGGGTCGGGAACAAGTTCACCGGCCAGCCGCCATCCACGAACTCCAGACACTGGGTCGTGGTGGGGAGCTCACAAGGCTCAGGCCGAACGGCGTCCTTGTTGATGGTGCCGTCGGGGTTTTGGGCCAGGACCGTAGGCGTCGGGATCAGCTGGAGCTGAGAAATCTCGTTGGTCGGATCGAACTGAGCGACCACGACCGAGTTGGCGGGGGGGAGCTCGTCGAGCTCGCCGATGTCGGGCGCGCACGAGACGAGCGCGACGGTGGCGGCGAGGGTGGGGGCGAAGGCCAGGCTGCGCCTGTTCATGATGTTTCGGTTCCTCCTGTGGCGGGCCCGCTGCCCGTACCGTCGGCCGGAGTTAGCACGGTTCGGCATGGAACAGAAGGCCCCTGGATGTGTACCGAGGAGCAGATAGAGTCGGCGGGAATCCGAAGGAAGGGGTCCCACTGAACGAGGATCGCCGGCAGGATAGATTGCGGGGTCTCGACGGCGATGGTGCGCAGGAGAGCTTTCGCTAGCTAGGGCGGCGACCCGGCTTCCAGCGCACGAGGTGAGCTCGGCCCTTGAACTTGCTTTGGGTCATCTCGAAGGCGAGGGGAGGGTGACCCGGCATGTCCGCGATCAGGATGTCGATCTCGATGGGGCGCGGAGTCTTTCCCGCCGTCGAACGTCGTCGCAGAAACCGAGTACGCACTCGAAAGGCTCGCTTCTTGCCGACCGGAGTGTCGACCGTCTCCCGCCCCATGACCTCAGCGCGGACCCGCCACACGCGTCGCGTGGAGAGGATGTCCTGGCAAGCCACGAGGCCCGGCTCGAGCGGCACCCGTCGAGCAAAGTGGAGGAGCGACATGCCCTCGAGCAGGGTGTGATCGCCGCCGTAGGCCCGGGTGCGTTCGTGTCCTCGGTACAGGTATCGGGTCTCCGCGCGTCGACCTTCGTCCGTGAACCGGACCCGCTCCCAGCGGTCATCGCCGCCCACCTTTGCTTCGACCCGAACGCCCAGCGGGAGCAGGGTTCTAGGGTTGACCATGGCCATGTATCGCCCCTCGACCGACTTGATGGCCGAGACGAAGGCGTTGGTGCGAAGTCGACCGAAGAGTGGAACCGCGGTCGCTCCCTCGACACTACGGGTCTTGCCCACGGAAAGCTCCAGTTTGCCCATGTAGGCGCCGCCGAGGGTAAGCTCGTACTCGAGGCGTTCGCCGATCGCGAGGGCTTCGGGCTCCGTGTCGAGCGGTAGGACTCCGCGACAGGGGGGCTCGGGGACCGAGAGCAGGAGAGGAGCGGCGAGCAGAGCGCTGACGATCGACATCGGTTGGGACCTCCGTATGATTCGAGCATGTCGGGCCGTGGCCTCGAACCAAGTCGGGGAGCAGCGTTGCTCCTGACGGCCCTTTTTGCACTGAGTGCAGAAGCGGCCGCTGGCCCGACACAGCTCGGACGGGTGTTCGAACGCCGGCATTCAGCGGTGGTCGCGGTCCGGGTCAAGGCCACCTGGCGCGCGGGATTCGTCATTGGGGGGCGGGGCGAAGTGGTGTTGGGGGGCCGAAGTCTCCCCGAGCGCTTCGAGGTCAGGACCGCGGACGGCGCGCTCCGTTGGGCCCGACGCCTCGCTGTCCATCCGCGATGGCCGCTGACGGTAGCGCGCGTCGAGGCCTGGGACCCGAGACCTCTCGACGTCGGACCCGCCGTACGCTTTCGAAAAGAGATGTGGGCCATGGTGATGTCGGTGAACGCGAGCGGCCAACCTGAACCCTTCGCGGGTGTGTTCACAGAGAACGCTCGACGCCGAAAGCCTACGCGCCTGATGTCCACGGCGCAGCTGGGCTCCGCGATCCTCGATCTCGATGGTCGACTGGTCGGCGTCGCCGTGACCCAGGGGGGACGAGAAACCTCGGTGATCGGTTTTTCAACCCTCAAGTCTTTCGTCATCGACGCCGCCGCGACAGCTCCGGAGAGCCCCGTTGGCGGCGACTGAAGAGCCCGACCTGAGCGGACGAAGGGCGCTCCGAGAGGGGCTTTGGGCGGCTGGCTTCCTTCTCCTTCTGCTTGGACTCCTGAAACCCCTGGCCGCGTCCTTCCCCGGGACGTTCACGGTCGGGGGCGTTTCGATGGGACTCCCAGACCTCGTGTTCACGGTCGCGGTGGGTTTTCAGCTCTACTTTCCGCTCGAGCGGGTGGGCCACCGCGGGGTGAGCTACGACAGGCTGGGACTCCGGCGCTCCGACCTGTGGGGGGAGGCGCGAGCGTTCGCGGGGGTGAGTCTCGCCACCGGGTTGCTCTATGGAGTCGGGTTTCACTTTTGGATGAGCGCCTCAGGACGGAGTTTCGACTTCTCCTGGCCGGACCGTTTCTTGGAACGGCTTGCCGTCGAGGTCCTGGTCATCGCTCTCGCCGAAGAGATGTTCTTTCGCGGCTACCTTCAGGAGCGTCTGTCCCAGGGGATGCCTCCGCAGCGGAAATTCTGGGGCATTTCGCTGGGCTGGGCTTGGATCCTAACCAGCGCCATCTTCGCGCTCGCGCACTTCATCGGAGAGTACCGCCCCACGCGACTTGGACCTTTCTTTCCAGGGCTGGTCTTCGGGGCCCTTCGTGCCCGCGCCCACCACCTTTGGGCGGCCGTCCTCTATCACGCCTTCTGCAATCTTCTGGCTGACGTTCTGGGGGCGAGCTACCACTGACCCTTTTCGCGTCCGAGTAGCACCACGAGGCATCGGAGGCTGCCGGACCGAGCGAGAGCCACGCCGCGATGAGTGGCTACCGGATCCAGGAGGCCCGCCCGGTGCGCCGGGCTCCTCAGCTGAACCCTCCAGGCTCGGCGGGCCGACTCCGCCACCCCGACCGACTCCACTACCCGCCCCTGAAAGCCCTGGGTCGCCGCGCGGTCCGCCGGTGTCGTGCCCTCGGGCCCGGTGTGGAGCGCCCACCCCAAACGGCATACCTCTTCGGCGTGTTGCCGAGCGGCGCGTTCGAGGGCGGGGTGGTGATCCACTGACGACCGCTCCGCGACGCTGCGAAGAACGGTCAACCAATCGGCAGGGCCGTCGCTTTTCTGTCGATCGGGCGTCGGAGCTTCGACAGTTCGTCGCTTTTCTGACGGTGTTTCGGGGGGACGGCCGGCGAGGCCGTGGCGGAGAAATGCCACCTCGGGACCGAGGCCGACATCGGCCATCACCTCTGCGGTCCAGTAACCCGTCCCGCGGACAGGAAAGTCCACCTGCCAGGTCCCCGTGCCGAGTCTGCGAAGCCCGACGAGGCTCGGAAGTGCATGACAGTCCACAGGATCTCGGCGCGGACAAGGGCCCATGACCCAAGCTGAGATCCGGGCCGTGGCCGGCCCCTCCAGTCGAATCTGATAGCCCTCGGAAGTGGGCTTGAGCGGGCCCAGTCCCAAAGGCTGACGGGCCAGAAGCACCACCGCGCCGCGCTTATTCAGGGCCAGTCCGAAGTGGCTGAAGGCCCCATCTCGAGCCGCTTTAGTCGCGTTTTCAAAGACTTGTAGGGCTGCCCGACTTCGGGGTGGGCCGAGCACGGCGAAGGGACGGACCCTTGACGCGCTCTCTCCGAACCGGCTCAGCGCCGCGCGGACATGACTGAGACGAGCGCGATCCGGATCCCGAAGGAGCTCGATGAGGTGAGCATGAGCGGCGGCGTCGAGGGACGGCGTCCTCACCAGTGGCCATGCGCGGGTGATGGCCATCACCGAATCTCGGGTTTGGGCGAGGCTCGGAGACGGCCCTACTGCGGAGATTGCGTAGAGAAAGCAAACAGTTGTGGCCGTCTTAACAAAGTTTCGCACCCTCCGCGGACCTCGTACGTATTACTGTCGTGGACGTTGATCGCACGCGCCGGAAACCCGACGGGGGTACAGAAGCCACACGGGTGGGTGCATTTGACCACAACCTGAGGGTGGCGAGGCTGAGAGAGCCTCGTCGCGCGAGGGTTCCGGGCGTCCAAGGAATTGGCCCACCGCTTGCTGTAGCTTTCGGTGGCCAGGGACGACCGGTTCTCGACCAGGGTGCGGGACGTCGCGTCGGCAACAAGGGAGAAGGATGATGTTCGGATTCAAGCGAGACGCAGTACGAAGGGGCGAACGATCTGAGTTCGAGGCGCTAACGCTCGAACATATGGATGCGCTGTACGGCGCGGCCCTCAGGCTGACCCGAAGCCCAAAAGACGCTGAGGATCTCGTGCAGGACACGTTCCTTAAAGCCTTCCGGTTCTTCGACAGCTTCGAGCGAGGCACGAATATCAAAGCCTGGCTGTTCAAGATTCAGACGAACACGTTCATCAACCGCTATCGCCGGAAGGTGAAGGAGCGCGAGGTTGCCGAGGCGCCGGCTGAAGACGTGGTGCTGGATCGCTTCGTGTCTTCCGAGCAGGTGCGGGCGCTTCAAGATCCCGAGGGAGACTTTTTCGGCCACCTGCTCTCCGACGAGGTGGTCGAGGCGCTCGACCAGGTTCCCGTCGACTTTCGGATGGTGGTTATCCTCGCGGACATTCAGGGCTTCTCCTATAAAGAGATCGCCGAGATCGTCGGATGCCCGGTCGGAACCGTGATGTCGCGGCTCTTTCGAGGTCGCCGCATCCTCCAAAAGCAGCTGTATGAGTTCGCGATTCGCGAGGGGATCATCGCCCCCGGCGAAGACGAAAACGGCGACACTATCAGCCTCGAGGCCTACCGCGACCGCAAGAAGGTCGCGAGCGGCCGCTAGTTTCCCTCCCCCTCCTGGGCTCCCCCAACAAGGCCGCTATCCCGTCGTGGAGGGCTCGCCTCTGTCCCCCTCTCGTTCGACCCAAACCGGTCCCTCGGTCACGAAATATGCTTCCGCACTTGCATCCAGCGTGCATCTCGGTCTTTTACCCACATCAGCGAAACGTCCGGGGCGGAAGATAACCACGCCTCCAAACGTTTCCGGGCCGAACGAAGATGCGGTGCCGTGAGGTGGATAACTACGCCGAGATGAGCCTCGATGGAGAGCTCGATGCCGGCGAGCGAGCCCGTCTCGAAGAGCACCTTCGAAACTGTCCTTCGTGCCGCCGCCGGGTCGAAGTTCACGGGTGGTTTCAAAGCCAACTCCGAGCCCGCCTCCGCGAGGGAGAGGGCGACGCCAGCCCTCCGTTGGGCCTTCGCACTCGGGTAACCGCTCGCATACGCGAGGAGGAGCGGCGCGGAAGCTCACAGCTCCGACAGCTCATGCCCGTCACGCTCGGCCTCGTGACCCTCGGTGTCCTCCTTGGTTCTGCGGGCGCCCAGACTTCCCCCCTCGATCCGGACGTATCCGTCGCTCGCCACGCCGCTCGGCTTCCTCCGGAGGTACGGGCGTTGGGCGATGAGCAGCCGGTGGCCACATTCCTCGAGCAGAACTTCCCGCACGACGTCGAGCTCCCGCAGATCGAGCGCGCTCTCCCCACGTCGCGGCTGATGGGAGCGCGTCTGGATCACGTTGCGGACCGCGAAGCGGCGTTCATCATGTACGACCATCGCGGGGCTCGAGTGTCGCTTCTGGTGTACCCGAGCTCGGTCAAGCTCAGCCCTCCCAGCGCCTTCGAGTCCCGTCGAGTGGGGGAGCACGACGTCGTGGTGGGCCGTCATCGCGGCTATACGGTCCTGGCCTGGACACGTGGCCCGCTGGTCTATTCGCTCGTGTCGGATGTCGACGAGCACGAGCTGATGCGCTTCGTCAGCGCATTCTGAAAACTGCACCCTCGCTGTCCCCCGCGGGCTTTGACAGGCAAGATTGACGGTCGTAGCCTCCCGCGGCGATGTCTCGCAGGGCGCTCATCATCGACAAGGATGCGATCTTCGCTAACCGGCTCGCAGGAGAGCTGGGAGCGCACGGGTTCGAGGTCGAGAAGCGAGCCACGGGCCGGGAAGGTATGGACGCGGCCAAGTCGATCAGCCCGGACCTGATCGTTCTCTGCGTCGAGCTCGACGACACCTCGGGCTACTCGATCTGCGCGAAGATGAAGAAGGATCCGGGGTTGAAGGAGATCCCGCTGGTCATCACCAGCGAAAAGGCCACGCAGGGCACCTTCGACCATCACAAGAAGCTCAAGACCCGGGCCCAGCACTACTTCATGAAGCCCTTCGAGCCGAGCGCTCTTCTCGCTGAGCTGGGCCTCGGCGGGGGTCAGGCCAACGGCGTCTACGGTGGCCCCCATTCCGGGCCGGCCATCGATGTCCTCTCTCCATCGCCCTACGAGGATGAGGGGATCGACACCGGCGCCCAGCTGGACGAAGCGCTCGCTTCCCTGTCCGATGAGACGCCACCGCTCCCCGAGGATCTCGGGGTCGACGCGGCCGCGGCCATTCCGGATTCCTTCGACCAGGACGACATTCGGACGACGATTGGGGAGGTACCCTCCAGTGTCGTTCCGCTGCCGGAGAGCGCCCCCATCTCCAGCGGGAGCAGCGAGTTGGCGGCCTCAGAGCTTTTGCGGCGCCTGAAGGCGGCGGAGCGGGCTCGAGACGAGGCGGTCGCCGCGGAACGCGCCACGCAGGCGCAACTCCAAGCGCTCTCGGCAGGGGCCAGTCAGCTCCCTGCCGCGACGTCAGCGAGCCGCGATGTCCTCGCCGTCAAGAAAGAGCTCAACGCCAAGGAGCGCGAGCTTCTCGAGCTCCGAGAGGCTCTGCAGGAGCGGGACAAGCAGCTCCTCGGGGCGCGGGAGCGACACGCGGAGCTCGAAGAGCAGATCGTCCAAGCCGAGGAGTCGCGAGACAACGCGGAGCGGGCCCGGGTGGAGGCCGAGGGTCGCATCGCCGGCGCTGAAGCTCGGGCCGACGAGATCCAGCGCAGCTCCACCGCCGCTATCGACGAACGGGATCAGCAGATCGAGGAGCTCTCGGGTCGGGGCCGGGAGCTTGAGGGGAGTCTCGAAGCCGCGAAGACAGAGGGCGCGGAGCGTGCCCGAGTCATCGAGGAGCGCGAGGCGGAGCTGGCGCGGCTCCATGGCGAGCTGGAGAGCACGTCAGGGACGCTCGAGGTCTCCCGGGGAGAACTCGAGACAGCGCGCCGACACATCGACGACCTGGACGGTCAAATCACGGCCGCCCGCGGCGACGCCGAGCGACTACAGGCCGAGCTCTCCCGGGAGCGAGAGACGAACGAGGGGCTCACCAGCCGCGGGGATGCTCTTGAACGAGATCTCGAGGACGTGCGGGGCGAGGCCGACGCTCTGCGCGGCGCGCTCGCCGATACCGAGGACCGGCTCGCCCAGGCGAGCCAGCGCATTCGCGAGGACGAAGACATTCGCGCGAAGGCCAAGCAGGCCCTTCAAATTACCCTCAATCTCCTCTCGGAGGCGGACGGTGGGGAAGAGATTCCAGACTCGGTCTCGGACCCCGGCCATGTCGAAGCTTGAGCGGGGCTACCGCCGGGTCTTGAGAAACTTGGTTGCCTGAGCCCGGACCACCGCGGGGACGTTCTTCGACCGAGAAAGAACGTTGAGTTCGCGCTTCTGTAGGTGAGGAACGAGCTTGGCGCTCTCAGGCGGGGGCGTTTTGGGGTTGCTCGTGAGCCCGGCCTTCACCTGATAGATGCGCGTCCAGTTGTTTTTTCGGTCTCGGCATATGTGTTGAAGCACGGCCTCATGGGTCACCTTCGAGTTGACCGCCTCGATAACGTCCGGTTCTTGCGTCATCGGTGAAGTGATGGCGGAGAGAGCGACGAGTCGGTTCGTGTGTCGAAGAAGGACGCGCCGGACCTGTTTGTTTCCCTTCGTGGCGTAGGCCAAGAGCTCGGGAAGGCTCATGCGGCGAAGTCTCTCTTCGAGCGGGAGCTTATCGAGGAGGTTCTCCTCCGCTTCCTCCTCCGAGTCCTCGATGAACTGGCGCTCGCCTTCTTTGTCGCCTGTCGCGCGTCCGTCGAGAAGAGAGGGGTCGAGATCGAGGTCCATGCTTTCGGTCGAGGCCAAGCGCTCCTCGTTGTTCAGTCGGAGGTAGGCCGCCTCGAACTCCGGCCCTGGGCGCATCCGTCCGTTGCGGACGAGGAAGTCGACCACTCTCTCTTTGGTCGCCTTCGAGACCGCGTCGTTCCGGATGAGCTCGTCCGCGATATCAGCCCGCTCGAGGAGTCTTTGCTGGTTTCCAGCGATGATCTCGGCCCCGGCCTCGTTGCATACCGCGGCGATGCTCGGGAAGGCTTCGACCGGGGTGCTGGGGTTGAGAAGAATGGGCTCAATGAGCGTAAGCGTCTCGTCAGAAGCATGGCGTAGCGCCAAATGATGAAGAACCGCTCCGGGAAGCGAGGTGTCGGTGAGGACGCGCTTGGCCAGGTTCGGGTCGAGATTCTCGAGGCTGCTCTCGGCGGCGCGCGCGATGGGACGGTCGCCGTCGAAGGTGAGAATGAACTGGGCGACGAGCAGATCTCTCGGCGTCAGGGCGGGGGCCCCCACCTTGGCCGTCATCATGCGGAGGGGCGCCGGGGCATTGGGGCCCGCATGGGCCCGAATCGCATCACTCGTGGTGGCGATGTCGATCGGACACTCCAGAGACTCGGTCATGAGGGCCCATTTTTCACGTCTGGCCCACCGAAGCCAGCGTTCACACGACCGAGGTCAAGAGGGATGGAGGCCCTCGCAGCGAGCGTCAGTCGTCGTCCTCGTGGGCAACGAAGCCGGAGTCCTTGACGATCTTTTCCTGCACGGAGTGGGGGACGGGCTCCATATGACTCATAGCCATCGTGAAGCTGCCGCGACCGTGGGTCATGGAGCGAAGGCTCGCTTCATAGGTCTGGACCTCGGCGAGAGGAATCTGAGCGCGCACAGTGACCGATTTTCCTGTGGGCTCGGAGCCCACGACGCGACCCCTTCGGGTCGAGACGTCCCCCATGACGTCCCCCATGTTCTCCTCAGGGACGGCGATATCGATGTTCATGATGGGTTCGAGGAGCACCGGCCCGGCTTGTTCCGCCGCGACCTTGAACGCCTTCGAGGCCGCGATCTGAAAAGCCATGTCCGAAGAGTCCACCGGATGGTGCTTTCCGTCGTAGAGGCGGGCGGTGAAATCGACCACTGGATAGCCGGCTATGATTCCGCGCGCCATGGCCTTTCGGAGGCCCTTCTCGACGGATGGGATAAAGGAGCGGGGCACTGACCCTCCGACCACCGCGTCGTCGAAACAGAGTGGCGGTCACGGTCAGTTCGCCGTCGTCATGATGGACTTCGCCCCCGCCGAACGCGGTACCGATCTCACTTTCGACGACGCGGTGGTCGGAGGGTCAGTGCCCCGCTCCTTTATCCCATCCGTCGAGAAGGGCCTCCGAAAGGCCATGGCGCGCGGAATCATAGCCGGCTATCCAGTG
>JBCBRU010000236.1:0-11885 GCA_039819565.1 Myxococcota bacterium | reverse complement strand
GGCAAGCTGTCCGCGCCCTCGATGATCGACCCGTCGTTGCCGAGTCCAGTCATCGCGGAGACGGCCATCCCCGCCATCGCCGTCGAGGACGCCACCGGACTCTCTCGGGACAAGGTCAAGGTGCATGGGACCCTCCTCGGAGGTGGCTTCGGGCGCCGTGGAGAGAGCGACTACGTTCGTGAGGCGGCTTGGCTCGCCAAAGCGCGAAAAGGCACGGTCCGGGTGCAGTGGTCCCGCGAAGACGACATGCAGCATGACTTCTTTCGGCCAGCCAGCTTGCATAGGCTCCGCGGTCACGTAGAGGGCGGCAGCCCGGTGGCGTGGGAGCATCTCGCGGTCCAGCAGTCCCCCATGGAGCGCGCTGCCCCTGCCTTCCTGCGAGAGGTTCTCCCTTCGGCGCTGGCGGGGATGGCCGTCTCCGCGATGACTGGACTCGGCAACGACGGGTCGATCATCGAGGGCGCGGACAGCTTGCCGTATGCGATTCCCAATCTATCGGTGGGCTACCACAAAGCCACCGAGCCGGTGCTCACCGGGTTTTGGCGATCGGTGGGGCACTCCAGCACCGGCTTCGTCGTGGAGTCCTTCATCGATGAGCTCGCCCACGCCGCCGAAGCGGACCCCTACGAGTTTCGACGCAAGCTCCTGAAGGATCAGCCTCGCCACCTCAAGACCCTGGAGACTGCCGCGGAGGCGGCGAAGTGGGGTACGGAGCTTCCCGAGGGCCGCGCCCGAGGGATCGCCGTGGTGCACAGCTTCTCCTCCTACGTGGCGGTGGTGGCCGAGTGTTCCGTGACCGATGGGGACATCCGCGTACACAAGCTGACCGCGGCCGTGGACTGCGGCACCGTGGTCCACCCGGATGGCGTGAAGGCGCAGATCGAAGGCGGCATGATCTTCGCGCTCGGACCCACGCTTACCCAGGCCGAGATCACCTTCAAGGAGGGCAGAGTGGAGCAGAGCAACTTCCATGACTTCCAAACCCTCCGGTATGCGGCCGCCCCCGAAGTCGAGGTGGTGCTGTTGGACAGCGACGAGCCGCCCACGGGGGTGGGGGAGCCGGGAGTTCCTCCTACCGCTCCAGCGGTGGCCAACGCCGTCTTCGCCATCACCGGCCAGCGCCTTCGCCGCCTCCCCCTGAAGCTCGCCTGACCGACAGCCTGACACGGAACCCTCGGTTTCGTGTCGGGCGGCCGCAATCCCCGCGTCGCGCCCGCGCTTGTGCCCTTCCTCCGCGCATCGCCGATGAACCCGGAGCCCCGGTGAGTTCCTCTTTGGGAATAGGGCAGCATGAAGAATCGGGAACGGATGGACGCCCTCAAGGCCCGGGTCGCTCGACTCAGCGAGCTGGTGGGGATCCGAAGCGACGAGGTGGGTGAGCGGCTTCGAGCGCCGCTGCGCGAAATCTCGAGGTTGATCGAGGCGCGTATCGCGGAGGCGGAGGCCGGCGGCGAGGTGCCCTTTGAGGTTCCGTCCGGGCTCGAAGTCATCGAGGCCGTTCTCTACGGGAGGGCGCCGCCCCCCACCATCGACGAGGCTGTCACCCTTCGAGCCCGCCCGCCGGTGCGACCCCCGCCTTTGCCGCGACCTGACTCGGACACCACCGAGATCGTGGTGATCGCCCCGGTGGAGTGGACTGGGGAGATTGAGGCCCCCATGACCCGTCGCGACGAAAACGGCCCGGCGGCGATGCCGCGGACCCCCTATAACGACGAGGGGCCGGCCACGCGCGAACTCCCCATCGAAGAGCCGGTAGAGGCGGAGCCCCGGACGGGGGCGCCGGAGCCTGAGGCGGTGGCGGCGGTACCCCGAAACCTCGCCTATCGAGCCCTGGCCGCCCCGGTGCGGCTCGACCCCGATGGACACCTCGTGTGTCTCGTAGCGGAGGACGAGCGCGCTCCGGAGCGGGTCGAAGAGCTGAGCGGGGCCCTAGGGTGGCCGGTGGTTGCCGTCGCGGCGCCCCACGGGGACATCCTCGCTTCCCTCGCCGCCGCCTACGGACCCATCGATGGGGTGGATCAGGACGCTCTTCTCGTCGCTCTCGTTGAGCATCACTCGGGTCGACGGCAGGGGCTCATGGCCCGGATGTCGAGCTGGTTCGCTAATACATAGAGGTATAGATGCGCGTACTGTCCGTAACGAGCGGCAAGGGAGGCGTCGGAAAGACGGCGGTCTCTATGAACCTCGCCGTTTCTCTGGCCCAAAGAGGATGGCGAACGGCCCTCCTCGACTGCGATTTTGGCTTGGCCAACGTCGCGCTCAATATGGGCCTCAACCCCACCCGTAGCCTTCGGGACGTGCTCGAGGGACGCCCTATTTCGGAAGCCTTTACGGAGGGCCCCCACGGCCTTCAGGTGCTCGCCGGAAGTCGGAGCGGCCCATCCTTGGTCGAGCTTCGCTACGACGAGCTTCGGCATCTCGCGGTGGGCTTCGAGGAGCTCGATCGACGCTTCGACTTCCTGGTTCTCGACAACGCGGCGGGGGTGGCCCCGAGCACGGTGAGCGTCAGCGCCGCCGCCGACGAGGCGGTGCTCGTGTTCACCCCAGATCCCAGTGCGATGATGGACGCCTACGCCAGCGCGAAACTTCTTTTTCGCGCGAAGCCCAAGGCCAAAGTGTCCTGCGTGGTCAACCAGGTGAAGAGCGATCGTGAAGCGCAGGCCCTCTTCGAACAGATCCGAACCATCGCGCTCAACTTCCTCTCGGAGCATATGTCATACATGGGCAGCGTGCGCCGGGACGAAGCGATGGTACGGGCCGGTCGGCGGCGCTGCCCCGTCACCGTGGGCGAGACCAAGAGCATGGCAGCCCGCGACTTCGAGCAACTCGCGGAGCGCTTCTCCGGCTTCGTCCCCGCCACCCGCGCGGATCGAGGATTCATCGACCGGCTCCTGCGGCGCCTGGAGCCCGCCACCGGCTACGCCTTCCGAACCGGCTGAGCCACGGGCCCTCCGTCCACATGCACACCGACGAGGAAGATCTCGATCGATTGGGGTCGGCGCTCCGAAGCTTGGTGGGAACCTAACGACCGAAGAAGTGGATGAGCATGTCGTCCATGTAGTGGCGCCAGTGCCCCCACGAGTGTCCCTGGGGAGCCTCGATGTAGAGGAGCTCGGTGCCGAGCTCTTCGAGTCGCTTCGCCGCGCGCTGGGAGTTGCGGGTATAGCGCCGCTCGTAGAGCCCCACGTCGAGGAAAGCCTTGGGGGGAAACGCGTCGGCGTCCAGGAGGGCGGTGAAGATGAATCGGGCGCTGTACACGTGGTAGGCGGGGCTCTGAATCCCAATGAGCCCGAAGTGATCGGGGTGGTAGAGGCCCACGTAGGTCGTGAACAGACCCCCCAGGGAGGTGCCGACGATGGCCCGACGCGCCGGGTCAGCGGTGACGGGATAGCGCTCCGACACCCAAGGCCCGAGCTCGTCCACGAGGAAAGAGCAGAAGCGGCACCGGCCCGGGCCCTCCGGGATGAGCTCGGTCTCCCTTCGGTTCTTCTTCCCCTCCGGATCCCATGGATCCACGAAGACGACCACGACCGGTTCGATCATCTCTTCTTGATAGAGTCGGTCGAGGATGATCACCGTGGCCCCCATCTCGTCCCGATAGTAATCCGACCCATCCGTCACGAAGAGCACGGGGAGGTCGCGGGCGTCGGGGGCCAAGCCCGGGGGAAGATAGATACGCACGTTCACCGTGTAGCCCAAGGCGGTGCTCTCGATGGGCAGGTTCGCCGTGAAGCTCCCCTGCGGAGTGTCCGGTGTGCGGAAAATATAAGGTGAGTCCTCGAACGGAGGCATACGAGCTTCGGAGTTAGGGCCGAAGCCACCAACCTGCTGGCGTGAGTTGTGGGGGTCGAGCTGCCACTCCCCGTCCGTCACGATCTTGTAGTCGAGACGCGACCCCGGGAGGAGCGGGCGCTCGTAGCGCCACAGGTCGGTGTTCCCGACCTGGTGTCCGCGCGCGTCCCAGCTCGGGTCCCAGGACGAAAACTCCCCCCGCCACTCGACCTTCTGGGCGGAGGAGCGATGGAAGAAGAAGGCGGTGTCCTCGATGACGATCGGGAACTCGCCGGTGCTCCGGAGGCGCCGCCAAACCCGCTCGACGTCGCCCTCCGCCGCCCGGGACAGCTCCGCTTCGAGCTCGGCGCGACTCCGGAGGGGGCCGGTGGGTCGATGCGGCGCCGAAGGCTCGGTGCGGGTCGGGGGCGGGGAGGCCGCGCAGGCGCCCAAGAGAACGGCGAGGAGGATCGTGGACCGCGAGATATTCATGAATCTCTCCCGCGTCCTCAGTCGCCTACGGCGGTGAGGACGTCTTGGTAGCTTTTGCCACCCTTGATGCCGAAGTCGACGGTGCGGATGGGGAAAGGAATGACGATGTCGTGTTGATCATAGGCCGCCTTGATGGCCTTGAGGGCGGCGGAGTGAGCGTCATTATAGGAGGTCTCGTCGGATCTGTGGGTCCAGAAGCGGAGAGCATAGTCGATCGAGGAGCCTCCGAAGCTCGTCCAGTGCAGGGTGACGGGGCGCGTCGACACGACCTCTTGGAGCGATCGGACCGCATCGATGGTAAGCCTCTCTACCCTCGGCAAGTCTTCGCCGTAGGAGACACCGCAGCTCAGGGTCACCCGGCGCTGGTCCTCCATGCTGAAGTTCACGAGCGCATTCTGAAAGACGTCTTTCGTCGGGATGACCACGTGCTGTCCGTCCAGGTCCCTCAGCGTGACCGAACGCAAACCCACGCCCAACACAATGCCGTCGAAGTCCCCAGTATGGACGAGGTCACCCACGCGGAGAGGCTGCTGCACGATGAGGATGAGCCCAGATATGAAGTTCGTGGCGAGGTCCTGAAACGCGAAAGAGAGCGCGAGACCCACGATACCCACACCCGCGAGGAGGGACGTGACCGCGCCGTCCAGCTCCAAGACGGAAAGGGCCACGAAGACGCCAAAGGCAAACACCGCGAAGTAGACGGTCTGAGTCACGAGCGCAACGAGCGCCTCCGGCACCTTGGCGGGGGCCAGGGCGCGGCGAAGGGCTCCTCTCAGGACGAGCCCCAGCCGCCAAAACACGAGCAGGATGAACAGGGAGACGATCGCGTTCGGAAGCAGCTTGATGCCCTGCTCGAGCCACGTCGTGAGCTTCTCGACGATGAGGGTGTAGGCACGGTCGATACCATCGGGCCATTCCATACCCAAGAGCATGCGAAGGCTCGAAGCCCACGAAAAGGGCTCTCCCTCGTGGGCGCTGGGTTTTCGTCAGGAGCAGTCGGAAGTGCCCTGCGGATCCACGAAGGTATCCGCTCCGGCGTTGCCTTCGAAGGTGACGTTGGGGCAGCCCGTCAGCTCGCTCTCCTGGGTCACGGTGATGCCGATGGCGCCGCTGAATCGAACCGAGGCCGACTGAATCGTCAGGCTGGAGCGGCGGGTGAAGTCTCCCCCGGCGATATAGATAGCCGCCCGAGACTCCATGGCGCCGTCCCATCCGCTGCTGCCGGCGGAGTCGACGCTCACGTTGGCGAGCACGTTCTGGGGGCTAAAGCTGCCTCGATTGATGATGCCTTTCCAGAACCCTGGGGTGGCTTCGGCTCCCCGAAACGCGATGGGAGCCTCGGGGGTGCCTTCGGCGCGGAGCGTCCCGTCCGTCTGGATGAGCAGCCCCACGTCCGAAACGAACTCCAGGACGACCCCAGGCTGTAGGATGAGGTCGGCCTCGACGCTGATGCGTCCTCCCGCTCGATACGGGATCGCCTGCGGCAACCAGCTCTGGTTGTCCGAGACCACCTCTGCGAAGTCGAGAATCACGTCTCCTGCAAGCGTCACGAAAGCTTCGTCGTTGCCCGTGAACTGAAGGTCTCCCGCTAGACCTTTGACGTTGTTCGGCTGAACCCGGAGGGGGCTCGCACTGTCTTCGAAAGCTGAGTTGGCCACGACGATATCCGCTAAGCCGGATCTCACCGAGAGGCCCGCGGCTGCGCATCCGCGGAGGGTGCTGTCCCTCAGTTCGACTCTCGCCGCGTCCCCGTCGAGGAACACGCAGGCTTGGGAGTCCGATCCTCCGTCCCAGGCGGATCCTCCGCCGTTCTCGATGAGGGCGCCCACCAGCCGATTCTCGCCGGAGGCCGTATTGTCGAAGCGAAGTCCCTGCCAGGCCCCTCGACCCGTTCTCACCCCAGTCAGCACCACCGGTTCCATCACCGTCCCTGCGGCTCGGAGGGCCCCGCCCATCTCGACGGACAGCCCGACGTCCTGCGCGAACTCGATCCGAACCCCGGCCGCCAGCGAAAGGGTGCCGCTGCTGACTCGGAGATCCTCCTCGGCGAGGTAGCAGCCCGCCGCGAGCGAGCCTCCGGTGTCGACGTCGTCTCGCGTGAGGATCGTGCAGACGGCAGGGTCATCACCCTCGCTGTCTCCGCAGGCCACGACAGCGGCGAGAGAAATGACAAGTGTTGAACGCTTCATCGATCGGTTGGATGCCCGAGCCCGCGAACTGTCGCGCGGGCCTTCACTTTTTTCCCGCTCAGGCGTGTAGCCTCATCGGGTGCGGAGAAAAGCGCTGGCGCTGCTGCTGGGGTTAGGGGCGTGCACCGATGAGGCCAACGGGGTTGGGCCAGAGGAAGCGGACCTCGGGCGAGTCCCGGCGGAGGCGGATCTCGGCTCGGTGCCGCCAGGAGGCGACGCGGGAGCCCCCGACGCGAGGGTTGCCGATGCCGGTACGGCCGCGGTCGGGCCCGAGCCCGGGGCGTGTCCTCTTGCCTACCGCCTTCCTGCGGGGCTCCGACCGCAGGTCGCACCCCGGGACGGCGGGGCCTTCGTGGCCGCCGTCGATCCGACCTCGAACCAGCTCTTTCTGCTCGATTTTCGACGGGATGGGGAGACCTTCTCGGTCACCCCCCTAGAGCAGGATAGTCAGGCTCACACCCTCCGGCTCGGTCTGGACGGGCGTCCTGAGCTCCTGAGTTACACGAGCGGTACCTTGCCCTTCCTCCTCTTCTCGGGGGACTCGGCGCGCCCCGCGGAGGTCTTCGATGCCCCTCCTTGCTGCAATCGAAGCTTCTCTCACCTCGGCCTCGGGACCGGAGCGGTGTACTTGGTCTACGATCGGAGCGACCGCGTGGCCCATTGGTTCGGGGTCGACGGTCCCACCCGTAGATATGAGGCCGGGGACCGAGCCCAGCTCTTTGGAGATCCTTCCGGCTGGCTCCTCGCCGACGTCGTAGGGGGCGCCTCGCCGCAGCTTAGACTGCGTTTTGGTGCAGACCTCGACTTGCCGTCGGAGTTGCGCGTCGAGCTGGGTCGGAATCGCGACACTCTCCCCGCCGCCGCGCGAGGCGCCGGTGAGAGTTGGGCGGTGGCCTACACGGAGAACGAGACCGGGGTCGTGGCCTTTCTGGAGAGCCCAACCTCCACGACATCTATCCAGCCCATTTCTATGCCTATCCGCATGAGCCGGCCCCAGCTCCTCCGCCGAGAGGAGGTTTGGCTCGCGGCGGGAGGGGACGGACTGCAGGAGGTCCACCTCTACGTCCTTAGCGAGGGACAACCTCGAGATCGCTGGGAGGGTTGCGGCTTTCCGAGCTTCTTCGAGACCGCGCACCTCGCGCCGGGGCGAGACGCCGAGACCTGGTGGTTCGTGGCCGGGGACGACGCCGGCGATCTCTGGCTGCTCTACGGCCGGCTTTGAAATCGAAACACGAGGCGGGTGCTCAGCGCCGCAAAGATACTCCCCTGTCGCTCGAGGAGGGCCGTGGTCCACTGCACCGTCGTCCCGAGATCGTCGATCCAGAGCTCCGGAGGGGCGTCGGAGGCGCTCAGTCGCCATAGCCTCCGGGTGCCTTCGAGGTCGTCGCTTCGGGTGGCCAAGAAGAGGTCTTCTCCCCCCGGCACGCTCTCCTGGAGGACTTGCCCTGGGAAGTCGAACGAAGCTTGGGGTCCGGTGAGATCCCAACGCTCGAGCGTTCCTCCCGACAACGCCACCCAGAGGAACGGAGCTCGAGGGACGACATACGCCACCCCCTCGGGCCGAGGCATGACGCTCAGCCGCCGATCGCGGTCACGGTCGAGGATCAACCATCGCGGCTCCGCATCATTCTCGGTTTGCACGACCAGCCAGGCCCCCTCACCGGCGCTGAAGACCCGATCGACGCGCACGATGGGGGGATCGAGCGGACCGACGGAGGCTTCCCGCAGGCCTTCGGAGGTGGCGTGAAGCCAGCGGATCACCCCCTCGTCCAGCCGCCACGCGGAGCCCCCGTCGCGGGTCACGCTCCAGCGTCCCGGCACCGTGTGGCTCGACGTCACCGTGAACCCGGCTGGAGTCTCCCGAAAGTTGAGCTCCACGAGACCCGCATCCGTCCTGACCCAGGTGCGCAGGCCCGCGGCCAGCAAGGCGGTGGGGTTTGCGCCCGCGGACGCCGGGAGCGGGATGGAGCGGAGCTTTCGGTCCCAGTCGACGGCGCGGAGGGTTCGCTCCGCTGCGCAAGCGCCCGCGGTGCGGCAGCGAAACAAGCCCACCAAGAGGCCTCCGGAGCCGTGAGCGCGGGTCAGAATCTCGGGACCGGCGTTCCACAGGACCCATTCTCCGCTGAGGTCCGCGGGCCCTCGCGGGTTCGCGAAGCCGAGGGTGCGAGTGCCTGCGGAGGTCGCGGCGTGGAGCGCAAGTCCGGAGCTCTGCGGGGTCGCGAAGAGCGCCGTGGCGACTTCTGGGATGGGGCCCACCTCCTCGAAGAGGCGAGGGCCGAGGGGGACCGAAACGGGCCCCAAGGACCGACCAAAGTCGAGGCAGCGGCCCGAAGCGCCGACGCACGGGCTCGGGCCGCGGTCGCTCTGGAGGAGCCCGAAGGGGCCGAGGGTCTCGGTGATGGCGGCGCCCGAGAGCGTAGAGCCGAGGGTGCAACCCCTCTCGATGGAGCAGCCCGAGAAGGAGGGCTCCGCGAATGGGACCCCGTCGAGAACCATCTGCAGCTCGCCCGCCGCGCACCCGTCGATGCGGACCGAGACGTCCACCCCAGAGCCGACCCGAGGACCCTCGCTCACGCTGAGCTCCAGCTTGGGGGGAGGGAAGTCGAGGTCCGCGAGGAGCGGCTCGCAGCTCGCGAGGGCCAGAAACGGGCCGAGAACTCTAGCTGACGGCTTCATCGCGCGGCCTCAGCGCCAACGGGCCCCGAGCCCCATGAAGGCGGCAAGGTCGGTGGTCCATTCGGACCGGTCCACCCTCGGATCCTCCTGCACCGGATAGCCGGTGAGTCCGATCCCGAGGAGCGCGAAGAGACCGAGGTCGTGGCTCAGCCACGCATCCAGTCCGCCCAGCAGCTCCAGCCGCGGCGCGAAGGTCACGGACTCACCCAGGGCCCCGTTGCGCTGATGAAGCAGCGCGAGGGCCGCGCGAAGACCGATATGGGGCCGCCACCTCGCGAGGCTTTGGCCCCAGTTGAGCAGCACCCCGAGGTCGCCGGCAACGAGCTGCTGGTCGTCTTGGCTGCCGGCTTCGACCCGGAGTGAGGGCCAGAGCGCAAACGCCCCCAGCTCGAAGGTATATCCCAGGTCGACGCCCGCCAGCATGGCGGCCCCACCCACTCCCGTTCCCAACCGAACTCCGGCCGCATAGGAGCCCACGATGCCCCCTTTCCTCGCCACCCGCACGAAGGGGACCCGCTCCATGTCTGCGTCCCGCAGGATCGACCGCGAGGCCGGGCGCAAGCTGAGTTCCGCCACGAGCGCGCCCGTCGGCTCGCGCTTCAGGATTTGGTAGCGGCCCGGAGGGAAGCTGAGGGTGCTGCGCTCCCCCCGGGCGACCGCGAGCTCGGCGATGAGTCGTCCCTCGGCGGACTGCACGAGATAGCGACCGGAGGCGCCACCCCCGAGCTCGAGCTGAGCCCCGGCGCCGTCTATCCAGGTCAGCGGTACGTCGGCCTCGCCATCCAGGCGCAGCCGAAAGCTCGGTCGCTGGACCCCAACCCCGCTCAGGAAGGTGTCGCTCACCGTGCGGGCGCGGGCGTGCTCGAAGACCTCCCGCAGGGTGACGCGGCCATCCTCGTCGCCGTCCGCCGCGCCTCGCAGGCCAGCGACCACGTGGGCCGTGAAATAAGAGCCCTCGAGCGCGTCGGACTCCTGGGCGGCGGCGCCGGGGCTCGACGAGGCCAACACCACCCGGCCCTGAGTGGGGCGAGAGGACAGCGTTTGGGGCGCCACGATGCGGGACTCGAGTCCCTTGCTTTGGGTGAGATCACCGCTCTCGCACGCGTCGATGATCGCGACCCGGAGGCCGGGCGTCTTGGCGTCGAGGGAGGCCAACACGTCCTTGCCCTCCACCAGTCCTCCCTGCAGGTGGAGGGCACCCCGGCCGGCGTGGCCCGAGTAGTAAAAGACCAGCACTGCCGGAGAGCCGGGAAGAGCCTCCAATGCGGCCAGGAGCTCCGCCACGCTGGGGCCCGCGAGGTGCAGCACGCGATCGAAGCGACCCAGCTCCCCGAGCACGCGGCGCACGCGGTCGGCGTCGCGCTCGGCGTGACGCAACGGGCGCTCTTCGGGGAGTCCTTGGTTCTGTCCCACCACCAGCGCCACCCGCGACCGTTCGATGGGAACGTCGGCGGAGCTCGCCGCCGCCAAGAGAAGAGTCAGCCCGAGGGGCACTAAAGCTCCCTCACGACGCGCGCACACGCCGGATCCGTGAGGGGTTGGGATCCCTCCCCGCTTTCCGGGCAGAACACGACGATGAGGCGCTCGGGGAGTGCTTCCGGCTCGTACCTCAGCTCGGCTCCGAGCAAGGTCGGTGCCCCCGGTAAGAGTCGGAGCGGGGCGACCACCTCGGTGGGGCGAGCCTCACCCGCCGCGTGATAGAGCCCCACCGCACAGCGATCGGCGCACCGCGCCCGAACCCGAAATGGCTGACCCGAGTCGATCGCGCTCAGAGCGACTCCAGAGCGGGCGTCCACGAGCTCCACCGAGAATGCTCCCTTGGTGCGGACGCCGTCCGCTTCCGGCCAGAGCGCAAATGCAATCCCCGCTGCGGCCGCGAGCCCCGTCGCCCACGCGGCCACCCGGGCCGAAGTCTTGCGTGGTGGCGCCGCCGGGGCCTCTCCCACCTGGGCCGCGAGGACCTCTCGCATCGCCACCGCCACCGGAGTCGCCATGAAGTCGCGGTCTGATTGTTGCCGCTCCAGCAGCCGGGACCTACACAGCTCACACTGTTGAAGGTGAGCTTGCGCTTCCTCGAGCCCTTTCGTCTCTCCCGTGGCGAGGCGAGCGAGCGTGAGATCTGAGAGATGCTCTGTCACGACGCCTCCATCCACCGGTAGGCTTCGCGCAAAGCCTGGACCCGCTTGTTGATGGTCGATCGGGAGAGTCCGAGGAGCTCCGCCGCCTCTCCTTGCGACAACCCATCCACGAACAAATATACGGAGAGCTGCTGGTCGATGTCGTCACACTCCGAGAACATGTGCTCGAGGAAGCGACGGGTGAGGATCTGCTCCTCCATCGAGGGCGCGGCGTCGGGGAGGTGGGCCTTGAGCTGACTGAACCACTGGCCACCGCGGCGCCCCTCGTTCCTCAGCTTGGTCAAGCAGACGTTGGTCGCGACGCGATAGAGCCAGGTCATCCACTCCGCGTCTCCGCGAAACGTATGTCCGCTCGTGAGGAGCTGCACGAAGACCTCCTGACAAGCGTCCTGGGCCGCGACCGGATCCCGCAACAGACGCCGGCAGCGCGCCATGACCTGTCCGCCATAGCGCTCGAACAGCTCGCGAGCCGTGGAGGGTGACAGAGAAACGGACATGCCGCGGCCTGTGAAGTCATATCCAGCCCCTCGGGAGCGGACAACATCGGGTCAGCCCGGTTCTCCGAAGGCGCCAAGCGCCGAAGAGGCGCCGCCTTTCGCGATAGCCAGCTCGTCGAAGG
>JBCBRU010000235.1:0-11891 GCA_039819565.1 Myxococcota bacterium | reverse complement strand
CTCGCCACCCTTCGGTCGGCACCTCATGGGCGTAGAGATGATTGCTCATCCATCCCACCGTCACCCGTCGTGAACCGAGGTTCGACCAGCTCACACCCGCGTAGTCATCGGGCCCCCACCCGATCCAGCGGGGGTTCGGGTCCGTCCGAGCCGAGAACACCTCTCCGTCGAAATGACCGAGAAAATACTGAGTTCCGGAACCGCCGTTCGGGGCTCCCCCTTGAACGCTGACGAGCATGCACCACAGACCAGAGTTTCTTGAACCGATGGGGAAGAGGTCGGGGCACTCCCATACGAAGCCATGAGCCCCAGCGCCCTCACCGAATCGACTCGACTCCGCCCAGTCACGAAGATTCGGCGACCGGTAGATGATGACTTGCTCACCGGCCGCGAGAACCATGACCCACACACGGTGGGGCGGATACCAGAACACTTTTGGATCCCGAAAATCGGCCAGGTCCGGCCTCTTAAGAACGGGATTGCCTTCGAACATCTGCCAGGTGGCTCCCCCGTTGCGGCTGAACGCTAGGCTCTGCACCTGGCCGCCGTCAGGAGGAAAATGACTAAACATCGCCACCACTGGCGGTGGGCCCGGCGTGGGACCCGCGAAGCCCGACGTGTTCATAGGGTCGACCACGGCGCTCCCGGACGCAACGTGTCCCAGGCCCTCAGGGTCCGGATAGAGGGCAGGCGCATGATGATGCCAACTCACCAAGTCGCGGCTCGTGGCGTGCCCCCAGTGGATGCTCCCCCACTTCGGCTCATTTGGATTGTATTGATAGAAGAGATGATATAGGCCCTCAACGTATACGAGACCATTCGGGTCGTTCATCCACCCGCGGGGCGGGCAAAAATGCAGAAGCGGGCGGCGCACAGCCGTCGCATCATATATCGATGACGACCTTTGTGGTAGGTCGAGCGCAACAGAGGAGGACCTCGCCCCGGCCCGGGGGGTTCGGGGGATTCGGGTCGTATTCGACCTCGCCTTCCCGGAGTTTCGACTTACAGGAGTGGCATACGCCCGCTCGGCAACTGAAGGGCGGGGACAAGCCGAGCCGCTCGGCCGCCTCGAGAAGGGTCTCTTGGCCCGAGACGCGGCCCTTCACTCGCGAACGGGTGAACTCGACCTCGGCCCCCTCGACGCCCCGCGTCTCGCGAGGCGCCTCGGGGAGCAAGTCGGACGCGGGGCCGAAGAACTCGTAGTGGATGCGAGCGGAAGGCACCCCCCAAGCGGCGAGCCCCTGCACCAGGTCGCGCATGAACGGGGTTGGACCCACGAGATAGAACTCGTGATTTCCGAACGGGAGCGTCCGCGCCAGGAGATCTAGGTTGACCCGGCCCTCGCTGTCATAGTCGCGACCGAGAAGATCTTCGCCTTCCCGAGGGGCGCTGTAGGCCACGTGCACGCTGAGCTGCGGATGCTCGGCTTCGAGCGCCCGCACCCGAGCGCCGAAGGCGTGCTCGCGGCCGTTCCGCGCGCCGTGGAAGAACCACACTCGCTGGGGGTACTCCGCCTTCATGGCGGCCTCGAGCATGCTGAGGAGGGGGGTGATGCCCACGCCCGCGCTGAGGAGCACGAGATTTCGCGCCTGGCTCAGGTCGAGCACGAACTTACCGCGCGGCGGAGCCACACGCAGCACCGAGCCGACCTGGACGTGGTCGTGGAAATAGTTCGAGGCCAAACCCGGAGGCACGCCCGGAGGGCGCTCGCGCTTGATGCTCACCCGGTAGTGGTCAGGGCGAGGCGCGTCGGACAGGGAATAGGTTCGGTAGACCTTCTCGTCGTGCCCGGGAACGTCGAGTTCGAAGGTCAAGAACTGTCCGGCTGGATAGTCCGGAAGTTCTCCTCCGCCGAGCGGCTCCAGATAGAAGGATGTAATCCCCTCGCTCTCCGGAACTCTCTGACGGACGATGAAGTCCCGAAAGCCCGCGTCCTCCGCTTTCTGAACCCGCTCTACGAAAGAGCCCTGCCACCCCGGCGAGAGCGCCGCCATCCGAAGCGCGCGTCGAGCCCCCTCCACGTCGTCGGGCCGGTGGTAGAGGAGGTCGTTGACCTCTCGTACGCTCATGCCGTGGGGGTCTCTCCCCACGAGCTGGAGCGCGTCTCCGGGCCCTACCTCCCCCATCTCGAGCACCCGAACGTAGAATCCCACCCGGCCGGTTCTTTGAAAGGCGCGCTCGAAACCCTCGACGCCGATCTTCATGGCCAGCTTGTAGCAAGGCACTCGGGGCTGTGTGACTTCGACGAGGGCAGAACCCACTCGAAAGACATCTCCGATATGGACCTCGTCTTCGAGGAGCCCCTCTACGGTGAAGTTCTCGCCGAACTGGCCCGGCTGGAGGTCGTGACGCCCGAGCTCCTGCGCCCAGTAGGCATAGTGCTCGTGGGGGTAGAGATAGACAGCACGAAAGGCCCCTCCGTGCCCCCAGAGATCCGCCTGGCCATCCCCATCGAGATTGAGCCGACGCAGCTGCCGACGGGAGGCCATCGGCCGCTTGAAGATGCCGGTGCTGACGTCCCGGCCGCCGCTGCGCACCGTCTCGGGCATGGATAGATTCACGGAGAGGATGCGGCCGCTCGGCCCTTCGCTCGAGGGCTCGCGGGCCGGCCCGGGTGGCCCCTCGACCGAGGGCGAGAGGGCCGCGAGGGTCCAGCGGTCCTGAAGGACGCGAGGGAGGTAGCGCCCGTCTTCGATGCGGAAGCGGAGCGCGCGGTCGGCCCCCGGGAAGCGCCGAGACCAGGTGGGGTCGAGGAGAACTTCCAGGGTGCCCGTGAGCTGCAGCAGCGCGCCTCGCTCGAAGTCCGTGAAGAGGAGCCCCGCCTGGCTCTCGCCGTCGGGAAGTTCGGAGGCGCCAGGGACGTCGCCGAGCAGCAGCTCCGTCTCGTGAACGACCAAGACGAAACCGGGACGACCGATACGGTGGCTGAGGCACAAACCCTCTCCGGCGCCGCCGTGGGCGAGGACGACGGTGTCGGCCTCGGCCACCAGCGCCGCGCACTCCCGATCCAGTCGCGGCATGAGGAGCGCCGGCACTGCGCGGCTCGAAGCCTCGCCCTCGCGTCGGCGACGGAGGTGGACCTCGGTCCGCGTCTCGCTGAGCTCTCGGCTCGACGCGATCTCGAGTCCGCGAGGCGAGCTCCCCTGAATGTGGCCCTGGATGTGGATACGCGCTCGCGACTCAAAGTCGAGCCCGAGTGCGGCCACCGCAGCTCCGGGGGTCACGACACTTTCCAGCGCGTCTCCGGTCTGAGGCCGAGCCAGGACCGAGAGCAGCTTGGGGTCGAGCCAGCGGGCAAAGCCAAGGGGGCCACTGAGCAGCGTAGCCCAGGGACGGCTACGCTCGTCGCGGGCAGCGAGGGCAAAGAAAGACTGACGCTCCAACATAACTTTCCCTGAGGGGGCGAAGGCCGCCGCGAACGACATGGTCGCTGATAGACGCGCTCCGAGAGCACGGTCTTGTACGATACGATGAGTTTCTCCGTCCCGGCTGCCCTCAGGGCAACGTTTCCGACTGGAGCTCGTGGGATTTCCGAATCTTGTAAAAGTAACCCCGCGAGATGTCCAAATGCCCCACCGTCTTGGAGACGTTGCCGTTCATGCGCTCGAGGACCTTCTCGATGTGTTGGAGATCGAACTGACGCCGCGCCTCCTTGAGCGACAGCGGATACAAATCCCGAACCTCGACGGTTCGCGCCAGAAGCGGGGCCACGAGCTCGAGCATCCCCGAGGTGATCAGTCCACCGTAGCCGCGCGAGGTGATCACCGCCTGTTCGACTCGATTCTCCAGCTCACGAACGTTCCCCGGCCAGGGCGCCTGCTTGGCCGCCTCGATGGCGTGGGTCGTAAATCCCCGCAGCGTCCAGCCGTGCCGTTCCGCCATCGCTTGCGCGAAGTGGTTCATGAGGAGCGGAATGTCCTCCCTCCGATCCGAGAGCGCCGGCACCGGAATCTCGAGTTTGAAGCGGAACCGAAGATCCCGGCGGAGGGTCCCAGCGCTCACGGCCGCGTCGAGGTCGACGTTGGTGGCGGCGACGATCCGCACGTCGGCCCGACGCTGCGTCGTGTCGCCCAGACGGCGAAAGGTCTGATCGTCGAGAAAGGTCAGCAGTCTGGCCTGCACTTGGGGAGACGTCTCGGCGATCTCGTCGAGGAAGAGGGTTCCTCCGTCACACGCCGCCACGAGACCTCTCTTGTCTGCGGCCGCCCCCGTGAAGGCTCCCTTCACGTGACCGAAGAGCTCACTCCACGCCAGATCCTCGGAGAGACCGGCGCAGTTGATGGCCATGAAGGGACGCCCAGCCCGCTTGGAATGATCGTGAAGGGCGCGCGCGATACGCGACTTTCCCACTCCGGAAGGACCTTTGAGCAAGATCGGGGACTCGACCTCGGCGAAGCGCTCGACTCGGTCGAAGAGATCCCGAAGGGCCGAGCTCCGCCCCACGAAGGTCTCCAGCTTCATACGAGCGCGGTAGGGTGCCGTAGGATCCTCGGCGCCCTCGCCTCTTGGATGCAGCAGCTTCCAAGCGACCCCCGCCATCACCTGGGCAAGGAGACGGACGCTGTCCTCACAGCGGGTAATGAAGTCACGGTCTCCGCTCTGGCCTTCGAGATAGATGACCCCCTCCCGCCGTCCCACCGGTACGCAGAGAGCAGACTCGATGCTCGTCCGCCGCACGCTGGCCGCTTGGGAGAAGCGTTCGTCGAGGAGCGCCGAGAAAGTGCGAACCGTCTCTCCTTCATCGAGAGCGGCCCGAATGATGGTCGACGAGACCCGCATCTCGAGACCGGCCTCTTCGCCGTCGGGGGCGTGAATCGTCCACCACGCCGCCGGCACCCCCTTCTCGGCGTCGGGAGCGCCGAGGCCCACGAAACAGCGCCGCGCTCGAGAGCGGGTCATCACCAGCTCCAGGACCTTCTTTAGAAAGGGCTCCACCTCCTCCTCGGCTGCGGCCAGCTCGAGGATCGTTCGATACAGGTCTCGTTCCGTCTTCAGCTCATCGTCCCGCATGTCCCAAGACTAGATCCCAAATCGTCCTCTTCGGAAGTCATCAATAGAGGAATCCATGCTGTCTTGTGTCCTCTCTGCGAGACACATCGAGGAATTTAGGGGACCGTTCGTTCAGTGTGAGCCGGAAGAACGGAGGGCTGGGAGGATCCTCTCCCAATCTCGTACATTGTACAGGCGGCCCCATTCACTTGTACACCGGCGAAGCGAAGCGCCGCTCGGGGCCGCCCCTCGCCGGGGACGCAACCGACGTTTCATCGGGGCCTGCCGCGAGCCCGATGGCGCGCGTCGTGCCCCCCGTCTACCGTGACGGCGTGGCCCTCTCGTCCGCCCGTTGCGCCCGAACTCCCCTCGGGGCGCTTCTCTCCCTCTCGCTGACCACGACCTGCGCATCCGAGCGCGTTTCGACCCGGACCGCCCCCGCGCCGGGCCTCTCCGAGCTCCTGGACCCCGTCGCCGCCGCAGCAGCGGGCCTGCGGCGGCTCCCCCTCGAGATGTGTCGTCCGGGAGGCAGCTCGGTTCCGCTCCTGTGCGGACGTCTCGAGGTCCCCGAGAATCACGCACGCCCCGGAGGCCGAACCTTGAGCCTCTCCGTGGTGGTGGTGCCAGCTCTGGCCCCCGAGCCCTCGCTTCAGCCTTGGTTCGATCTCGAGGGCGGCCCGAGCGACTCGGCCACGTCGCTCGCGGCGGACTACACCGAGGATCTATCCATCTACCGTCAGCGCCGAGACGTCGTCCTCGTGGATCAGCGCGGGACCGGACGCTCCCAACCTCTGCGCTGCTCGGGACTGGACGACCCCAAGCTTCCAACCGCCCCCAAGCTCCCCTTCGCGGAGGTGGGTCGCTGCGTGGAGGCGGCGGCGAAGGAGGTCGATCTGCGGCGGTACGGAACCTCGGATGCGGTTCGAGATCTCGACGCGGTGAGGTCGTGGCTGGGCTACGAGCGGATCCACCTCTTCGGCTATTCCTACGGGAGCTTGGTCGCGCAGGCCTTCATGCGAAGATACCCAGAGCGGGTGAGCACCGCGGTCTTGTGGGGTCCGGTCGCTCCTGACTTCGAACGTCCTCGGCATTTCGCGAGGGATACCGAGAAGGCCCTCGAAGGCCTCTTTCAAGCCTGCCAAGCCGAGCCTGCCCAGGCCGACGGGCGACGTTGCGGGGCGTTGTTCCCGGACCCCGCTGGGGATGCGAGGCAGGCGCTCTCGCGGCTACGAGCGAAGCCGGCGAGAGTGCTGTGGCGACGACCGGGTCGCCTTCCCCAGAAGGTCCCTCTCACCGCCCCCACCTTTGGAGAGTCGATCGGCAGCCTCGCCTACGACACCGCCCTCGCCCGTACGATCCCGTGGATCCTCCGCCGCGCCGCGGAGGGAGACTGGACACCTTTCGTGGACGCCGCCAACGTGGGGGGGCGGCTTCGCCTCCGCGAGAGCCACACCCTCATGTATCTCGCGGTGACCTGTCCGGAAGAGACTCAGCGTATCCGTGACGATACCGTGGACGCAGCCGACGCCGAGACCATCTTCGGCCGCGCCCGCCTCGAGGAGCAACGTATGGCCTGTCGGATCTTTCCCTCGGCGGACCTCCCCGACGACTTCTGGCGTCCCGTTTCGACCCAGATACCGGTGTTGGTCTTCAGCGGAAGCCTCGACCCCGTCACCCCGCCTCGATGGGGACGAAAGGTCATCGCGCGGATGCCCAACGCTCGCCTCGTGGTGGTCGAAGGGATGGGACACGGCGTGGAAGGCATGTCCGCCGCCGACTGTCCGGACCGGCTCGCCAACGCCCTGGCCGAAGAAGGAACCCTTCGGGGCCTGGACTTCAGCTGCCTCGAAGACATGCAGCCGACGCCCTTCTACCTCGGCCCGAAGCGGGCCGCGGATGAGTACTGACGGGCGAGTCCCTTGGCCACATGTAACCCACGAGAGGCGAAGCCGGCCGGGGCGCCAGGGGCCAAAGCGCCCGTGAATGATGAAGACGCGCCTCAAAAGCCCCAGCGGAGTTTCTTTAGGCGCTTTTTGGCCGCAGCGTAGTTCGGCTTGAGCTCCAAGGCGCGCTCGTACGCCCGAACCGCCGCCTTCTCCATGAGTCCCTTCTCGTAACCCAGACCGCGAACGAAGTAGGCTTCGGGCTCTTCGGGCAACAGGCGCAGAGCGTGGGTGATGTGCTCATTGGCGGACTGCGCGGGCCGGCCCGCCATGAGGAGGTTGAACGCGAGGCGAAGACGGGCCGGTCCGTGCTCAGGAGCCAGGCGGACCGCTTCCGTAAACAAAACGACAGCGTCCTCCCAGGACGCCATACTCTCCGCGTGCTGGCCTCGCTTGAGGATGGGGGCCACGCGAAGCTCGGCGGTGGCGATCTGAAGCTCCCTGAGGAGCCTTCGATATTCGGGGCGCTCATCGAAGGTCGTGGCCGCCTGCACGGCGCTGAGGGCTTGCATCAGCTCGCCCCGATCTCGGAGGCTCCGGGCTTCCTCGTAAAGACTCCGAGCTTGCTCCATCCGCTTTCGGATCGGATTCGAGCGACGCCGCCGCTCCAGGCGCTCTCGAGCTCGCCGGGCTTCACGATCCTCGTGGCGACGCGCCTTCAGCATGGCCGCCATGTCTTCCTCGTCGAAGGCCGGGGCGTGGACGCGGTCGTACGCTCGCTTGCGTTTTTCGTCCCGCAGCTCGGAGTAGGCGATGTTGAGAGCCCGAAAGATCTGATCGATGCGGGCTTTGAAGGTTCCTAGGCGAGGACGGCGAAAGCGATCCGGATGCCACTCCTTACTTCGAGCGTAGTAGGCCCGCTGGATCGCCTTGGCATCGTCCCGCCACCGCACCTCGAGCAGTCGATAGTGGGTCCAAGTATCAAGATGTCCGTGGGTGAAGAGGATCCTCTTCTTCTCTTCGACGCTGAGATCGACCTCTTCGGCCATGGCCTCCGACGGGAACTCGAAGCCATCCCAGGTATCGTCGTCCGACCCCGTTTCGATCGCGCCCCCTACGACCAAGATCTGGGCGAGGGCCAGGCGCTCCACGAGGCGGGAGGTCTCCTCTCGGGACTTCCCGATGAGCACCGCGAGTTCCGCTACCGAAGTCTGGCCCTCCACCCGCGACACCAAAAAGCCTTCTTCGAGCGTCAGTCCCGCGCGCGTCAGATCGATCCCCGCTCGCAGCGTAACGATCGCCTCCTCGGCGGCGACCTTGGCGCACCTCGCCCCGCTTGGGTCTTGGGGCGGAGGGGCGGAGGCGGAGCCCAGCCACGAAGGGAGTCCACCCTCAGAGCGCTCCCGCAGCCGCTGAACGTACCGCGAGCACTCCGGGCAGCTCGCGACGTGGTCGACCACACGTCGATCCCTCACGCCGCCCGCCACCAACATGTCGAGCTCCAAGAAGGAGGGATGCTCTCCCAGAAATGTATCACCCGTCGTCATCATCGCACTCCTGAGCGTTCTTGATCTTATCTCGAGCGCGCTCGACCCGGCGGCGCACCGTCCTCTCGCTGACGCCCAGGAGCTCAGCCGCCTGAGCTTGGGTGAGCCGGTCGATCCGGGTCAGGACCAAAACCTCGAGCTCTCTCGCGCTCAGCCTTCGAGCGATCTCGTCCCACGCCTGGCGAGCCTCTATCGTTCGCTGAGGATCCGAAGAGGGGCAAGGTAGATCGGAGAACAGCTCGCGAGGCCCGCGAACCTTAAGGTGTCGCAGCCGGTCGATGCTCAGATGGGTGGCCGTTCGGTAGAGCCACCGAATCACCCCCGGCGAGCCTCCTGTGATGTCCGCGCCGTGCCTCAGCAGATGCATAAACGCCTGTTGCGCCACGTCCTGGGCCTCGACTGGGTCGGCCAAAATCCGATGAGCCTTTGCCTCGAGCAACGGGAAGTAGCGACGGTAGAGCGTCTCGAGCTCGTCCTCTCCTTCGAGCACCTGCCTCCTCAACGAATCAGGCTACGAAATCCGGCCACGAAAAACGACGGCGGGGCTTCCCGTTCAGGGCGCTGCTCGAGCCGCGGAGTGGATCGTGGGGGCGAGGCGCTCAACGCTTCGTCGCGCCCGCTGCGCGCGGATCTGAAAAGGCCATGCGTCGTGGGGAGTCCAAACGAGCCGTGCGGGTGGTGCTGTTGACCGGGGTCGGCGCGTTCATCGAGAGGCGCAAGCCACGTTTCACCGGGACGTGAGGACATCGGCGGTCGTAGCGTGATCTCAGTCACACGCATGAAAGCCTAGCCCGGCCGTAGACACGGATCGGCGAGCCTGAGAGGACATAGGGGTGCGACGCGTACTTCTCGGGTTGGGCGCGGTGCTGGGGGTCGGCTTCCTGGCCGCCGCCATTTTCGTGGTGAACCTGCTTTGGTTCAAGCCCATCTTCATCAACCACTTTTTCGAGCGGACCTTCCTGAGGTTCGCCATCGACAACCCTGAGCTCCTCACGACGTCCAGAGCGCTCAAGCCGCTGGGGCTGAAGTTTTACCACGACGACCTCGCCGACCTGTCGGACGCACAGGAGCTCCGGTCGCTCGAGCAGCTCCAGAGCGCGGCCCAAACCCTCGCGAGCTACGACGACGAGAGCCTCACCCCGGAGACACTTCTGTCCAAGAAGATCCTCTCTGCCTTCTTGGAGCCTCAGCTCGCGCTGATGGAGTTTCGCCACCACGACTATCCGATAAATCAATTCTCGAGCTACCCGGACAACTGGCCGAGCTTCATGACCGATCAGCACTGGGTGGAGGATGAAGCCGACGCGGAGGCCTATCTGAGCCGGCTCGAGAAGCTCCCCACAGCCCTCGAACAGCTACAGGAGGGCGTCGCCCTTCGGGCCGAAAAGGGGGTCACGCCGCCCACCTTCGTGGTCGACAAGGTGATGAACAACCTACGCTCCTTCACCTCGACGCCGGCCGAGGCGAACATCGTCGTGCTTCGCTTCGTCGAAAAGCTCCACGAGGCCGAGCTCCCCGTCGAGGCCTACCGAGAGCGGGCCGTGGCTGCCGTCAAGAGCCACGTCTATCCAGCCTACGACGGCCTCCTCGCTTTCCTAGGCGAGTTCCGCGCGCGGACCGACACCCGAGACGGCGTCTGGAAGCTCCCCGACGGCGAGCGCTACTACGACCTCAAACTCTGGCAGCAGACCACGACCAAGATCTCTGCCAAAGAACTCCACGATCGCGGTCTGTCCGAGGTCGACCGCATCCAGGGACAGGTCCTCGACATCCTCGAGGCCGAAGGCTATCCCACCGAGGGGGGCTTCACGGCGGCCATGGCTGCCCTCAGCGCGGACCCCCGTCAGTACTACGCGGAGGACGAGCGCGAGGAGATCCTCGAGCGATACCGCGCCATCATCGCGGAGGCCGAAGGCAAGCTGGATCCTTGGTTCAACCGACGTCACGAGGCCACCGTCGAGGTGAAGCGGGTGCCGGTGTTTCGGGAGCCCACGGCCCCGGGGGCCTACTATCAACCCCCCGCGCTCGATGGGTCCCGACCGGGAAGGTTCTACGCCAACCTCTACGACCTCAAGGCCACCCCGAAATGGGGCATGCGCACGCTGGCCTACCACGAGGCGGTGCCAGGCCATCACCTTCAATCCGCGGGAGCCGCGGAACTTCGGGGCCTCCCAACCTTCCGTCGCATCCTCCCCTTTACCGCCTATTCGGAAGGTTGGGCCCTCTACGCGGAGCGTCTGGCTTGGGAAATGGAGCTCGAAACGGCCCCGCTCGATAATCTAGGCCGGCTCCAGGCCGAGCTGTTTCGAGCGGTGCGGCTCGTGGTGGACACGGGGATCCATCGCTTCCGATGGTCGCGAGAAGAGGCCATCGAGTACATGAAGACGAACCTCGGAAGCGCGGAGTCGGACGTGGTGTCCGAGATCGAAAGATACATCGTCAACCCGGGCCAAGCCTGCGCCTACAAGGTCGGCTTGGACTTCATGCTCGCTGAGCGTCAGCGCGCCATGGACGCGCTCGGAGAAGCTTTCGACCTCCGGGATTTCCACGACGCCGTGCTCGAGAACGGCTCGGTGCCTTTGTCCATCCTCAGCGAACAGATCGACGCCTATATCGCGCGCACCAAGAAGTCGGAGAGTTTGAGTCGGAAGAGCCTCCCCCCGTCCCGATTCCCCTTCCATGGGGTTCCCGTGGACAGCACCTTCGAGATCTCGAAACCGGCCCGGTGAAGTCAACCTACCGACCCGACATCGATGGACTCAGGGCCCTCGCCGTCCTGCTCGTCATCCTGTTCCACTTGGATCCGGAGCGCGTCCCGGGTGGATACATAGGCGTCGACGTCTTCTTCGTTATTTCTGGGTATCTCATTACTCAGCGCATTCTCGCCCATCGTGAGGCCGGGACTTGGAGTTTGCTCGGCTTCTATGCCGGCCGCATCCGCCGTCTCGTGCCTGCCGCGACCGCCGTCCTGGCCCTGACCCTCCTCGCGTCGGCTCTGACCCTCGACCCCGGTCTGATGGCTTCCACCGGTCAGGCCGGACTCTCCGCGTTGTTCTCCGTGTCGAACCTCTACTTTTGGTCGAGCTCGGGCTATTTCGACGTCGGCGCGGCGAGCCGGCCCTTGCTCCATACTTGGTCCCTCGGCGTCGAAGAGCAGTTCTATCTGGGATGGCCGGTCCTCCTCGGGCTCCTCATGCCCCGCGATCGGTGGCGGATCTTCCTACCCCTGCTGATCGCGGGCTCGACGCTGTGGGCGGAACAGGTCATCGGGAGGGGAGAGGCCGAAACCGCCTTCTTTCTTCCCCAGTTTCGATTCGCCGAGCTCGGAGTGGGAGGTCTCCTGGGCCTCTGGCGTTCCACCCGACTCGAGGCGGCCTCGTGGCTGCCCCCCCGGGCGGAGACAGCCGTCCTCGGGTTCGCGCTCGGCGGCCTGATCGCTCTGGGGCTGACTTTGGACGAGCACACCCGCTTT
>JBCBRU010000234.1:0-11898 GCA_039819565.1 Myxococcota bacterium | reverse complement strand
GTCTCGCTGTGGGCCACCAACCAGCTGGCCCATCGCGCGCCTCACGCTCTGACCGCCTACCTGGAGGCCCACCATCGCGCCCGAGCGCGGCAGCTTCGGGCGCTTGCGGACGGGGATCCGGAATCGAAGGACCTGGCGGCCACGGCGGCGCGGCATGAGCGGCGTCTGCTCGAAGCGGCGGTCACGACAGCGGCCGCCCTCTTGGCCGAAGCCGGACGCTCCGCCGGCCGAGCCACGCTGGATAGGGTAGGCACCAACCTCCGCGCCGCCGTCGTCGAGGTCGACCGGCAAGCCGCCCTCGAACGAGGGACCCTCAACGCCGACCTCGAGGAGCCAGGTTTCGCGGTGCTGGCCGCCGGCATGGACCGCGATCGCCCGGAATGGCTCGAGGCCGAGATCGCGCGCCTGGCCGGGCTTCGAGGCGACAGCCGCGAGATTCCTCAGGAACCCGAGCCCCCGGTTGACGTTCCGAGCTCCGAGGACCTGGCCGCCGCGGCCCGACGCGCCGAGGCCGAGCGCCAACGGGCCCAACGCGAGCGCGAGAAGGACCAAGCCCGACAACGAGAGGAAGAGGCCATGAAGGCTCTGGCCCAACGCGAGCGGGCCGAAGCAGAGGCGGAACGGATCCACGCGGCCCGAACCCGCGACCTGGAACGGGCGCGGGTCGAGGTGGTCCGAGCCGAGGCCGCCCTGGAAGCGGCGCGAACGCGCGCCCGTGAAACGGAAGCCCAGCTCTCGGTCGCTGAGGAAGACTTAGGGCGGGCTCAGGGCGCCCGAGAGGCCGCCGCACGCATCCGAGACGACGCCTCGGAGGGCGCGCGGAATGCCGAGGCTGCTCTCGCCGAGCTCCCGCGCGCAGATCCGTCGCCCTGAATCTACGAACGCTCCGGGGGTGGGCCTTTCCGCCGCTGGGCGGCGCTGCTATTTGGCCTGATCGTGCGGGGGAAGGGTCAGCCGAGGGGTCGCCTAAGCCTCGCCGTCCTCGCGAGTCTCATGGTGAGCTTGTCCGCCCCCGCCACCGCGGAAAAATGGCGGGTAGGCCTTCGAGCTCACGACCCGCCTTACTCCGCCTTCGACGGCGGTCAAGCCCGCGGCCTCTACGTCGAGTGGTGGCGTTCTTTGGCCAAGTCGGCACAGAGACAGCTGGAGTTCGTTCCCTGCTCGGACCTCCCACAAAGTGCACGAGCCACCACGGATCCGGGCTGTCAGGCCCTTCTGGACACCGAAGCGGTGGACTTCATCGGGCCCCGGAGCTTCATCTACGACCCCAGCCTTTCCTTCTCTCGCCCCATCCATCGGCGGCACGTTTTCGCGGTGAGCCGGTCCGGCACCCTCAGGACGCAGGTCGACCTCCGAGATCGCCGACTGGTGCTCCTAGATAACTCCTCGTCAGAACGGGAGGCTCTGCAGAAGCTCTCCCCGGGCGTCATCGACACGCGGCCCGAAGGGCTTGCGGTTCGGGCCTTGGCCGCGGGCGCGTACGACGCCGTCGTGTTCTCGGGGGTAGGGGCACCCGAGCTCACCGCGCTCCCTGATGTCGAACGCATGACGCTCTGGTTTCGGTGGCAGCACATCTATGCCCAGAGCAAAGGTCAATCCGAGTTGTCTCGTCTAGACGCTCTGATCGACGATCTTCACCCCACCTACGATCGCCTCGGTCAACCCTGGTTGCTGGTTGGTGAGGACGAGCTTCTCCTGAGGAAAGAACAGCGCCCGTCCGCTAGCTACAACACCCTGGCGGTGTTGAACGCGCACCCCTTCTTGCGCTTGGGAGCAGCTGCCTGGCCCCCCCTCACCGTTTTCGAGAACGGCCGCTTCGACGGTTTGGCCCTCCGCGTAGTGAGCTACCACCTCGAGCGGGCTGGGCTCACCCCCGTGTTCGAGGGGCCAGGAGACTGGGACGGGGCGAAGGCGATGGCCCTCGAAGGTAAGCTCGATGGCCTCGGCTACGTCATCACCAGCCCCAATGCTCCCGAGAGCTTCGTGTACAGCGGCTCCATGATCGACCTCCCGATGGTGGTCGTCACGCGCATCACGGAGGACTTCTGGACCCGACGGGACGACCTGAGGGGACGGCGGGTGGTCTACAATCCCGTGTACGGCGAGGCTCACATCAAGCTCGAACACCTCGCGGAAGGCGACCTCTTTCATGAGAAGGAAGGAGCCCGGGCCCTGGCCCTGTTGCGGGCCGGGACCGTAGACGCGTGGGTCGAGTTCCTGCCCGTGGCTCGGGAGGTCATTCATCGCGCGGGAGCCACAGACGTCAAGCTAGCCTTCAGAATCGGAGGCCCCGAAGATGCTCGGACGGCTCTTCAGGCCCAGCTCGAGCCGCTTCTCCCTTTGGTGAACCACTCCATATCCACCACCAACCCCGGCGAACTAGATACACTGTACGCGGAGTGGAGCCACCGCGAAGACACCGACATCGATCCGGGAGCCACGCTTCGATGGCCGGTGTTCGTGGTTATTGGCATTCTCCTCGTGGGGCTGGTGGTGCAGTCCCGCCAAGTGCGCCGCGAGCACCGCACCGTCCGCCAGCGGGAGCGAGCGCTGCGCCGGGCACAGCTCCTCTCGGGGGTGGGAAGCTTCGAGATCCACCCCCCCTACGACCAAATTCTCCTCGACGGCGAAACCCCTCGGCTTCTCGGTCTCTCTCCCGACGGAGAGTGCCAGTCCCTGGAAGAACACCTGATCCTGTTTCAGGATCCAGAGTCCCTCCGGCAAGCGCTCGAAGCCTGCCGCCTCGCCGAGAAGCCGGTCCGACTGGACGTCGTCACCCGGAGTGAGCCGGAGCAGATCTTCGACTATGAGCTCGCCCCGCCCCAGAGGGTGGGCGACGGGGGCGAGGTCATTGTCGGGACCCTCGAGAATGTCACCGAGGACCGAGCCCGGGCAGCTCACGAAAAGGAGCTCGAGGAGGAGGTCCTGCATCTGCAAAAGTTGGATGCGATCGGACGCCTGGCGGGCGGCATCGCCCACGACTTCAACAACGTGCTCGCAGCCACGATGGCCAACGCGGAGCTGGCCCGCGGCGATCTCGAGCCAACCCACCCTGCCCGCGAGAGCGTGGATCAGGTCCTGAAGGCCTCAGAGCGCGCGAGGGACCTGGTGCAGCAGATCCTCGCCTTCAGCCGACGCCATGCCGAGCAGCACCAGGCTTTGCGCTTCGACCGCTGCGTCCGTGAAGCCGTCAACTTCATGCGGGCCTCGATTCCTGCCACCGTCGACATCGCCACCCATGTCGAAGCTTCGCCCATATGGGTCCGAGGAGACGAGTCCCGCCTGACCCAGGTATTGGTCAACCTCATCACCAACGCTGTCGACGCGGTTCAGGACCACGGACAGATCATCGTGCGCCTGGAGGTTCTGGATCCCACGTCCGGGGAACGCGTACCTGGAGACCGTGCCCTGGGCATCGCGCGCCTCATGGTGGAGGACGACGGTCCCGGCATCGAGGCCGAGATTCGGGGCCGCATTTTCGATCCTTTCTTCACGACCAAGCCGGTCGGCAAGGGCACGGGCCTGGGGTTGTCTATCGTCCACGGCGTGGTTCGTGCCCACGGGGGCACCACCGAGGTCGAAGGCCGGCCCGGCGGAGGGGCCCGCTTCATGGTGCTCCTCCCTATCGACGAGGCGCCCCCGGTCACGCAGGAAAAGCCGGTCCCCATAGCGCGGGGCCAGGGGCAGTCCATCCTCATCGTGGACGACGAGATCGCCCTGACCACCGTGTACCATCGAGTGTTGAGTCAATGTGGCCTGCAGGTAGCGGCCTTTACCTCTCCCCAGCGCGCTCGCGAGATCTTCGAAGAGGACCCGCATCGGTTCGACCTCGTGGTGACGGATCTGACCATGCCGGAGCTCACGGGCGAGGAGCTCGCCCAAGGATTCCTCGCCCTTCGCCCCGAGCTCCCCATCCTCTTGCTCACCGGCTACGGCGGCGACGACGCCCGAGCCCGCACCGGCCAGCTCTTTCGAACCGTTCTGCGCAAGCCCATCCCTGCCCAGGTGTTGATCACCGCCGTCCTGGCCGAGCTGCAGAGCTCCCGCTCCTCAGAGCTTCGACCGGTGCGCGAGTCCAGCTCTGCACGCACCCCTCAGGGTGTTGAAGGGTAGCCTATTGTTGGCGACGCACGAGCGCACGTTGCGCCGCATCGGGCGCGGGTGTTGAATCCCATCCCAGGGGATGCACGTCTTCGCGGTCGCCAGCCAGAAGGGCGGAGTGGGCAAGACCACCGTCGCGCTCAACCTCGCCTTCGCATTCGCGCAGCGCGGTTGGCCGACCTTGATCGTCGACACGGATCCGTTGGGTGCGATCGGACTGTCTCTCGCCAAGCGCGTCATCCAGTCGCCGGGTCTCGCCGACTGCATCTCCGGTCAGGCCCGCGTCGACGAGTCCATTCTGCAAACAAAATTGCGCGAGCTCAGGGTCCTGACGGCAGGGCAGATAGCCGCCACGGAAGCGATGCGACTGCACCAGCGCCTCGAAGATGGTCGGGCCCTGGCCTCAGTCCTGGAGGAGACCGCCTTCGAGGTGGTGATCATTGACACGCCAAGTGGATTCGTCGGGGCGACCTTGGGCGCTTTGCGTAACGCGGACCAGGTCATCTGTCCGGTGCAAGCCGAACCCGTAGCCGCCCGGACGATGCTCAAGATCTTCGACGTGCTCGGGGAGCTCAGAGGCGAAGGCTCGAGAGTAGAGCTCGCTGGCTTTCTCCTCACGATGGCCCAAGCCCAAGACGCAACCTCGGCTGCCATCATCGAAGACCTCCGCGCCAAAGTTCCGGAGGAGCTCGTTCTGCCCGCCCTCGTCCCTCGCGCCCCGTGTTTCCTCGAAGCTAGCGGAGCGGGCGTGCCCGTGGGCTTGCTCCGTCGAAGACCCCCACCCGAAGCCCACATCTTCGATCATCTGGCCGAAGAGTTGGAACGACGCAGTCCGCTCCGCGGACGCGCGGAGGCCGTCGATGGCCCGATCCCTCTCTTGGATTGAGACGCAGGACGTCGAGCGGGCGCTCGCTCGCGTGCGCTCGGAGTCCAGGGAGCCGAGTCGCCGCGCCCCGCCGCGCCCCGCGGACCGCGTCGCCGCTTTGGCGAGTTGGGTCGAGCGCACCCAAGCGCCCTCGGGCTGGTTCCTCGCCGACGTCGAAGGCTTCGTGCTCCACGCGCGGGGCTGGAGCGAGCGAGAGGTCGCCGAGGCGGTGGGTCTCCTGGCTCCCCACCGCGCTCCGGGGCTCATCGAAGGGCGGTTTCGCTGCGGCGATCGATCGGTGCGAGCAGCCTGGTTGGACACCTCATTCGGCTGGGTGGTGATCGCCTTCGAGTCCGAGGAGACCGATGAGATTCGAGGCGCAGCCGCAGCGGTGCTCGCCTCAGGAGTGACCGATGCATCAAGATGATCTTCTACGCGCCACGGAGGAAGCGCCGGAGCTGCAAGTCCTGGTCGTCCTCTCCCTGCCGGAAGGGGCAGTGGTGGCGGACTGGTCCCGAGCCAGCTTCGACTCCGAGGGGCTCGCGAATCGGATGGGATCTTTTCTGAGGGCCGGGCAGCTGGTGGCGCGACTGGCCGGACAGAGTCGTCCGCCAAAGGCCACCTGGCTCGACACCGATGAAGGCGCGGTCGTGGTCGCCCCCTTGGGCGGTGAGCGAGCCGTCGGCTGCGTCTTCGACGAGAACGTCCCGCTGGGCCTGGCCCGGGTTCAGGTCGAGGCGGTGGTAAGGGTGCTTCGCGAAAACCTGGAGGAAGAGCCCCGAGCCCTTCCCACGGCCCGGCCGGAGCCGCTTGCTCCCTCGCCGGCTCCTCCCCCGCCTCCCGTCGCCCCCTCGGTCACGCGGGAGGAGCGGCCGCAGATCCCCCCCATTCCGGTTTCGCGGACCCCAGCCCCGCGGACGCCTTCTTCCATCGAGGACTCACGGCCGCGCGCGGTGCGCCTTCTCGAGTTTTTGAGGCGATACGCTCCAGATCCCCACGTAACGATGCTCCGTCTTTCCCTGAGGACCGGGATTGCTCTGGAGCAGCTCGATCGGCCCGAGGAGCTGGATGTCGGTCAAGTTGACCAGCTCGCCGCCTCTGTCCGGGACATCATCGGGCAGGAGCAACTCGGAATCTGACCGAAGTGGAGCCTATGGATCAGCGATTGGTGAGCGATGAGCGGGGTTGCATGCACGACCACGCCTTCAACTTCATTGCCGACGTCCCTACCGTTTTCCACTGCCATCACTTCAACCTCTTTTGGGATCAGACGGTGGACGACGGCCTCGGCCAAGAGCTCGGTACTGTGATCCGCACCAACGCGGCTCGCGAGTCCTTCCACGATTTGCTCTCGGCCCTGGCGGATCGCGCCGGCGCCCACAACGCGACCGAGCGCCTCGAGCTGGCCCGGGTGGTCGCACAAGGGTTGGGGATGGGCACGGTCCGCTTCGACCTCGACCGCTACGGCGGCCAAGCGCTCGGGGATCATCTTCACCACGCCATCGCGTGGCTCGAGAAGTATCCCTCCGTGCGTCGCCGACACCCCACCGACGCGCTCACCGCGGGCTTCGTCGCGGCCGCGGCGGAGGTTGCATTTCAACTCCCCCGGGACTCCATGCGCTGCCGAGAGCAGGAGTGCTTAACTCTCGGTGACGCTCGGTGTCGCTTTCGCGCCGAGCTCGGAGAGCCCGCTCCGGCCACCACTCCCATGCGGCGAAGCGAAGTGGAGCAAGCCGCCGGGCCGCTCGTCCACAGTCAGCTCGAACGGGATATCCAGCCCATCGTGGATACGCTGCGGGACTTCACGGCGAGCATCCGAGGCGATGAGCGCGGGCTGGTCGAAGCCTTCGGACTCTTTGTCTCGCAGCTGCCCACCACGTACTATAATCGTATCGGCTACGATGCGCTTCGACACCTGCAGCGCACCGCCCCTCAATCCGTCCCCGTCATGCAAGCCCTCATGCGCGAGGCAGGGCATGTTTGTGTCTTCAATACTTTTGGCGCGATCATGGCTTCACCGGAATGGGAGGGCCTCGTAGGTGCCCCAACCGGAGATACCGAGAACACGCTCGCCGCCTGTATGGCGATTGCTCGAGCCCTAGGGATGGGGAGATGGTGCGTGACCGAGTATGTCCACGGCCAGCGCTTGGTTCTGCGAAGCCCCGCCACCTACGAATCGACCTACTATCCGAGCCGCGAGGGTCGAGCGGAACAGAGCCAGTGCTTCATGTTTCAAGGCGCGGCGGTGGCCACGATGCAGCTGGTGGCTCGTGTCCAGTGGCAGGCCCGACCCAATTTTGATCAAGCCCTCTACGACGAGCTCTTTCGCGGAGGCATGCCCTGGTCCTGCGAAGAGACGCAGTGCGTGTCTAAAGGTGATCCGACGTGCGAGGTTGTGGTCACGCTCCGGGAAGGTCGTTCGACCTTCATCGCGTGACGGTGCTGACCCGCGATCAAGGCTGCCGACGGGATCTCCTGTGGCGGCTTCATCTTCCTCGCGACGAAGTCGCGCACCTCGTATCCGCTCTGACTCGAGCCGGTTGGGAAGACCGTTCGATGGTCCCTCAAGTCAGGGACTTCGAAAGTGATGAAGGTCACTCCGTAGTCTTCGTTCCTCGCACCGGCCGCATTCAGATCCGGGTCTTCTATCTCACCGCCCACGCCAAGCGCGAGGGAGTTGCCCATAAGGTTGAAGCCCAGATTCGAGCCGCCCTTGCGGCGCGTACGGGCTAGGGGTCCATCCACGCAGGGATTGCGGTCTCAATCGGATGACCCGCGGACCCGTCATCGCTAGCGCTCCCTCCGGGAGGTTGCTAAACCCAGGGTGAGGTTTGTCGACGGTACTCCTCATCGACGATGACCCCGAGATCATCGACGTCGTCCGCACCACCCTCGACGAAGACGGCCACGACGTGCTCGTCTCGTCCGGAGGGACCTCCGCGCTTCGGGCCCTGACCGAGACCCAGATCGACGTCCTCCTTCTGGACGCCGAAGCGGAGAGGCACCAGGAGCATAGCCTTCTCGAAATGGCCGTCTCGGCGGCTCGGCCCGTGGCCACGGTGATGATGATCTCCGAGGCCACCGCCCGCCGCGCGGAGCGCGCCCTGGACGGCGGCGCCTCCGGGGTGCTGGACAAGCCCTTCTCCGAGCAAGAGCTCCGGCGAGCGGTGGCCCGAGCGGTCGAAGGAGAGAGCTTCCGGGGCCGCCTCAATGGGTTGTCCGTGCTCGACATGTTCCAGGTCTTCAACCTCAGTCGCCGCTCCTTGGTGGCCGTGCTCGGCACTCAGCCCGAAGCTCGGGTGTGGTTCGACAAAGGCGAGGTGGTCCACGCCGAGAGGGGCGAGGCCGAAGGCGAGGCGGTGCTCGACACCCTGCTCGAGGTGCGGACCGGCGCCATTCGCACGCTGCCTTTCGCGATCACCCGACGCAGCGTGCATCGCCCCTTTCACAGTCTGCTGCTGGATCTCCTGCGCACGCGCGATGAGACGAGCCAAGATCTGGACGTGACCTTGGACGTCGAGGAGCGGGATTTTCTGGGTTTGGGCTCCGAGTTGACCTCGGGGTCCGGCGAAGGCGACGGGATGAGAGAAGGGTCGCCCGCGGAGGACGCCGTCACCGCCCTCCCTCAGCGCCGCTTCGATCCTCTGTGCGTAGCCATGACCGCCGAGATCCCGGAGGCCCTCGCCGTCGCGCTGATCGAGCTGTCCAGCGGCCTTCTCCTGGGGCTGTCCAACTCGGCGAGCTTTTCGCCGGAGTTCGAACGCTTCATCGCCCTCTTCACGCGCTCTCTCTTCCGCGGTCCTGAAGTCCGACACATCGAGGACACCCTCTCGGAGCAGCGAGGGGTCCTAGTCGCGGAGGGCTTCGTAGAGGAGTTCGTGGTGACATCCAGACACACCCACCACCTCGCCAAAGTGATCGCTGAAGGTCAGGTGGCCCTGATGGTCGTGACGCCCCGACGGACCGCCGTCGAAGCGACCTGGACCTCGATACGCGAGATGCTCCCCGTCATCGAACGAAATCTGTGTTGACGAGCTGACTCCGACCTCTTTCACCGAGCGGCTCCGCGGGGCCGTGTACCTCGACCACGTGGCCCGGCATCAGAGCCGCAAGGCTTCCTTCGAGGAAGTCCGGAAGAGCGAGGTGTGGCCCGCGGTCTCATCCTGGCCCTTCGCGACGTGGACGATGAGGTCACCTGGACTGGCCTAGGTCGCGGGCGAGGATCCGCCGCTCGAGCGCGCTCTCGGGAGTCTCCTGTGAACGGATCGACATATTAGAGCAATTGCTTCACAATACCGGAGATGCTAGCTCCGAGATAGTACGGGAGGCAAAGACCCTTCGGGGCACCTTCCCGAGGAGGAGCTGGGTATGTCTATCAAGGTCGAGCGAGACGGCCCTGTCACTACCGTGACCATCGATCGCCCTGAGGTTCGAAACGCCATCGATCAGGCCACCGCGGACGCGCTCAGCGTGACCTTGCGCGAGTTCGACTCCGATCCCTCTTCGCGTGTTGCGGTCATGGCCGGAGCGGGTGGAAACTTCAGTGCCGGGGCAGATCTCAAGGCGATCGCCGCGGGTGAGACGCCTCGTCTCGAGGAGACGGGGGATGGCCCGCTCGGCGTGACCCGCCTCAAGCTCGGCAAGCCCGTCATCGCTGCCGTCGAGGGATACGCAGTGGCCGGAGGCATGGCTATCGCCCTATGGTGCGACCTCAGAGTCGCGGGCGAGACGGCTGTGTTCGGCATGTTCGACCGCCGCTACGGCGTTCCAATGGTCGGCGCCGTCACCGTGAACCTCCCTCGCCTCATTGGCCTGTCCCACGCCATGGACCTGATTCTAACGGGCCGAGCCGTCGACGCCGAAGAGGCGCTGCGGATGGGCCTCGCCAACCGCCTCGTACCCGCCGGAGAGGCGGTGTCCGCGGCTCAGAGACTCGCCCATGAACTCGCCTCCTATCCGTGGGACTGCCTGAGGGGGGACCGCAAAGCGACCTTGGAGGGGATGGATCTCCCAAGCGCTCAAGGGCACTTGAACGAGCTTCGGATCGGGAGGGAGACCTTCCGAGGCGGCGAATCTCAATCCGGGGCCTCCCGTTTCGTTGCCGGCCAAGGTCGCCATGGACGCTTTGACGACCGACCGCGAGAAGATAAGCGAAGAGAACCCCATGACTGAGCTCATCCAGGTGGAGCGCCAAGGCGAAGTCACGATAGTGACCATCAATCGTCCCGAGGTGCGAAACGCCGTGAACCCCGAGACCGCAAGACTTCTTGCGGACGCATTCATCGCCTTCGATGGAGACGACACCTCCTCGGTCGCCGTCTTCGACGGGGCCCAAGGGACGTTCTGCGCCGGAGCCGATCTCAAGGCCGTGGCCGAGGCCGACATGGTCAGCGCGTACAAGGAGCTGACCTCTCCCGTGCCCCGAGACGGGCGCGGACCGATGGGGCCCAGCTATCTGCGCCTCTCCAAGCCCGTCATCGCGGCCGTCGCCGGTCACGCCGTAGCCGGAGGGCTGGAGCTCTCCCTGTGGTGTGACCTGCGGGTGGTCGAAGAGGACGCCATCTTCGGCGTCTACTGCCGGCGCTGGGGCGTACCTCTCATCGATGGGGGCACCGTCCGCCTCCCTCGAATCGTCGGGCATGGCCACGCCATGGACATGATACTCACGGGGCGCCCCGTGGACGCTCAAGAGGCTCGCATGATGGGCCTCGCGAACAAGGTCGTGCCCAAGGGCATGGCTCGCCAAGAGGCGATCACTCTGGCCGAGCAGCTCTCTCGCTTCCCCCAGACGTGCATGCGCAACGACCGAGCCTCGGCCTATGAGCAGTGGGATCTCGATTTCGACGAAGCCATGGCCAACGAATCCCGGCACGGCCTGGGGACGCTTCGCTCTCAGGAAACCGTGATGGGAGCCGCCCGCTTCGTCTCGGGGCGCGGCCGTTCAGGACGCTTCGACGATATCTAGTCCCCTGTCAGGGACTCTAGAGTCCCGCCAGGTCAGAGTTCGGCCGGGCCGCAGCTCTGCGAGCCTAGAGTCAGTTCGCCCGGTGACCGTCGAGGAGCCCCTCGAGGAGGGCCACGGGTTCTTCGTACCAGCCTCGACGGGTCTCGGTACGGCATCGAACGAGCAGCGCCGTCGTCAGCAGGCTTATCTGCTGGGCCAGCACCTCTCCCGAACTGACCGGATTCACCGTCCCGTCCTCCATGCCGCGCTTCACCGCAGCGTCGAGCGCGCTGTCGATCATGCCCCGCCCCTCAGCGATGAGGTCCAAGACCTTGCGCTCGTGCAGGGGGCCCTCGACATAGGTATTGACGAGAAAGCAACCGTTATTGACGCGGGTCGTCCCTCTCTTGAGCCCGTCCCGAACGAAGCCGAGGATCCCCAGGCGGGCATCGCCGGAGATCAAATAGCGAGCGATTCGGGACTGGACCACGGTGTGGATGTAGTGGCGAAGCGCCGCGCGAAACAGCTGCTCCTTACCTTCGAAGCCATTGTAGAGGCTGCCCGTGGTCAGACCCGTGGCCGCCTCGAGGTCCCGCATGCTCGTGGCCGGGTAGCCCTGACGCCAAAAGCACTTCATGGCCGCCGTGAGCACAACGTCCTCATCGAATTTGCGTTGCCTCGGCATGCCTTCTTTTGGTGCAGACGCTCTAAAACAGCAAGTCAGTCCGAGGCCTCGTGCTCGGGAGGCTCGATGGGAACCCCGAGACGTCTTCGCCCGTGAGCGGACTATTTGGGCTCGATGAGGTCCCAGAGATTGCCGTAGAGATCCCGAAACACCGCCACGGTGCCGTAGCCTTCGGTCTTCGGCGGCCGTTCGAAGACGACCCCTCGCTGGACGTAGCGCCGATAGTCTCGCCAGAAATCGTCGGTGTAGAGGAAGAAGGCCACCCGGCCGCCGGTTTGACGGCCCACGCTCGCCCGCTGCTCG
>JBCBRU010000233.1:0-11911 GCA_039819565.1 Myxococcota bacterium | reverse complement strand
CTAGTCCCCTGTCAGGATGATTCCTTACATAATTCGCGGGCGCTTTTCGCCCCTGGCGCCCCCGCCGGCTTCGCCTCTCGTCGGTTGCATATGGCCAATATGCGCCCTTCTCGCGTGAACGCCAGGGGCGAAAACTGCCTCACCACTTATGCAACTAATCAACCTGACAGGGGACTAGGACTACCTGCTCACTTGGTGATCGACAATCGCGCCTGACCCTGATCTACCGTAGTTGATGCAGCGAAGAGATCTCGATCGACTGGCCAAGCGACTCGACGCGTTCCTGGGTGATTGCTTCGAGGGTATGGGGCGTCTCGAGCGTCGGGTTGCGCTGGGGAACTACGTACGAGCGCTCATGCTCGATGGTGAGCGAAAGAGCATCGAACCGCTCGCGGAACGCCTTGTGGGCTGCCCATCTGAGGTTCAGGCGATGCGACAGCGGCTTCAACAGGCGGTCACGGTGGCGCAGTGGTCCGAGTCCGAGGTGTATCGGCGCCTCGCTCTGCGTGCGGAGACGACGCTTCCTGGTATCGACGCTTGGGCACTCGACGACACCGGATTTCCCAAGAAGGGGCGGCACTCAGTCGGTGTGCAGCGCCAGTATTCCGGCACGATGGGGCGGATCGACAACTGTCAGGTCGCAGCGAGTCTGCACCTGGCGAGCGAGCGAGGAGGGGTGTGCGTCGGCATGCAGCTCTACCTGCCGAGGAAGTGGGCCGAGCGTTCGGATCTACGCGAGAAGGCAAAGATACCCGATGACATCGCCTTCAAAGAAAAGTGGAGGATCGGGCTCGAGATGATCGAAACGGCCCGGAGTTGGGGGATCATAGAGAAGCCCGTCGTGGCGGATGCCGGCTACGGCGACTCGAGTGATTTTCGCAAGGCGTTGGACAACATGGGACTGGAGTATGTTGTCGGCATTTCGGGGACCGCCGTCGTATGGCCGCCTGGGGTCTGTCCAACTCCACCTGGGTCTCATCCTCAGGGCAAACGCGGCCGGCCTTTGGTTCGTTGGACTGCCCCCGAGGGAGAGCAACCCATCTCGATCGCTGACCTCGCCGCGAGCCTCCCTCGGTCTAGCTTCCGGCGCGTGACCTGGACCACCGGGACGAAAGGCAAGCATTGGAATCGATTCGCTTTTCTTCGCGTCCGGACGGCCCGTCGTCACACCGCCGGCAAGCCCCCGGGGGACGAGCAGTGGCTCATCTGCGAGTGGCCCAAGTCCGCCGACAAGCCGACGACTTTCTATCTTTCCAACCTCCCCGCGAAGACGCCGAAGTACCGACTCGTCTACTTGGCCAAGCTGCGATGGCGAATCGAGCGTGACTATCAAGAAATGAAGGGAGAACTCGGCCTAGACCACTTCGAGGGCCGCGGCTGGGCCGGCTTTCAGCATCACTGCGCCCTCGTCGCCGCCGCCCACGCCTTCCTCACCTTAGAGCGGGTTCTTTTCCCCCCTCAGCCGCAGTCAACTCAGCTACCCGGCCTTCCGCGCCATTCTTCAGGTCGTTCTGCTGAAACTCATCGGGCACTGCCCACTCTGCAGGCGTGACGTCACCTCCCAATCGCCGCCTGGGCTCCGCTGGATACAAGTGATCGAGTAGTCCTAGGAGCCCGTTGATTTGGAGATGTATGGCGATGATTCGACGACGAGGTGAGCGTATTGGGCATACGCGACCGAGGAGAGGCGAAGCCGGTCCGAGCGTTTCAGGGAAAGACCGGCCGACAGCGCCGTGCAGCTCCAGATCAACGGGATGCTAGGACTGCTTCGTTCTGGCCAGTCCACTCTTCAGGGTGTCGAAGACTATGTTTGGTGACCTCGACACGACCTAAGTCCAGGGGGTGGGCCTGGGCGCCATCGCCCCGCCCGGCGCTTCTCAACCCTCGGCGAGGGTGACGGTGCGTTCGACCTCGTTGAAGGGGCCGGGGATGGTCTTGCCCTTCTTGTCGACGAGGCGCAGCTTGATCTTTGCTTCGCCCATCGGGAGCCCTTCGATGACGTACGGGATCCACTCGGTGAGCATGAACTTTTGGCCGTTGATGGTGGCTTCGACCTTGTTGCCTTCCTTGGAGAGCTTCACCCCCACGAGAAAGAAGTCGAGCAGGACCCGCTTGGTGTCCTTCCCCGTATAGGTACCTTTGGGGCGGCTGTAGAACATGTGCGGAGCCGAATCCAAGCTGAGCTCCTGAATCTCTTCCGTCTTCTCGTCGACGTGGAGGCGGGTGAGCGTGAAGCCGTGCTTGATGCTCTCGTGGTGGCTCCGCGACAGGAAGGCCAGGACGACGTGACTCCCCTTGCCGAGCTCGGCCTCGAACTTCGGGGTGTACTTGGCCATATAGGGTCCGTTGTCGACGATGAAATGAATGTGCTGACCCTTGCCCGAGTTGGCGATGAAGGGGTCCTTCGTGGTCTGCGCTCCGAGCTCATAGTTGACGATCTCGAAGGTGAAGGTCTGATTGGCGTCGATCTTGCTGTCGAAGGGAGGCCTTCGGAGGAAGAGGCGAGACTTGGGAAACTCGGGGCTCTTGTCGAGTTTGGAGAGCTTGATGCCGTTCTTCTCGGCCACCATCTCCCCGAGCTCGAGGGTGATGTCGGGAACCTTCGGCGCCGCCGGAGCGGGGGCCGAGGCAGGCTGGGAAGCGGGCGCCGCCGACTTCGTGGTGGTCGCGGCCGGCGTCTTGTCGCTGGAACACGCCGCCGCACAGGCCGCCACGGCGGTGCCGATGATCAGGGTGCGCATGGGCCGCGCACTATCACGCCTCGCCGCCAGACTCATCCTTTGCGCGCAGAACCATACGAGCGATCACTCGCGGAGGGCAGCTTCGAGGCGCTCCGGTAGATCTGCGTCGAACACCGGGGCGAAGCGGGGATGGAGGAGGCGCGCGTGAATCACCCAGCGCTCACGGTCGCGAGGGTCTCTCCACACCCGCACCCCCGGCTCCGGCGGGGTGTAGGCCGACGCCAGCACCGTGTCCTCAATCACGCGCCGGAGCTCCTGCACGGGTCGGCCGTCGTCGAGGTTCAGCACCAGCTGGTGCTCGTCCTCGCGGGACATCTGCACCGGAGCCTCGAGGAGGCGACGGTTGGGCACGGCGACCTCGCCGCGCGTGGTTCGGAGCACCGTGGAGCGCCAAGACACCCGCTTCACGGTGCCCGCGAAGTCGGGGCCGGAGAGCCGGACGCCGGGAGCCACCCGGCGCTCCGCCGCGAGGACCAAAGTGGCGATGAGGTCCGGAAGGAAGCTCCAGGCCGCGAAGGCCACCACCCCGACCGCCACCCCCGTCACGCCCCACCGCACCTCGGGGGCCACCGCGGGGATGAAACCGATCAGCCCCCACGCCACGAACAACGCGGCCACCGCCGCGGCCAGCCCTCCCGCCATGCGGAGGAGGCGCGGGAGGAGCCCGGTGGGCGCAAACCACCCCTCGAGCCGCTCCGTCCCCCGTCGAAGGAGGAGGAGCAGGGCCGCGATGAGGAGGGCCAGTCCCAGCCGGGCGAAGGGGCTGAGCCGGCGCACCTCGTCGACCTGCTCGATGATCTTCTTTCCGAGCTCGGGGGCGGCCGCCCGAAGGCGAGCCCCGGGGCCCTCCGCGTCGGGGGGCGTATCGTCGGCGGGAGGAGCCGCGACCGCCGCCTTCTTCTTTTTTTTGGGCGCCGGCTCCTTGGGCGGCGCCCGTCGGCTCTTGCCGGGGGGGTCCGCGCGTTTGGCTCGGGGCGGCGGCGGGCGTCGACGCGAAGAGGCCGCGCGCCTCTCCCGGGTGCGGCGTCCCGAGCGGCGAAGGCCCGCGTCGGCGCCGCCCTGGGCCCTCGAGGTCAGGGGCACCACCACCAGCGGGGCGGACGCGTCGGCGCTGGATGCGTCTTCGATCGAAGCGTCCCGGGAGGCGTCTCGGACCCCCGCGTCGAGGCCGAGATCCTCGGCCCCGGGGCCGCTCGGCCGGGGTTGAAGAGGGACCCGCGGGGCCCGCTCCTCCGGAGGTCGTGCCGTCGGTACGCCGGCGTCGCCGGTCTGCCCCCCGCCGAGGGACAGGACGAGGGCGGCGAGTCCGATCAAAACCAACCTCGTTCTCTCAGCACCGCGTCGAGCGGGCCCTGGAGATGGCGACGGACGGAGACCCTGTGATCCGGCCCCATCTCCAGCAGGCCGTGTCGGGTGAGCCGGCCGAGGATCGCCTGGCCCCGAGGGGTCTCGGAGCCCAGCACCTCGCTGAGCACCTCGGCGGACATCCACCCCTGGCGCTCCACCAAATAGAGGGCCTGCAGCGTCTCTTCCGGAAGCGCGGCGAGCGCCTCGTGGGGGGACGGAGGCACCTCTCCCACGCGGACCACCCCACTCGTCTCGTCCACCTCGTCCAGGGAGGCGAGCCAGTAGGCCAGCGCCACCTGGAGCAGACCGTCGGACGCTCGATGCAGCCGCATGAAGTGGCGTTGACGCGCTGTCTCCTCGCCCTCACCGGCGTTGAAGACGAGCCTCAGCCCCGAGAGACGATGGCGGGCGAGGAGCGCCCGCTCGAGGGGCTCCGGCTCGAGCGCGGACACGTGGATCTCGGCCCCAAAGACGTCCCGCAGGGGCGCCGCCGCACACGCCCACGTCCACACCAGCGCCTGCGCCTCCACCAGGAAGGCGTTCTTGCCCCCATCCGCAAGAATACCTTCGGTGAGGACCCGGAGAGGTCGAAACCCTCCCCGCGACGCGGAGATTAACCAGCGCAGGCCGGTCAGCAATACGACTTGTCCGGAGCCTATCTCTTGAAGCGCCGCCCGCACCTCGTCCTCGTCGACCGGTCGACTGAAAGCGAGCCGGCGCGACGGCCCGAAGCGATCCCCCCGACTCAAGGCCCCGAGGAGGGCTCGCCGCCCGGAACCTTCGGCCCCCACCAGGGCCACCGCTCGCGGCCCCGCTCCCACCGGCAGGGTCAGGACCTCTCGTGCCACCTCGACGGCGCCCTGATGCTCGTCGAGGACGTCCCCGGCCCAGGTGGCCTGCCCTGCGAACAGCCGCCGGTAGAACGGGGGCACCAAGGTTCGCTCGTGCGGCGGGTCGAAGGGATCTTGGCGGGTCTGTCCGTCGAGGCCGGCGCGAAAGCCGAGCGCTCGCCGCACGTCGGCGATTCGGTCCTCGCCGACCGCGTCCCGCACGCGCCGCCGGCCCTCGTGGCCCAGGCCAGTGATCAGCCCGCCGATCCGATCCAGCTCGGTGCGGAGACGATCCGGGCGCCCGTCCGACTCCTCGGCGGTGGCGACCGTGTTCGGGAGCCCCTCCTCGTCGAAGCGGCGATGGAGCTCGCCGAGGCGGTCCCGCGCGGCCCGGCGCAGCTCCCGGCCCAGATCGCGCGGCCAAGCCCCAGCGGTGCGCTCGAGCTCCACGAGCTGGTTTCGCACCTCGACGAAGGCCCCCGCGAGGACGGCCCGGGTCTCGCCCAGCTCCGCGGGAATCTCCCGGACGAGGGCGTCGTCCCCCTCCAGCTGCCCGCCCCCGAGGTGGACCACCCGCTCCACTTCGGCCAGCGCCGCCAAAATGGGTTGAAAGTTGGCCGCCCCCTGCGCCGTCACCTCGAGGAGGTGCGGCGCCACGTCGGTCTCCACGAAGGTGGAGACCAGCTTTCGGAAGGGCAGGGTGACGAGCTCGGGGGCCTCGGGGAGGGTCCACTCCGTGGGCGCGAGCCGCCGGAGCGGCACCTCATAGTAGTCGGTGAGACGGCCCGCCTCCCGGGCCACCACCTCGAGGGGGGCGGAGAGCGCCTGGTCCGAGGTGAGCTGGTCCACGAGCTGCTGAGCGGCCCGCTGAGCGTCGCGGAGCACCCGCCCCAGCTGCTCGAGGGCCTCGGCCAGAGCATCGCCGCGTCGCTCTAGGGCCGAGGGACGCTCGCCCTCCTCGCCCCCGGGGGCGGGCTTGTCGGAAATGGGGAGGGTCGACTCGAGGTCTTGGGTTGCGCCCTCGAGGATGGCCACGACCTGGTCCACGGCGGCGTGAAGGCGCTCGACCTGCTTGAGGGACCGCCCCTTGAGACCCCGCTCGAGATCCCCGACCTCAGCGTCCAGGCGCTCGGTGACCTGCACCGAAAAGGCGCTCAGCTCGAGCCGCATGCCGAGGAGGCTGTGCCCTCCGCTGGCCGCCGCCCGGCACGCGTCCAGGCGCTCCCGAACGTCCACGAGGAGCCGGGCCCGCCCCTCCGCGAGGCGCCCCATGGCGCGCTCGCGGTTCGGGAGGCGGTAGGTGCCGATGTCCCGCAGCTCGTGCTTCGCGGCCTTGGCAGCCCCCGCGAGGCTCTTGCGCGCCCGGCCGTGCAGATCGTCGATGTAGCGCTGGTGCTCCTCCTCGGCGAGGCCGAGCTCTTCTTCGACCTGCTCCCGGAGGCGCTCCAGGTTCTCGGCGAGGTTGTCGGGCCGAGCGATCAGCTCGTCGAGGCTGGTCGCGACCAGGTCGAACACGCTCCGCGCCCTCGACTCGAGCTTCACTTCGGCCTGCACAAGGAGCACCGCGAGCCCCTCGAGGGCGGCCGTCTCCGCGGTCAGGAGATGGTACCCGAGGAAGCTCCGAAGCTCGATGTCTCGCTCCGGGCCCTCGTCTCCGCTGGTGCGCCGGAGCCATCGATCCGCGACGAGGAGCACCCGTCGAAGCTCGTCACCGGGACCGTCGCCGGAGCGACGAACGTAGGCGTCCCGCTCGTACGGGACCCGCAGCGACACCGGGACGCTGGCCAGTCGGCGCTCCAGAGCCTCCCCCACCTCCAGCGGGGTCCAGGCGGCGTGGGTGGCCCGGGTGGCTCGGCCGAGCACGTTGACGCGAAGGTTCTTGGCCAGCTCCGCCAGCTGCTCCCGGGCCCGGGAGCGAAAGTCCGTGCCCCCTTCGGCGCGGACGTGAAACAGGAGGCGGCGAAGGTGGACGAGGATGCGCTTGCGCAGCTCACCGAGATACTCTCGGCCGCTTTTGGCCACCCGGTGGAGGGGCCCCCAAGACAGGTCATCCACGAGCCCCTGCAAGTCTGACTGCACATCTTCGACGGAGCGACGAAGCTTCTCGCTGTCGACGAGGGGTGGGCCGCCCCACTCTGCAAGGAGTGTTTCAGAGGGGCGACGAACCCGCTGCGAAGAGAGCGCCCCCCCCACCACTACTGCCTCCAGAAGCCAGGGGCGAAGAGCGAGAGCAGCGCGAAGAACTCGAGTCGGCCGAAGAGCATGAGGAAGGCGAAGAGGATCTTCGCGGTGGGTCCGTACACCGCGAAGTTGTCTGCTCCTACGTGATAGGGGGCCGGGCCCATGTTGGACAAGCAGCTGAGCACCGCCCCGAAGGCGGTGGGGAGTGAAACCCCCTCGAGAGCGGTGATGGCGAGGACCCCGAGCGCCATGGCCCCCATGTACAGGATGAAAAAGACCAGGGCGTCGGTGAGGGCGGCTTGAGGGACGCGCTTGGCCCCCATCCGGACCACCTGGACGAGGTTCGGCCGGTAGCTGCGGCGCACTTCGATCTGGGTCATCTTGGCCATCAGGATCACGCGCTCGACCTTGATCCCCCCGGCGGTCGATCCCGCGCAGCCCCCCACGAACATCAAGAAGAGCACCACCCCGAGCATCGTGGAGGGATAGACGGCGTAGTCGTCGGTGCCGTACCCCGTGGATGAGATGGTGGTGGCCACCATGAACACCGCGTACCGGAAGGACTGAAAGACGTCCTTACCGTGCAGCTGAAAGAGGCCTGCGGTCAGGACCCCGGTGGAGATGACGACGATGGTGATGAAGGCCTTCAGCTCCGACGAGCGCCACAGCGAGCGCAGGGAGCGGCTACGCAAGGCAGCATAGTAGAGGCCATAGTTGACGCTCGCGAGGAGCATGAAGGCGGCGATGGCCAGCTCGATGGCGGGGCTCTCGAAGGCGGCGACCGAGGCGTCGCGGGTCGAGAAGCCCCCCGTCGACATGGTGGTGAGGGCGTGGCAGATGGCGTCGAACCAGGTCATGCCCAGCAGGTAGAGGACGAAGACCTCGATGATGGTGAACACCACGTAGAACCGCCAGAGGATCTGAGAGGTCTCGGCGATGCGGGGGCGCAGGCCTTCCGCGGTGGTGCCCGGGACCTCCTCGCCGAACATCTGCTTGCCCCCGGCGCGGATGTTGGGAAACACGGCCACGAAGAGCACCACGATGCCCATCCCCCCGAGCCACTGAATCACCGAGCGCCACAAAAGAAGGGGCCGGGTCAGGGTGCCCTCGATGTCCGTGATCACCGTGGCTCCGGTGGTGGTCAGCCCGCTCACCGACTCGAAGAGCGCGTCGTGGGGGGGCATGCCGAGCCCGAACACGAAGGGGATGGCTCCGAACACGCTGGCGGCCATCCAGATGAGCCCCACCCCGAGCACCGCCTCGCGGCGCGTGATCTGCTCCCGGACGTGACGACGTCCGTAGGAGAGCGAGGCGAAGCCCACCACGGTGGCGAGGCCCGCGGCGAAGAACAGGTCCCGCTCCCCCCCTCGAAGGTCTGGCTTGGTCTCGCTGATGACGTCGAAGAGCCAGCCCACGAGGCCGCACACGGCGATGGTCAGGCCCAGCCCCAGCACCACCGCTCCTACCGGCTGGAGGACGCTTCGGTAGTCTCGAACGCTGCGCCTTCGGCTCACAACAACCCCGGCCGAAAGAGGCGCTCGACGGTGGAGCGGGCGCCGCGACTCACGAGCACGATCACGGAATCTCCGGCTTCGATCACCGCGTTGCCGCCCGGGATGATGACCTGGTCATCGTGGACGATGGCGCATACGAGGGAACCGCGCGGCAGGTTGAGTTGTCGGAGGGGCAGACCCACGGCCCGGCAGCCATGCATGGCGTCCAGCTCGAGGACCTCGGCTTGCCCGCCGGCGAGCTTGGTCAGGCTCCGGGTCTGACTCTTGCGGGACAGGGCCAGGATCCGATCCGAGGCCACCGCGCGCGGGGAGACCACGATGTCGATGCCCAGCTGCCGATAGATGTCCATGGAGGAGGGTTTGTGGACCACCGCAGCCACCCGCTGCACCCCCATGCGTTTGGCGAGGAGGGCCGCCATCAGGTTGAGTTCGTCGGACGAGGTCGCGGCCGCAAAGAGCTCGTAGCTTCCGATCTCCTCTTCGATGAGGAGGTCCCGATCCGTGGCATCGCCACCCACGATGGTGGCTTTCTGTTCATCGCGCCCGGCCAGCTCTTCCCGGCGCTGGGGGTCGGATTCGATGATGGTCACCTGGACGCCGTCCTCGATGAGGGACTGCGCCACCATGTCGCCCGTGAGACCGCCCCCCGCGATGCAAGCTCGCTTGGCTTGGCGACGCACCGTGAACAGATCCTCAGCCGCAGGCAGGTCTGCGGGTCGGCCTACGAGATAAAGGCGATCCTCGGGGAGGAGGTTGTCGGCGCCGCCAGGCACGAAGAGCTCGCCGTTTCTCACCACCGCGGCCACCAAGACGTCCACCAGCGGCAAACTCGAGAGCGGGCGGTGGATGAACTTGGACTTTTCGGGCACGGAGACCTGCACCAGCTCGATGCGGTCCTGCGAGAGGTCGATGACCTCCACGGCGCCGTGGCTTCGCGCCACCTTCACGAGCTCCTGGGACACCAGCACGCTCGGATTGATCACCACGTCGATGCCCAGGAAGTTATGACGGATGCCCTGCCGATTCACCGCGAAGGCTTCGCCCTGGGTGCGCGCCACGACCTGGCGGGCGCCCAGGTCCTTGGCCATGAGGGCAGAGATCAGGTTGACCTCGTCGTGGTCGGTCACCGCTACGAAGAGGTCGGCTCGCGCCACGCCGACGTCCTCGAGAAGCTTCTCGCTGGCGCCGTAGCCGGTGTTGGTTTGGACGTCGAACTTCTGCTCGACGTCGGCGGTCACGGTCGAAGAGAGGTCGATGGCCACGATGTCGTGACCTTCGGGCTCGAGAGCCCGAATGAGCTGCCGCCCCACTTCCCCGAGGCCAATGATGACCACGTGCATCTCCGGGGTTGATGCCACACCCAAGGGGCTTGGAAAAGAAAGCGGGAACGCCCCACGCAAGGCCTGCCGGTCGGGTCGCGAAACGCGTCTGGCAGGCCCGGAGAGGGCCGAATGGGCAGGGAGCCGCCCGCTGCCCGCATCGTCGGCCGGTAATTATGACGGCCCGCACCGCCGGGATGGGCCGCTTCGCCATGATTTCGTGGGATGCTGTAGGTTCGTTCCCGACGATGTCACGTCCGCGACCCACGCCGGAGGCCCTGCGCGCGGCCTACGGACGGACCCTGCCCGACGTGATCGGGCCGGAGCTCGACATCCTCTTCGTAGGGATCAACCCGAGCCTCTACTCGGTCGTGGTGCGGCACCATTTCGCGCGGCCCGGGAACCGCTTCTGGCCCGCCCTCCACCGAAGCGGGCTGATCCCCCGCCCGCTGACCCCCCAGGAGGACGACCAGCTGGTGGCCCACGGCCTCGGGCTGACCAACATCGCCCGCCGCGCCACCGCGCGGGCCGACGAGGTCTCAGCCGAAGAGCTGGCCCGCGGTCGTCGGACGCTGGTGCGAAAGGTGAGGCGCTATCGACCGCGCTGCGTGGCCATCCTGGGGGTCACCGCCTATCGCCAGGCTTTCGAGCGCCCCAAAGCCGAGATGGGCCCCCAACCTCGGCCCCTGGGAGGGGCGGCGCTGTGGGTGCTGCCGAACCCGAGCGGCCTCAACGCGCACTACCAGATCCCGGATTTAGCCCGCATGTACGGCGAGCTCCGAGCCTTCCAGGGCTAGAGCGTCCCGACGGCCACGCGGAGTCGCTCGATTTAGGTTCCCATGGAACCCGCCGTTCGTGTCATCCCGGCGATGGCGAGACCTACTGGACGATGGATGTTCGCGCTCCTCCTGTTTACGGGCTGCGGAGACACCCCTATCCAAACGCTCGGCGACGACCCGTCGAGGCCGGGGCCTTCACCTCGGGAGGGCATGAGCCCGCCGACGGTTGAGGCGAGCGGCGACCGTCTGTCGGCGCGCTACGTCGAAGCGGACGGCGGAGCGCGACGCTTTCTTCACTTCGTGGATCGCGAGACGGGCGAGCCATGTCGGGTGGCCACTCAGGGGCGCGACGAAACCACCGCCTACTGCGTTCCCTTCGCGGTCGGAACCCTATTGTATCGCAACTCGAATTGCGAAAATCCCGTCGTAGCCACGTCCGCGGCGGGCCACGCCTGGGTGAGTGCGGCCCACCCGCACGGGGAGCCCGTCTTCGTCCGCCTCGGCGATCCGGTCGACCAGCCCACACCGTACTTCCTCGACACTGGGCTTGGCTGCGCGGAATGGAACGACGTCGGGTGGAGCGCCCCCCCAGCCGTCCATGAAGTCGCCGAGCAACGCGGGATGGAGAGATTTCCGCGGGGGCGGCTCGTGGCCGAGGAGCGAGACGAACGGCTCAGGACGATCTCTTTCGAAGGTGAAGACGGGAGCTTCTCGATCGAGCTTCTCATGGACAGACGCGCCGGAGTCGTCTGCCGACCGGGAGCGACGACAGCCGGTCCGCGATGTATTCCGGACATGCAAGACGTCGTCTTGGCGCCCGATGATCTCTTCTTCGATGCGAGTTGCGAGCGCCGCGTCCTCGCCGCCTACGTCGCCCCTCCGGTGGGTCGGGTCAGCAACTCGAGCCAAGATGTCTATCGGTTCGAAACCGCCGAGCGGGACCTATCCGTGGCGCGGATCATCGATGGGCGATGTATCGTCCAAGAAGGCTTCTCTCCGGGACGGAAGACCCTCTACTTCATCGAGCCGTATCCGGAGTCCGCGTGGGCTGAGGTGATCATGACGCCCTTCGGGGGTCCCGAGCTCATCGCCCATAGCGCCACGACGCTCGCGGGCGCGCCGATCGACGCTCAGAGCTCACTCGCGCTGGACGAGCTCTTCGAGCTCGCGGACGAGGCCGCCGCGTGTGGTCCAGCTTGG
>JBCBRU010000232.1:0-11916 GCA_039819565.1 Myxococcota bacterium | reverse complement strand
TCTCGCCGCGTGCTCGCTCGGCCGTCGCTTCGCGACTCTCATCGTCGCCTACCTCGGTAGGCTTCCTCTTCGCCGAACGACCACGCGGCGAGATCCATCACCCGGAGGGGCGGCTCACAATTCACGCCGGGCGCATCTAGTGTGAGTGCACGGGCTGCAATATCTGTTGCAGGACCCCACGAGGCCCCTGGCGGAACAGAGAGAGCGAGGCGAGGCCCGCGAGCGCGACCAGACACAGCCACTGAAGAGGGCTCGCGTGGGGCTCTTCCTCCAGGCGGAGCGGAGGGAGGGGCCCAAGGCCCACGCCCAGGGCATCGACGACGCCTCCGGCGAGGATCGCCAAGCCCGTGACGGCCACCCCAAACGCCAGCGCCCGGCGGGCGCCGTGGAGCCTGGTGAGTACACCAAAGGTGGTGATGTTGGTGGCGGGGCCAGCAATCAAGAGGGCCACCACGGCGCCCCCGGAGACCCCCTTTTGGAGGGCCACGGCCGCCAGCGGCGTGGCCCCCGACGCGCAGACATAGACCGGCACGCTGATCAGCGCCGCCACCGGAATCTGTAGAAACGAAGGGACCCCGCGCAGGGTCTCCGCAGATAGAAGAGGCTCGATGAGGGCCGCCACGAGCAAGCCGAGCAGGATCCACGGCATCGTGTGATCGAAGACTTCCCCAAACCCGAAGCGGAGCGCCGCCCTCACCCGCTCTCCCAGCGGTCGGACTTCTTCCTCGGGGGGCGCTTCGGTCGATGGCGCGGTAGAGAAGGTCCCCCCCGAGAGCATCAGGCCCACCGTGACCGCCACCACGAAGGCGGACACGATGCGGGCCAGCGTAAGAGGCCAGCCGAGGAGGGGAATGGAGAGCAGCACTGCGTCGAAGCCGAGCTCCGGGGTGGCGACGAAGAACGCGAGGGCGGCCGCGGCCGGAACCCCTCGCCGCACGAAAGACTCGTAGAGCGGAAGCACCCCGCAGGAGCACACGGGCAGCGGAAGGCCAAAGACGACGCCCTTCAGGGCCTGCCCGAGTCGTCCGCCTCGTCCGAGGCGACCGAGGTGCTTCGTCGTCAGCCCGACGGTGAGCGCACCGGCCAGGCCGTAGCCGAGCACCAGCGCGGGGGCGCTCTCGAGGAGAAGGTGCAGGAAGGTCCGCCCCGCCCGACCCGGGACGGTGTCGGGGCCGAGGGCCCCGAGGTTCACGACGATCGCAGCCAGGGCGACGAGGCCCAGAACGGCCCCTCCCGCCCCCCAAGTCTCTTCAATCGACCGTCGAGGGCGGTGGTGATGATGGTCGTCGTGGTGGCAGTGATCGTGTGCGGGGGCCGCGAGGCGTCCGGCCCCCAGGATTCTGAGCAGGCTCCCGGCCACGAGGGCCTCGAGTGCGGCAGGGGCGGCCGAGGGCAGGGCGTCGACGAGCCCTGGGCCCAGGAGGAAACCAACGCAGGTGGCGCCGATCATCAGGAAGGCTGCCCGCCAGGTGGCAGCCCGGGGATGGGGGGCATCTCGGAACGCTATGAGGAGGGTGAACCCGATGGGAAGTCGGTGGGCGATGATAGCCCACGCCATGTGGGCTTCCTCGAGACCCAGGAGAGCGCCGTCGAGGACGAGGTGGAGGGTCGCGAAGACCGAAAAAGCGGTGAGGGACCAGGCGCGCTTTCGGGCCAGCCCGGCGCAGAGAGACGGCACCGCCGCGCCGAGGACCGCCAGGAGTGCCCCGAGCAAGCCGAGCTCGCTCAAGACGTGGGGGAGGACGAGAAAAAGGCAGAGCCCCCCCACCAGGGTCATGGCTAAGCCATCGAAAAGAGAGCGGGTTTCGCGGCGCTCGATGCCGAGAGCGCCCATCGCGGGGCCGAGGAGGAGCCCGAGTGAGGCGAGAAGAAGATGTACGGTAGGGGTCATTGATTCGCGAGCCGGTGCGCGCGGGCGTTCGCCATGTGGGCGATGGCCAGCGCGCAGCCCGCGAGAATCGCGACCGCCGCACCCGCCTCCCGACCGGTCTCCTCCAGCCAGCGCGCGGCGAGTAAACCCGCGAGACCCGCCGCGAATGCCGCCGCGATGGCCCAAGATCGGTGTCGACGCCAGCCGACCACGAGCGCCCAGGAAGCGAACCCGAAAGCGAGCAAGGTTAGGCCCCACTCGACCTCATGCGTCGCCATCGTGGCCAGGCCGAGCGCCACCAGCAGATTTGGGGCCCAGGCAACCAGCAGGCAGTGCACGGCGCAGGCTCCGCTCGCCCACATCCCAGCCCGGTCAATCCTTGACGTTCGCATGAGACCTGGGTCTACCTGCAACCGGGTTGCAGAAACAACTGAGAAGGATCCCCGTCAACGTCATCTGCGGCTCCCTGGGAGTGGGTAAGACGACGGCTATCAACCACCTCCTCGCGCAGCGCCCGAAGGGCGAACGCTGGGCCGTGCTCGTTAACGAGTATGGCCAGATCGGTCTCGATCAAGCCCTGCTGACCGCCTCGGATAAGCCCGGGGTCGACGTACGAGAGGTAGCCGGCGGGTGTATATGCTGTAGCGCCGGCTTCATGTTTCAGGTTTCCCTGATCCTGCTGCTGAGGACCCGGCCGGACCGTCTCCTCATCGAGCCGACGGGTCTAGCCACCCTCTCCGGTATTCTCGACACTTTGCTTCACCCCGGTATCCGAGAGGCGGTCGACCTTCGCTCGGTCGTGACCTTGGTCGCTCCGGGTTCGTGGCCCGAGGACGGACCCCGTCCCGAAATCCTCGAGACCATGACCGGGGCGGACGTCCTCCTCGCGAATCGAGCCGATGAGGCCACCGAGGAGCAGCTCCACGATTTCGATCTTCGGGCGCAGGCGTTCTTTCCGAAAAAGAAGCTCTTCGGGCGGATGACCCAGGGGCAGATCCCCATTGAGGTCTTGGACCTCGTTTCCTCACGAAAGCAAGGTCCTCTCGACGCCCTCGTGGCTGAGAGCGATCCGGCCGAGCATGGCCACCACAAGCACGCCGCGCATGAGCACGTGGATCCGGCCCCGTCGGTGGGCCCGGACACTCCGATGGTGCGGCGGGCCCACATCTCATCGATAGCTTCCACGATGGGCTGGGTGGTGCGAGATGACCACGTCTTTGACCACGACGGCATGAAGGACCTGTTTCGTGGCTGGATGGGCCGAGGGGCTCAACGCCTCAAGGCCGTGGTCCAAACGGACCATGGCTGGTGGAGCTACAATCTGACGGAGAACTCCGAGCAGATCGAGCGCAGCCCCTATCGCCGCGACTCGCGGCTTGAGCTCGTCTTCCAGGGCGAGGGGCCGGACGTGAGCGGACTGGAGGAGGCGCTTCGGGCTCGACTGGTCGAAGCCCCGTGATGGCTGTCCTGGTCGGCCTGCTGTGAAACGCCCAGCGGTGCGCCGAGTCATGAGGGTCTCGTCAGTCTTGAGCTTCTCCGATGCGGGTCTGCAGGCGGCGAAGGTTTTGGTCGGCTCGGCGCGCGAAGGCTCCGGCCAGCACCAGAAGGTAGAGCCCCGGCCACATCGCCTGCCCGACGATCTTGGTGAATGAAGGCTCCTGGAACTGGAAATCGGGCATCGCTTCGACCTCCTTCAGGGTGAGGCGTTCGCCGGCGAGGATCCTCTTCTCGAGGCGACCGGCCAGGGTGCTCTTGTAGGCTCTGGCCTCTGCTTCGAAGGTCTTGAAGCGAGCGAGGCCGGTACCCGCCGCGTCATTGAAGGCATGGAGCGCTACGACCGCCGGGGAGGCGTACTGGACGATACCGAGAAAGTCTCGCCGGGCTGAGTATGCGTCGTCGAACTTCTGCAGGATAGGCTGCACCTTGCGGTCTACGGTACGGCTGACCACGAACGCGGTGCGGATGTACGCGGGAAGAGAATAGTCCTCCGGCGATAGCTCCGCGTGCCCGTGAGAAAGCTCTTTGACCAGCTCCTCCTGGGCCAGATAGGCGCGCCCTTCCTCGGAACGCACCTCGGACAAGAAGTCGAGTCGAGAGGGAGAGGGGTAGAGCGCTTCCGCTATCCCTCCGGTAAGACTGGGCATCACCAGGCAAAGCACAGCCCAGAGGGCCGTCATAGCGAGGACGGTCGTTTGGCTGCCGCGATTACGGCTCACGACCCAGGCAAGGAGCGCCGACCACCAGAGGAGATACAGGAGACCCACTCCGCTCCAGGCCAAGAAGCGCACGAGGCGGGCCCCTACCTCTCCTGAGTCCAACCCCATCACCAAACCGAGGGTCGAGATGAGGGCGTAAATAAAGAAGACCGCACCCAGTCGGACGCGGAGTCGCGATGTCACGACGTCTCGCAGGGCCACCGGATAAGATAGGAGAAGGCTCAGGCGTCCGCTCTCTTTGTCGCTCGAGATCGCGTCGAAGGAAAGGGCGATCATGAGGAGAGGGAGCATGAAGATCACGACGAAGGCCCAATCGAAGGGGCCCGCGGCCAGGGCAGCGGGGCTCTGGAATTGGTAGTTTCCGAAAAGCTGATCCACGGTGCTCCACTGACTCACTCTCGTGGTGGAGGGAGATACGTCCGATGCCCCCCCTGAAAACTCGGCGAGGGGCCCGACGGGTAGCACCGCCGGGGACGCGTAGCTCATCGCCAACCCGGCCCACTTGTCCTTCGCGGCGGCGGCCGTGCTCGTCTCGGCCGCGCGCAGCCGATCGATGTACTCCGCTCGCTTGGTGCTTTCCTCTTCGAGGAAGTGAGCTTGCGCCGAGGCGATATCACTTCGGAGTTTAAACCCGCGGTCGAGGGCATAAAGGGACATGGCGAGACTGACCGCGAGGAGGGTTGCCGTCGTGCTCCGAGACAACAGGACCCGGCGCTCCAGCTTGGCTACCGTCGAAGCCTTCATCGGGCTGCTCCTCGGACGAAGGCCCCTTCGACGCTGCGTCGACCGGCGATACCTGCGAGCATCAGCCACCCCAAGAGGATGATCGCGTTGGGCCACAGCCGGGACCCTACGCTGAGCAAGGGGGGAGCCCGGTAGTCGAAGTCCGGGGTCTTCTCCCAAAGGGTTCGGTCCGCGAGGTAGCCGTATCCTTCTTTGCCCGCGTTATCGATCATGTCCTGATTCAGTCCTTTGATCAGCGTGCGTCGGAAGGTCTCCGCGGAGTCTGTGAAGTGCTGATGCGCGTAAAGGTCGGTGCCGGAGAGCCCTCTCGAGATACGGGTCACGGCTAGGGTCGGGGACATCACGCTGAACAGGAGCGAGATACGGTGCTGCCGTTCGAAGACCTCCCAAAGCTCGCCGTAGCGTCGGTCGAAGACTTCGTTCGCCACTTCCTCGCTGGCTTGAAGGAGGAAACCATCGAAGTTGAACGGGAGCTCCTCGACGGTTGTCACCCCGTACTTTTCGAGCTGTTCGTCTCGGAGCCGGTCTCTGCGTGGCTTTGCCTCCTTGCTCCAGAAGCTATCCGAGCTCTCTTCGCTCAGTTGCGACCAGAAGGTCGTGCCCTGCGGGCCAGGATGCACCGCGGCGGCGATGTCGGGAGCCAACCGGGGGGCGATGATGCTCGAGATCGCCCAAAAGCCCACGAGGACGAGGAGGGCCGTCCTCGACCGCTGAACCTGAGCGGAGACGGCGATGGCCGCGAAGGCGAACACGCACAGATAGATGAAGTAGGTGCCGGCCAGAAGCGCGAGGCGAAGGGAGGCGCTGGGAAGCGGGGTCATGGAGGGGGCGGCCAGGAAGACCCCCCCGACCGCCACCGCAACGAAGGTCAGGAGAATCGCGAGCAGCGCAAGCGCCTTTCCCCAGTAGAGCGCCCCCGCTCGTGCGCCCATAGCCTGAATGTAGCGAAGGGTTCCACCGTCCCGCTCGCCGGAGATGCTCGCGTAGGCAAAGAGCACGATGAGGAGCGGCGCGAGAACCTGGAGGATCCAGGCCGGACTGGGCTGCGCAAGCCGCTGCACCTCGACGGCGTCTTCGACGGGGCGAAGGGTGGCAGGGTCGCGATAGTGGGCCTCGAGCCACACGGCCCGACCCACGAACGGCGTCAGCCCGGGATCGAAGAGGGCGAGGGACGAGGTCGGAGGGAACACGTATCGTGAGAAGTGCGCGGCGCTATGGGGGTTTTTGGGGCCCTGGTTGTTCCAAACCTCGCGGTCGGTCTGTCCCGCGCTGATCCGTTCCCGTTCGAGAGCCTGGACGGTGTTGCGTCCGTGGAGGGTCGCCGCGGCGGTGAAGGTCACGAGGACCGCGAGGAGGATCTTGAGGCGGCCGTCGCGAGCGTACTGGAGGAGTTCCTTTCGGGTAATGGCCCAGATCACGACGCGACCTCCGAGATAGATCCGGCGTCGTCGTGCATATGGCGAAGGTAGATCGCCTCGAGCTCCGCATGTTTGAGACTTCCCGGATCGAGCTCGTCTACGAGGTGGCCCGACCGCATGATGCCAATGCGGGTGGCGATGTCCTTGGACCGGAAGATGTCGTGGGTGGCCATGAGCACCGCGGCCCCTCGGTCCCGTACGCTCCGCAGGACGGTCACGAACTCATTGGCGGCCTTGGGATCGAGGCCCGAAAGGGGCTCGTCGAGGAGTAGAGAGCTCGCTTCCTTGGCCAGGGCGGCGGCGATGCCGACCTTTTGGCGCATGCCCTTCGAGTACTCGGAGACCGGGCGATCGGCCGTCGTTCGATCGATGCCCACGTCGCCCAAAAACTCGTACAGAGAGGCTTTCGTCCGCAGAGGCTGGCCGGCCAGGGAGGAGAAGAACTCGAGGTTCTCGGCTCCGGTGAGCGCAGGATAGAGGGCCACCTGCTCGGGGATGTAGGCTAAAGATCGCTTCGTTTTCACCGGGGCCTCCTGGACGTTCGTGCCATCGACGGTGGCGGTGCCCGAAGAGGGTTCGATAAAGCCCAGGAACAGGTTGATGGTGGTGGTCTTCCCCGCTCCGTTGGCGCCCAGCAGACAGGTGATCTCTCCAGAGTTCACGGTGAGGCTAAGGCGGTTGAGGGCCACCACAGATCCGAAAGTTTTGGTGAGTTCGACGGCAGCGAGCATCAGGACGACCTGCCGGCGCCGCAGGCTTCCAGCGACGAGATGTCCTAGCCCTAAGGGCCTCGCGCCGGCCTGAGCATTTGGGTCTTTTTGCAACCGGGTTGCAAAAACCAAGTTGTAAAAGGTGTTGATCCGCGAGGGCTGGCCATCCCCCTCGACGCGAGTCAGCGGACGTCCGGATAGTGCCGTTCGAGCTCGCGGCGCCGACCGAGCGCCCAGCGCACCCCCACGCTGAGGAACACCCAGTTCGCTCTCCACTGGCCCCATGCACTGAGGCGTCGGTCCGAAGTGAGGACGAGTCGGTTGATCATTCGGATCCTTCCGCGACGGCACATCTTCAGACAGAAATCGGCCTCTTCCATGACCAGCATGGTGGGATCGAAGCCGCCCACCGCCTCGAAGTCCGCCCTTCGGAAGAACATCGCGTGGTCTCCGAAGAGCAGGCGCCCGCCCCGGATAAACGCGTCCGGCCGAAAGAAAAGGGGCGCGTACCAGGTCTTGGCCCAGTTGTGCAGGGTTGTCATCCAGCGCACCCCGCCCGGGCCGGAGATGACCGGCGTGAAGCTCGCCAGGCTGAGAGCGGGGTCTTGAAGGACTCGACGAATCACTTCGACCGCGTCGAAAGGGAGCTCCGTGTCGGCGTGGAGGACGCAAACGTACTCGGACGCGGTGGCGGCGAGGCCCGCGTTGATCTGCCGGGACCGCCCGCGTCGCTCGGTTCGGAGGACCGGCAGACCGAGCTCCTCGGCGCGACGATCTCCGCCGTCGGTGCTGCCCCCGTCGACAAGCAGGATCTCATCTGGGGGAGGGTCGAGATAGTCCAAGGACTTGGCCAGGCGGTCGACGGTGCTCGCCTCGTTCAGCACCGGGGACACGATCGCCACCGTGCGAGCGGCCGATGACTCTGCGGGCAGGTCCTTCATGGAGACCGTTCCAATACATAAAGCGCTTGGAGGAAGGCCCCCGCAAAGGGGCGCTGGCTGGTGTGGACGAGCTCGAGTCCCAGCTCCGCGAAGGTCGACCGCCACCCTTGGTCGCTCTGGTTGTGGTGCGGGTGACCGCGAAACTCCAAGTTCACCAGACTGTCCACGATCTTGGTGAGCTTCCGCTGGGCCGCGGTCCGGTAGATGTCCTCGATGACCAGGACCCGGGGAGCCACCCGGGCCGCTTCCTTCAGGACGTGTACGGGGCGATGGGCGTGATGCAGCGTGGTGGCCACCACCGACGCGGCGAAATGGTCGTCCTCGAACGGGAAGGGGCCGCCGTCGTAGAGGATGGGCCTGAGCGCTTCCTCGAAGGCGTCATCTCGGACGTCGAGGCCCACCGTAGAGTACCCCGCGGAGCGAAGCGCCCTGAGGAGGCTCCCGGGACCCGAACCGACCTCCAGGAGTGGCCCCGACGAGGGCAAGAACTCTGACATCCAGTCGAGCTTGCGGAGGGCATCGGCTTGCCAGACGCGAAAGACCGCCGCGCCCAGGACGGGCGTTCGCCACCCCCGCCGGCTCATCGCTCGTATTTCGTTGGGGCCAGCGGTTTCGTCACCCCGGGGCGCTGAGCGGTGACGTCGTTGAGGGACCAGTCGTAGTCTCGGTAGGCGATATCGAGCTGCGTATCCAACTTCGTCCCCGGTTCTCGATATAGATTGATCCAGGCGATGGGGGAAAGGGGTTGGCCGGCGTCGTCGACCAGATCCTCTCGGAACCACTCGAAGATCTTGGAGAGAAGGACGACGCCGCGGTCCTCGAGGACCCTCACGTTTCTGGGTTCCATCACGAACTTTCGGGTCTCCCGGTCGAGCTGGGCGTCGAGCCGCTCGGGGACGAAAGCCTCCGCCGGCAGGACCGGACACGATGCCGACACGCAGTTGAGGGCCATGTGAATACGCGCCGCCTTGGAGCCTTCGCCTCGAGCGCGGTAGGTATGGTTGACGTAGGGACGAATGATCTGATGCTCGAGATGGTTGAGATCGAGCTGCTGCCCGTCAACTTGGACCTTGGTGAGTATGAAGAATGTGAGCTGGGCCCCTAGACTCGTCAAGCCTTCATAGGGATACCGGTGAATCACGTTGCGGATGGCCAAGCTATTGTAGGCGTTGAGGTAAAAGGCGAGCTGGTGATCGACCGTGGGAAAGAGGTCGGGGCGGCGCATCGGCCCGACCGAGGCCACCGCGTCGAGAAAGTCATCGAGAGCCTCGGGTTGAGTCTGGAGCCGGGCGTAGTCGACTCTCCCGACCTCGTCGACGTAGTCGCGGAGCACCCCGTCGAGCTCTCGGTAGTCGAAGGTCTCGAGGGACGCGACGACCTGCGGTCTCAGCTGACCCTGGGGCAGCGTGGCGCAGCCCGTCGCTCCCGCGAGGAGCCCGAGGACGGTCGCTCTCAACACGAAAGCTCTACGCGGTGCCGTGTCTGTGGTCACCGGACGGCGTAACAAACATCGATATGGCAGAACGGCGGTGGCGGAGGTTGGCTCGATCTTGGCTCAACTCGACGATCAACGTGGTTCGACAGCGCCCCCTCATGGCGGTCTTCGAGGCTTGTCTGCGCTGCAACCAGAAGTGTGGCTATTGCGATTTGCCTTTGAACGAGGGGCGTTACGAGATGAGTCGCGCCGAGATTCGCCAGGTCTTCACCGCCCTTCACGCGAGCGGTCTCCGATACGTCTTCGTCCAAGGGGGAGAGCCCTTGGTGCGCTCCGACATTCTCGAGGTCCTCGAGGACCTGCGCGAGATCGGGCTTGGAGTGTGTCTCGTGACCAACGGGGTTCGGCTGACCGCGGCGGTGGTGGACGCCCTCGAGAGACTCGAGGTCTCGGTGTCCATCAGCCTCGATAGCCTCGATCCCGAGGTCTATGCGTGCATTCGCGGGGCCTCTCATCTCGACAGAGTCCTGGCCGCGGTGGATCGGCTCGAGGGCTTCGCTCATCCCAAGTTCATCGCTACCATCGTCACCGGCCGAAACGATGAAGACGTGGCCTCGGTGGTTCGCTTTGCCAACGAGAGGGGCTTCATGCCCATCGTTGGGGCCTACCATCACGATGTTGGGCGCTACGGTCGTCACGACGCCGTCCTCCTCTATGAGCGCCGACGTGCCGCCCAGACCTTTGAAGCGCTCAAGCACCAGCTCCCGCCGGGATACTATCGGGCCTACGCCGATGACAACGCTCGGTGGCTCCGAGGCGAACCGCTGTCCCGCTGCGACGCCGGACGTTACTCCATTGCGATCGATGCTTCCGGCAACGTCTCCGCTTGTCTCGCTCACGAGCCGAAGGGTAACCTGCTCGGCCAGTCTCTCGATGAGATCCTGGCCGCCATGGATCACGCCGAGATTCGTCGCTGCTCGGACGCCGGGACCTGCAACCTCCTCTGCGCTCGTTTGATCCAGCGCAACCTCGAGGATCCCGTCACCCTCGCCCGTACCCGATTTCGAGCCGCCCCCTAAACTTTCTGGACGACTTCCCGGAGGAGTTGGGATCCTTCTCCGTGGGATGGATCTTGGGCGATAGTCGTCGCGGGGTGCTAGCTCCCCCAAAGCGTGGAGCCGACGAGCCGAGCATTGGGGCCCTCGCGCCGAACGATGGATTCCAGGAATCCGTTGTGGCCATTGAAGCGACGGAGCACCTTGCCTCCTTGGCTCGATAGAATGAAAACCTTTCGTCGCTTCCAGACGGTCACCTTGGTCACTTCTCCGAGGTCGTTCTTCGCGCCTACCTTTCGCTCAGAGGGCGGAAGCCACAGCATGCCGAGGTCCGAGGCTTGAATCGGGCTCTCGCCATCTCTCAGATCCGAGCCCACCAGCTGCGGCTCGACGGTGCAAGGAGCGCAGTCGATCAGGAACCCCGAGCCGTGTTGATAGAAGGTGAGGGTCACTCGATCCGTTTCGCCGGAATCGCCGATTGAGTAGGTGAGAGTTCCTCGATCTCGAACCGGAGCGGGCTCCTTACCGATAAGGCTTTGTCCCCAGATTGAAGAGACCGCCAACGCGCACAGCGGGGCGGCAGTGAGCGTCATTTGCAGTAGGCGCATTGCGCTCGGTATAGACACGGCTCGGGTTTCATCACCAGCCCCGGTGCCCGCCTCGGCGACGCGCAGTCTCTTCGGAACCTCACGAGAGAACTTGATCTCATCTGAACGGAACTTCAGTATCCGGGCGGTGACGGTGACGTCCCGCAGGGGACCGGGGTCCTCGCCGGTCGTCGAAAGCGTGGAGCTCCAGGTGGCCAGCGCTTTTTCGTTTCTTCGAGGGGCCTCGAGGCCGGAGGAGCTGGTCGAGGCCGCGGCCCTCATGGGACATCGGCGCTTGGCCCTGACCGATCGAAACGGGCTCTACGGGGTGGTTCAAGCCTACCGAGCCGGGCAGGAGCACGGAGTGGAGATCATCCCGGGGGCGGAGCTCGCGCTTGCCGGAACTCAGGACGACACCACCCTCATTCTCCTCCCCAGGAGTCGTCGCGGCTATGGAAACCTCTGTCGTCTCCTGACGTTAGGGCGTCGTCGGGTCGGGAAGGGGGATTTTCACCTCACGCTGGACGACGTCGCAGAGCGCTCGGACGGCCTCCACGCGATTCACGTAGGCGCGGCGGACCCCTTCCGGGTCTCGTGGGAGCGGGAGATCTTCGGGGATCGCCTCGCCCTCGGCTTCAGCCGAAAGCTCCTGCCTTCCGACCGAGCCGACATCGAAGCCACGGAAGCGGTGGCGGCGCGCTACGGCCTCCCTTTGGTCGCCCTCGGAGGGGTGCTCATGCACGCCCCCGAACGAAAGCCGATGCAGGACATATTGACCTGCATCCGACTAGGGCTTCGTCTCGACGAGGCCGGTCGCCGCCTTCTCCCCAATGGCGCCGCTCTTCTTCGTTCTCCCGAGGATCGCGCAACTCTCTTTGTGGATCATCCAGAGGCCCTCGAGGAGTCGCGTCGTATCGCTGATCTCTGCACCTTCCGACTC
>JBCBRU010000231.1:0-11978 GCA_039819565.1 Myxococcota bacterium | reverse complement strand
CTCCGCGACCCCAAGGAGTGGCGCTACCTCGGCAAGAAGATGGAGCGGACGGACATCGTGGCCAAGTCCACGGGGCGTCAGCAGTACGGGATCGACGTCAAGGTCGACGGCATGCTCCACGCCGCCGTTCGCGCCAACCCGGGCCTGGGAGCGGGCGTGAAGTCCTTCGATGCCGCCAAGGCCGAGACCATGCGCGGCGTCAAGAAGGTCATGCCGATCACCGGGGGCGTGGCCGTGGTGGCCGACAACACCTGGCGCGCCTTCAAGGCGGTCGAGGCCATCGATATCGAGTTCGAGCCCGGGCCCTTCCCGGCCACGTCAGAGGAGATGTGGAAGGTGTTGGAAAAAGCCTTCGACGCTGAAACTCCGGACAGCCGGCTGCGAGACGACGGCGACGTGGAGGCGGCTCTCTCCTCAGCGGAGAAGGTCGTCGAGGCCGAGTATCGCACCCCCTATCTTGCCCACGCGCCGATGGAGCCCCTCAACGCGGTGGTCAAGGTGACCGATGAGCGCGTGGACATTTGGACCGGCACCCAGATTCCGGGATTCCTCCGGGACCACGCGGCGGCCATCACCGGGCATGACTCCTCCCAAGTGCACGTATGGGCGCAGCCCATGGGGGGAAGCTTCGGGCTCCGTCTCGAAGACACCTACGCGCTGCAGGCCGTCGAGATCGCCAACGGAATGCGCGGGACTCCGATCAAGCTGACCTGGACCCGTGAAGAGGACATGACCCACGACTATCCGCGCCCCATGCACATGGCTCGCGGGCGCGGTGCGGTGAAGGACGGCAAGGTGCATGCCTACGACCTCAGCTCCGCCTCGCAGTCTCTCGCCGCCTCACAGTTTAGCCGGCTCATGGGCAGCGTGCCTCCCGGCCCCGACGCGCTGATCGTTCTCGGGGCTTGGGACCAGCCCTTCTCCATCCCGAACTATCGAATCAGCGGCTACCGCGCCGAGGAGATGGCGCCCGTCAGCTCGTGGCGGGCACCGGGTTCGAACAGCAACGGCTTCTTCCACGACTGCTTCTTCGACGAGCTGTGCTGGGCCGCGGGCGCGGATCCCCTGGACGAGCGCATTCGCCTGGCTCTGACGGAGCCCACCCGGAAGGTGCTGGAGGCGGTCAAGGAGATGTCGGGTTGGACGGGACCCAAGCTGGGCGAGAACCGGGGTCGTGGGGTCGGCTACACCTTCTCCCACGGCGTGCCGGCGGCGGAGGTCATCGAGGTCACGGCCACGGAGAGCGGCATCAAGATCGACAAGGTCTTCGTGGCGGTGGACGTGGGTCGGGTCTACGACCCTGTGAACCTCGAGGCCCAGGTCATGGGAGGCGTCGTGTGGGGCCTCGGCCACGCCATGAACTGCGAGCTCGTCTACGAGAACTATCGTCCGAAGGTAAATAACTATCACGGCTACGAAGGCATGCGTATGTACCAGACCCCCGAGATCGAGGTCCGGGCCCTGGAGAACTTGAAGTACGTGAAGGGCGTGGGCGAGCCCAGTGTGCCCCCCGCCGCGCCCGCTCTGGCCAACGCCATCTTCGCCGCCACCGGGAAGCGCATCCGTGAGCTTCCCCTCTACAAGCACATCGATTTCGTATGATGAAAGTCCTCGCTGCCCCCGCTCTCTTACTTGCCGGCTTGGCCCTCGCGGTTCCGGCCTTCGCCGAGGAGGACACTCCTCTGAACGTACCCGCGGCCGGCTCCGTGAGCACCGCCGAAGGCCTGATGGCCTGGAAGCGGATCTACGAAGTGGCGTCTCATCCGCGCTGCGCGAACTGTCACGTGGGTGCCAACGAGCGGCCTATGTGGTCCGGCCCGACCTACGGACGGACGCGCGTCCACGGGATGAACGTGGTGGCCGGGGCGAGCCGCATCGGTGCCGAGTCGGGCATGGTGTGCAGCACCTGTCACGTTACGGCGGTGGCCACCCAAGCCAAGAACGACGTCCCCCACGCCGCTCCGCGGGTGGCCGCGGCCTGGCGCCTCGCTCCGGCGGAAGCGCACTGGTTCGGTAAGAGCTCAGAGTTCATCTGCCAGCAGCTCCGCGACAAGGAGCAAAACGGCGGGCGGACCTTCCAAGAGGTCGCGCAGCATCTTGGCCATGACGTTATTCTCCACTGGGCGTGGACTCCGGGCGGCGGCCGCGAGCCGGCCCCATACAGCCTCGAGGAGCACGTGGCCGACATTCTCGCCTGGGGCGTGGCCGGCATGCCCTGCCCCGGCGACGAGTGAGCTTTCCCGCCTCTTACCCGGTTCGGTAGAGCACCTGGATCTGTCTTCGACGGGGCGCGATCCTGTCGACGAGCGGTCAGGACGACGAGCCTTTTCCCGACACAGCGCTGTAACGCCTACCTGTGACGGCGTTGCAGGCGGCTACACTGAGGGATTCGTGCTGTCGATGGAGAGGAGGGGAGTGAGGACGGCTTGCGGGTGCCGCCTCCGGGGCGCAGGTTCGCCCCGGAGGCAGGTTCACAGGTCACACCCGGAGGAGGGGCCGGATGTTCCGACGTAGGGGGCGGATGCCATCGAAGACCGCAGTCATGACCACGATGGCGAGAATGGTGAAGCTGGCGATCTCCGTGATGTTCATGCCCAGGTGTTGAGCAAACGAGGGGCCAACCCGTCTTGCTTTCGACACGGTGATGAAGGGCACAGAGTTCGGAGCAAGTGCCAGTTCAGGCTGAGTTTTTGGTGATCTCGGACACACGGCTTGTCACCTTCGCGTCACGCGGATGAAACTTTCGCAGTTTCGAACCGGTTTCGAAGTGCAAGTCCCGCAACTCGAGGGCTCAGGAGGCGAGGGCCCTGAACGCGTCCCGCGCGGCGTCGACGGTGCGCTCGATGTGCTCGGGGGTGTGGGTCACCGATACGAACCACGCTTCGTAGCCGGACGGGGGCAGATAGATGCCGCGCTCCAGCATCAAGTGGAACCATTTGCCGAAGCGCTCGTGGTCGCAGGCCGAGACCTCCTCGAAGTTTCGCACGGGTCGCCCGTCGTTGAAGAACAAGGTGAGCATCGAGCCCACCCGCTGGATGCGGCCGCTGACGCCCGAGTCGCGCAGAGCGTCCTGGAGTCCCTGCTCGAGGGCCTTACACTGCTTCTCGAGCTGGTCGTAGGTGCCCTGAGCCTCGAGGCTCTTGAGGGTTGCGGTGCCCGCGGCGACGGCGCATGGGTTCCCGCTGAGGGTGCCCGCCTGGTAGACGGGCCCGGCGGGGGCTACGAGGTCCATGATTTCGGCTTTGCCGCCGTAGCCCCCCATCGGGAGGCCGCCTCCGATGATCTTGCCGAAGCAGGTCAGGTCCGGCTGTAGGTCATAGAGCCCCTGAGCGCACTGTGGATGGACCCGAAACCCGGTCATGACCTCGTCGAAGATGAGGACCGTACCGTGCTTCGTGCACAGCTCGCGGAGCTTCTCGTGGTAGGCCCTCTCGGGAGCGATGACGCCCATGTTGCCGCTGATGGGCTCGATGATCGCGCAGGCGAGGCTGTCGCCCTTCTCCGCGAACATGGCTTCCAGCGCTTCGACGTCGTTATAGGGGATGGTCACGGTGTGCTTCGCGAAGTCCGCGGGTACGCCGGGCGAGTCCGGAAGACCAAAGGTGGCCACGCCGGAGCCTGCTTTGACCAACAGGTAGTCCGCGTGGCCGTGGTAGCAGCCCTCGAACTTCAGGATGGCGTCCCGCTTGGTGGCTCCCCGAGCCACCCGAATGGCGCTCATGCACGCCTCGGTGCCGCTCGAGGTGAGCCGAAGCCGGTCCACTGAAGGCATCCGCTTCACCACGAGCTCGGCCAGCTTTACTTCGCCCTCGGTCGGAGCTCCGAAGCTCGAGCTCCGCTCGATCGCGGTCTTGGCGGCCTCAACGACCTCCGGAGCGGCGTGGCCGAGGATCATGGGCCCCCAAGAGCCGACGTAGTCGATGAAGCGGTTACCGTCGACGTCCCATATGTGGGGCCCTTCGGCCCGGCTGATGAACGGTGGGGTGCCCCCGACGGCGCGGAAGGCACGCACGGGGCTGTTGACCCCACCTGGAATCACTTCGCGTGCTCGACGCATCAGCTCGGCGGAGCGTTCGGTCTTCATGTGACGGCCAGCCTACGGGCATCCCTGGCCGGGCGAAAGCCGGAAGCTCGCCCCATCGGCCAGGGAGGTGAGCCTCGCCCTGGCTGCGCGCCGTGGTTGCGGCCGTCGGCCGTTCGGGTAGGGTCGGGCCGATGACCGAGGCCCCTCCGATCCGTCCGGACGCGGCGCGCGCGCTGGTGGCGGCGGTGCGGTTCTTTCATGCGCGCGGCTGGTGTCCGGCGACGAGCTCCAACTTCTCTTATCGAGGCGACGGCTGCGTGTGGATCTCCCAGTCGGGAGTCGACAAAGGGGCCTTTGGTCCCGAACACCTCATGCCGGTCGACCTCGACGGCGTTCCCATTCCGCCCGAGCAGCGGCGGCCCTCGGCCGAGACGGGACTTCACACGCTCGTGTACCGCAATCGGCCCGACGCGCAGGCCGTCCTCCACGTTCACGGCCTGCGCTCGGTCGTCTTTTCTCGCCTCCTCGAGGAGGCGGGTGAGGTTACTTTCGAGGGTTGGGAGCTGCAGAAGGGCTTGCGGGGCGAGACTACGCACGAGAGCCGCGTGCGCATCCCTATCTTTTCCAACCGCCAGGATATCCCCGCCCTGGCCGCTGAGATTGAGCCGGTCCTCAAAGCCAAACCTGGGCTGCAGGCCTTCCTCTTGGCTGGCCACGGGCTCTATGCCTTTGGTCGCGACGTGGCGGAAGCCAAGCGTCACATCGAAGTGGTGGAGGCCCTGCTCGAGCAGACCGAGCTCTGGAGAAAGCTGTCATGACAACCTTGGAAGTTCCGGATCAGAGTTTCACGACGACCGACCCCAACGCGATTCGGGAGCACCTGAACGCGCGCGGCATCATATTCGAGCGCTGGGAGGCGCGAGCCCCCCTCGCCGAGGACGCCACTCAGGAGGACGTCCTCGCCGCCTACGACCACGCCCTTCGGCCCTATATGGAGAAGCACGGCTACCAGACTGCGGACGTCATCCGCGTGCATCCCAAGGTGGAGAACATCGACGCGATTCGCGGGAAGTTCCTCGACGAGCACACCCATTCGGAGGACGAGGTCCGGTTCTTCGTGGAGGGCAAGGGGGCCTTCTGGTTCAACCTCGAGCGCCCGGACTCCCCTCCCTTCTGTCTCGTCTGCGAGGCGGGCGACTTCATCAGCGTCCCGGCGGGAACCAAGCACTGGTTCGACATGGGAGCAGAGCCCACGGTGACGGCGATTCGAGTGTTCTCCAACGTCGAGGGCTGGGTTCCGAATTACACCGAGTCGGGCGTCAGCCAGCGCTACAACAAGCCCTACGCGTCGGCCCTCTGAGCTCGATGGCACGGATCACTGACGTTCTCCTCGACATCGAGGGGACGACCTCATCCATCACCTTCGTGCATGACGTCCTCTTCCCCTACGCGCGGGAGCATCTTTCGTCCTTCGTGGAGGAGAACCGGCAGACACCGGAGGTCGGGGCTCAGCTCGATGCGGCCCGAGCGGCCCTACTCGAGCTGGGGCGGCCCGCCGAGACGGATGATGAGGTCGTTGCGGGTCTGGTGGGCTTCATCGACGAGGACCGAAAAGACACCGCCCTCAAAGCCCTCCAGGGGATGATCTGGGCTTCCGGCTACATCAGCGGAGCCTATCGCGCTCATCTGTACCCCGACACGGCGCCCGCGTTGGAGCGGTGGGGGCAATCTGGACTGCGGGTCTCGATCTATAGCTCCGGATCCGTTCAGGCTCAGAAGCTCTTCTTTGGATATTCGGAGGCAGGTGATCTGAGCTCTCGTATTCACGCCCACTTCGACACCACAACCGGACCCAAACGAGCGGCGGAGAGCTACCGCAAGATCGCCGAGGCTCTCGAAAGGGCGCCGGCGACGATTCTGTTTGCGAGCGACGTAGGGGCCGAGCTCGACGCCGCGAAGTCGGCGGGCTTTCATACTGTGCAGCTGGTTCGGCCGGGGACAGAGGTCGCCTCGGGCCACCTTCATGCCGCCGATTTCGACGCGGTCGAGCAGCTGTTCCCGCTGAGCTGAAGGCGAGCCTCGAGTAACCCGTTCGGTGCTCTATCCTGCGGCGGCAATGACCTCTACCTCGACCCACCAGGTTGGATCGAGGGTTCCGGCCACGATGGCCGTGGTTGGGACTCTACGACCGCCCAATGCGCGCAACCTCGCTTCCTGATTAGCCGCGGCATACTCGGCTCGCGTGAGGTAGCTCGTGACCCGCACGACGTGATCGACGGTCATACCCGCCTCGGTGAGCACGGCGCCTATGTTCCGCCAGATGAGCTCGAGCTGCCGGTCGAGGTCGGGAGGGGCGCGGCCCTCGAGGTCGAGACCCATGGTGCCGCTGACGTAGAGCCAGCGCCGGGCGTCGGTCACCTCGAGCGCATGCGCGTAGTCCTCGGCCGAGTAGATGGACCCCACCGGGTTGATCGTTTTCTGAATCATGTGAACATCCTCTGGAGAAAGGACGCTATCTCCGAACAAAGACTCGAAGAAGGCGGAGTTCGCGAATGAAAGAAAAGACAGAAGACGTTCAGCCTCCTCGTTCCCCGGGCCGACCCCTCGATGCTTTCGACCGAAGAATCTTAAGCGCATTGGTGGCCCACGGACGGGAGACCTACGCCGAGATCGGCAAGCAAGTGGGCCTCTCCGCGCCGGCCGTCCACGAACGCGTCCGCCGCCTGAAGGCGAGGGGCGTCCTGCACGGGACCTCCGCCCAGCTCCACGGACCCTCGATCGGCAAGCCGTTTCTCGCCTTTGTGCACGTGGACGCCGAAGGATGGGGAAAGAGCCAGAGAATGATGAGGCTTCGGGACTATCCCGAGGTCGAGGAGATGCACTCGGTAGCTGGGGATACCTGCGTCATCCTGAAAGTGAGGACGGAGAGCGCTCATGCGCTCGAGGGCCTCCTGGCCGAGATGTATGCCTTGCCCGGCGTGCGAGGCACTAAGAGCTACGTGGTGCTCTCGACCTATCTCGAACGAGGGGTTCAGGCCGAGGTTACGGACGTTTGGCCAGGAATCGAGAGCTGAGCTGCCCTCAATCGATGAAGATCTCCTGCTGTTCGTCCTCGGCGAGGGTCACGAACAGGGTTCGGCGCTTCTTGCGACTGCGGACCTCCACCTCGTGCGAGGTGCCCGGGGCGAGGGGGATGGCTTCGCCGATCTGCGCGCTCCTCCCGTCGATGCGCACCGTGCCTTTCTTGAGGTGAACCCGCAGCGTGCTTCCGGGCAGCTCCTCGGACACGTCGCCGGGCGGCTCCAGCTCTACCGTGTGAAGCACCGTCCGCTCGGAGAAGTCTACGGCTGCCTCGTGCACCTTTTTTCCCTCCCGGACCAGGACCACCGAGACGGCTTCGCTCGGCCAAGGGTGCCGAATCGCGGCAGGAGTGCGACGTAGAGTGTCTTCGCCCTCGATCTCGATGTCGAGACCCGGGGGATGGGAGTCGATGAACAGGAGGCCGAGGGTTGGGTTCCCGCCGGTATCGTCTCGCTCTATCTCCCGAAAACGGCTCTCTTGAGAGGCGTTCGCGGCGCGAAAGTGGCCGAGCGCCGCACCCGTGAGGCCAAACACCACGGCCACCGCGGCCAGCGTGAAGGCGGTGCGTCGCGGCGGGGCGGCGGAGGCACGTCCGGCCGCGGCGAGGCCCGGGCGGAGATGCTTCCTTCCCACGGGTTCCTTCGGCCCGGCGGGCACCTTCTTCTTCTTGGCTCCTGGTTTGGCCTTCGGCGCCTCCTTCCCGGGCTCGCGCGTCTGGGCCGCGCTCTCCTTGGGCTCGCCCTTGGCTTCGGCCTCTTTGGGGGCGGCTTTCTTGGCTTCGCCCTCCTTCGCCGCGGCCGGGTCGGGCTTGGCGGTCGGCGCTTCGTCCGGGGCGTCGTTCTTCGGGAGTACGGGGTCGGGCTCCTCAACGCTCTTCTTGCCTTTGGCCGGGGCAGGGGATTTCGATCGACCGGAGGCGGTCTCTGGGCCGTCGGAGGGGCGTTTTTCGGCCTCGGGCGCCGACGAACCCCCGTCCTGAACGGGCTGGCGCGCGAGCGAAGGGTCGACGGCCGTGCCTGGCTTGGGCCCGGCTGGGGGAGGCGGCAGCGGCATCTCCGCCACCACGCTCTTGACCTCTAGGAAGCCTCCGTTCCCCGCCGGCTCCGTGAGCTTCGGCTCGTCCCGAAAGAGCTCTTGCACGAACCGAGAGAGGTCGGACTTAGTGGCAACTTGTCCTTCGGAGCTAGCCCACTCCCCGAGGATCCTCTCGAGCTCCAGGGCGGTCTGGGGACGCTTTTCTCGGTCTTTGCTCAGCGTTTGGAGGAGGATGCGCTCCAGCCCCTCCGGAACTCCTGGCTGGATCGCGCGGGGGGGAGTGACGGTAGCGTCGCGCATCAGGTTCAGGGTGGAGAAGTCCGAGGAGCCCGCGAAGCACCGCTCGCCCACGAGAAGCTCATAGAGCACGATGCCGGTGTTGAAGATGTCGGAGCGCGGATCCAAAGGTCGCCCGCGGGCCTGCTCCGGAGACATGTATCCGTACTTTCCTTTGAGCAGACCGACCGCGGTTTGGTTCATGCTCGAGGAAGCCTTGGCGATGCCGAAGTCGAGGATCTTGACCTCGCCGAGGAAGCTTACCATGACGTTGTGGGGGCTCATGTCCCGATGGATGATGTTGAGCGGTGCTCCGCTCCTATCGGTGCGAGAGTGGGCGTAAGAAAGACCCTGGCATACCTCTCGGACGATATGGACGGCGAGGGGGGCGGGGACTTGGCGCCCCGCGAGCTGGGCCGCGCGGATGATGTCCGCGAGGTCCTTGCCGTCCACGTACTCCATCACGATGAAGTATTCGCTTTGGCCCGAGATGCAGAGATCGTGGACCTGGACGATGTTGGCCGAGTTCAACCCTGCGGCCAGCTTCGCCTCGTCGAGAAACATCGTCACGAAGCTGTCGTCCTCCGTGAGATGAGGGAGGATCTTTTTGACACACACTTCCTTCTCGAAGCCTTGGGGCCCCGTGGTCCGTGCGCGGTACACCTCGGCCATCCCGCCTTTGGCGATCATGTCGAGGATTTCGAGCTGTTTAACGCTCACTGCTGAGGAGCCTAGGAGAACGGTCGCGCTTCGGGGAGCGGTCGCGCGCCCGATCGTGTGACCCCGTTCTTGGCCGACGGTCGGGCGAAGGGCGTCGTTTCGGTAGTCTGGACCCTTCCCCGACTGGGTACGCCTGTTTAGCGTACCCGAAGGGATGAGTGGCTCCACATCGGGGGATGCGCACATCGATGCGCTCAGGGCGCGAGTGAGCGGAGGAGACCCCGACGCCTTCGTGCCCTTGGCCCGTGCCCTCTCCGATCGGGGCGAGTACGAGCAAGCCTCGGAGGTGGCGCATCGGGGCCTTCTGACTCGGCCTGATTCAATCGAAGGGCGGCTGACCTTGGCCGCCGCCGAGGACAAACAGGGGCGGGTCCGGGAGGCCATGGAGCAGATCAAGCGTGCTCTGCTCATCGACCCTGACCACGTGGAAGCGCTGGTCCTGATGGGGCGTATCCTCGTCGACCGGGGGATGCCGGACCGCGCTCTCCAGTTTCTCACCCACGCCGCGGAGAAGGACCCTGACCACCCTGCGGTGACGGCGCTCCGAGAGCGGGCCCGCGCTTCGACGGTGGGCACCTTTCCGGCTCAGCGTCCGGAGGGGGGAGGCAGCAGCTCGCCCTGGGGCGAGGAGCACACCGTCCTCGCGGGGAACGAGGGGCCGTCAACGACGCCGCCGCGCGGTCTCGCCGGACTCGACGCCAAGCTCGCTGCCCTCCCGGCGGCGCAGGGGGCCTCCGACGCGAGCCTGGATCCGACCCAGACCGGCGAGGACCCGGCCGCGGGTCTCACCGTCCCCGGGGAGGGGCCGACCCAGTTCGCAGCCTCCGCCAACCCACCGATACCGCCGCGACGCGGTAAACTGGGGGGCAGCGCGGCTGAGCTCTCGCAGGTCATGCGAGCAACGGTGGACGAGGCCCCGAGTGAGGCCCGCTCGCCCACTCCGATCGAGCCGGCGCCGGACGTCGATGCGGACCCGATGACCGAACGCGCGGTCCTGGGGCGCGTCGTTCCTCATCCCAAGCCCTCGAAGTCCGCCGCAGCGGAGTCACCGGCTCCGGCCCCCTCCGTCGCGAGCCCTGGAGCCTCCGCCTCGAGCCCCGGGGGTTCTGTCTCGAGTCCTGGGGCCTCGGTCTCGACTCCGGCGCCCGCAGCTTCAGCGATCGCAACGTCGAGCCCTGCGGTCTCTACCCCTGCCGAGGCCACGTCGGGACTTCGCCTCGACGGCGGAGACCCCGGCCGTTCCGGCGAGCATCCTCTCTTCGAGCTTGGTGCCTCCCGACGTCCGGCCTCCTCCACGCTCGGGGTCGCAGCGGCAAAGGTCGTTCAGGCCAAGGTTCCCGCGCCGGGCCAGAGCCCCGCGCCGGGCCAGAGTCCCGCGCCAGGCAAGAGCTCCGCGCCGGGCCAGAGCCCCGCGCCAGGCAAGAGCTCCGCGCCCGAAAAGGCGGGGGCGGCCGATCGGTCCGTCGGTCGGGTGGCCACCCGCATGGTTGACGACGCCCTCTTTGCCCTCTTGGGCCGGCGAAAGGGCGAGGAGGCATCGGAGGCCGCCTCGGGCCCGGCGCCGCGGCGGGTGGTCCGAACCAGCGCCCGTTTCGCTACTTGGACGCAGATTGCGGTCGGTCTTCTCGTGGCCAGCAGCGCTCTCGGCTTGGGCTACATGGCGGCCGTAGCACCCGCAGGGAGCGCTCCCGAGATCGTGGCGGAGGAACTCTCCAACCTAGCTTCCGAGCTTGACCGAGGCGGACTCGCGGCCCTGCTCGCCGCCGAGGAGCGCGTCGAAGAGCTCGAGCGGAGTAACCCCAAGCTGGCCCCGCTCCTCGCGGGGGTGACGGCTGAGATCCATGCCCGTCGCTACGCCCGCTTCGGGAGCCGACCAGAGGATAGGGCCCGGGCGCGTTCCGCTCTGGCTCAGCTTCAAGGGCCCCGTCTCACGGTCGAGGCCCTCACTGCCGAGGTGCTGGTAAGCACGTCCGCGGCCGATCTCAATCGCCTCGAAATTCAGCTTGCACGAGCAGCCCGCCGCTATCCGGATTCGCCCAAGGTTCGGGTGAGCCAGGCGCGTATCGATGCTCGACGCAACAACCTCGTCGGGGCCCTAGCTCGACTGACCGAGGCCAGGGCACTCAATCCCGAGCATCGCCAAGCCGAGCTCGAGGCGGCCCGAGTTTTGGCTCGCGCCGGGGCGGCCACCACCAGTCTCGAGCTGTACGCGAGCTTGCAGACCCGCCGGGATCTCGACGTCGAGGTGGCCATCGAGCGCTACGTCCTCGGCTGGGCCACGGGTAAAGATCCGGAGCACGACGGGGCGGTGGCGACCTTGGCCGGTCTCGTTCGGGAGGAGAGGCCGGAGGTGGCCAAGGACGAAGCGGGCCGCGCTGCGCTCGCTTTCGCCGTGGCTCGTCTCAGTCAAGCCGAGGTGCAGCCAGGCCTGACGGCATTGGGGGAAGCTGAGGGGGCCTTCGCCAAGAGCGCCGTGTACCAACGCACGGTGGGGCGGGTGCTCTTGGCCCTTGGCGAGGGAGGCCGAGCCACGAAGTGCTTCGAGCGCGCCCTAGAGCAGTCTCCCGGTGATCCCGAGCTGCTGAGGGACCTCGGCCGAGCCCTGTACCTCGATCGGAAAGGTCTCCGTCTCGAGCTCGAAGACCTCCGCAAAAGGGTGTCGCGTCTGCAGAGGGGCGCTCCTCCCGGTGAACTCCGTTTGCCCTATGGAGTGGTCAGAGTGCGTCCGACCCGCTTCGAACTCTTCGAGGTCGAGCCCGACCCCTCGGTCATGCCCGAGGTCGAGCTCGAAGCGGGTCGGACGCACTCTGACCACTCCATAGGGCAAACGGAGTTCACCGGG
>JBCBRU010000230.1:0-12064 GCA_039819565.1 Myxococcota bacterium | reverse complement strand
GGCTCCTCGACCGTCCAGGGCTACCTCGTAGAAGCGGATGGGACGCTCACGTCGACGGGGAGTCGACGCTTGGTTGCCCCCTACTGGGACCCCGCCGCGCTCCCGCCTCTGAGCTCGGGCGCAGCCAGCACCTCGACCTCGGCGCCCCTGCTTTCCGGTCAGATCGCGCTGCTTGGGGAGATGGTCTTCGTCGCCGTCCGCTCGGGAGGGTTCGTGGCCCACTTTCCCCTCTCGTGCTTGGGACAAGCCAACACCGCCGCCGAGTGTCTGAACGTCACCTGCCTCGACGCAGAAGGAGGGTGCGCCGGACCGAGCGCCGCCTCGATCACGCCGCACTACCCATTCACCGTGGCGATCGGGGGAGCTCGGGTCTACGTGGGGGTGGACGTCGTCGACAGCGCCGGGCGAGTGACGACGAAGATCGCCATTCTCGAAACTCAGGACGGCGCGGTGACCCTGATCGAGCTCGTCGACGGCTAATAGTCCATTCCCAGATGAATCGAGAGGGCGCGGCCAGGCTGGGGGAGCAGCGAGTTGAAGTAGCCTGCGCTCCCCACCCACGTATCGCCTTCCCATCGACCGGGCGTGGTCCCCGTGTCGGCGGATCCCACCCCGGGATGGAAGTAGGCGGTGTCGAGAATGTTGGTGACGCGGAGGGAAAACCAAAGGCCGTCGATCGCGAAGTCCCGAAACCGAACGTTCGCGTCGACCGTGCAGTAGGCGGGTACGGTGGGGACGGGGTTGGTGGTCACGGTGGTCCGGTCCGCGATGCACCGAGCGAGGGCGGTGGCGGCCGCGAGCCGATGCACGTCGGCGGTCACCCCAAGGAACAGCTTGTGGGCAGCGAGGTCCCCAATGGGCTGCATCGAAGTCGTCCCGTCGGCGGCGACAACCTCTTCGTTGGTCACGAAGTAGGGTGAGTAATAGAGCCAAAGCTTCAGCTGGCGGAGGGGAGGAATGTCGAACAGGGCCACCGCCGAGAGGTCCGTCCCCGCCATGAGCCTCTGCCCTACGTTTTGGGGAGTGCCATTCGCGCTCACGAGGCCGTTCGAGACGTCGACGAGCCAGAAGTTCGCTTGGAGGGCGAGGAAGTCCAGCTGGTAGGCGAGGCTCAGCTCGAGCGTTTGAGATCTCTCGCGCTCGAGCTCGAGATTCGAGCCCGTCGCGGAAAACCCCCCGAAGAGCACCCGACGGTTGGGCTCCCGAATGGCCTGACCGTAGAGGAGCTTCAGGGTGAAGAAGGGGAACAAGCGCCCCACATACCCTCCGCGAAAGATAGGCGTAGCTTCGCCGAAAAAGGAGTTGTAATCGATCCGGACCCCCAGGTTCACGTAGTGCCCCTCGACCAGCTGAAGTCTAGCCAGTGCGAAGAGACCGAAAGTATCCACGGTGTCGCGGTTCGCGAGCTGCCGCTCCGCGGCGGTGGGCTCCGGAAAGGTGTAGTTCGGACCCCCGGCCGTCGCGGACGAGAAGGGGAGGCTCGGATCCCAGTAAGTGAGGCCATTGCGAATGTAGTCGCGCTCGAGGTCACGCCACTCGTAGCGAAAGCCGACGTCGACGACCAACTCGTCCTCTCCGGTGAGAAGACCCCGGAACGCGGACAGGCTGAGCTGGTGGGCCGCCGTCATGGCATAGTTGCTGCTCTGCCAGTATTGAAAGGTGACACGCTGAACGGAGTGGTCGAACTCTAGCCAGGCGGTGGGAGCGTCGATGTGGCTCTCGCGGAAACGAAGGAGCGTGGTCGAGGACAGCGTGTCGCTGAAGAGGTGGTGATGACGGAGGTAGAGGCTCTGTTCGAGGGTGACGTACGGGATGCGGTTGGGGGCCCGGTCGGCGGGATAAACCAGCCCTGTGCCCCCTTGCATTCGGAACCGTTGAAATCCCACCTCGGTCCCGCCGAAGCCGACCCGAGCGTCGATGGCCTGTTTTCGGCTCTCGGAGCGAAACGAGCCGGCGAGCTCAGGGCTATCGAGGAACTCGCCGTAGAAACGTTCGTTCTCGTAGTAGCGATTGCCGAGGTACTCGAACTTGTTAGCCAGGCTGGGGTCGAGGACGATCGAGTCGAAGCGCGCCGAGATCGAGGCTCGCCATCCCTGACCTTGGTAGTGGAGGAAAGCCTCCGCTACCTGACTGGTCGTCTCGAAGTCGAAGCTGGGACGCGTCGGGACCCGGAGAAAGAAGCGGGCGCTGCTCGTGATCCCCGTCTCCTCCCGAGGGGTGGCGCGAGTGATGACATTGATGACCCCCATCGCCGCGTTGGGTCCGTACAACGCTGAAGCAGGGCCGTACGCGACCTCCACCCGCTCCACCGAAGAGAGCGGAAAGGTCGCCATGACCTCGGCCTCGTTGAGATAGAGATGGTTGAAGACCAGGCCATCCACGAGGAGCAAATAGGGGGCACCGATCAGATTGCGATATCCTCGCCAGTAGCTCCGAAAGTACGTATCTCCGTGGGGCCGGACCACATCCATGCTCGGCAGATCGTCAAGGAGATCCGTCAGCTCCTCGTAGCCTCGCTCATCGATCTCTTCTCTGGAGATGGTGAGAACCCAGGCGGGGGCCGTCAGCGCAGACTCCTCGCGATTGGAAGCCGAGAGGACCAGAGTGTCGACGATCTCTTCGATGGTTAGGGCTTCGGTCTCGTCATCCGAGGCTTTCTCGAGCACGACGCCCGTCACCTCGGGGGGGAGGCCGGCCGGGACGCGACCAGGTTCGGCGTCCTGAGCGTGCACGGTCTGCGCGTCGACGGCGAAGACAACTCCCAGACAAACCATCGCGACGCGGGCGAGCAATGAGGACGAGGGAAGATAGCTCACGTTCGGTCCGTGGGTAGCTAGCGCTAGTTTGCCCCTCGAGTCGAGGATGCGAGCGCGTTGAGGGATGCAGTTTTGACCGGTCCGGGTGTGGCTGCTAAGGGCTCCGGGTCGACATGGCTCTCGTATGTTCCATCGAGCTGAGCAAAGAGAGAGGGGTGACGGTGAAGGTCGTCGACGACGACAATAAAGTCACCCAAACGGTCGTGCTCGACGGGGCGAGCCTGACCCTCCAGGTGAAGACCAGCGAGGCCCAGACGGTATGGCAGCAGAAAGATGCCTCCATCCGCTGCACCGTCAAAAAGGGGTCCGACCAAACGGAAATCAAACAGTCCCCTACTAATATTGAGCTCAAGTGCAAGAATTTCCTCGTTGAGGCGGAGTCCGTGGACGTCAGCGCGACGAAGGATATGGCGCTCGCGGCGGACGGAAAGGGCACGTGGAAGACAACCAAAGATCTGGCTCTTCAGAGTTCGGCCAAGGCGACCCTCAAGGCCGCCGGGGATGCGACGGTCGACGGCGGAGCCAAGCTCAAGCTCGACGGAGGCACTCAGGCTTCTCTCTCCGCTCCCCAGGTTGCGCTCAAGGCTAAGGCCAAGGCATCTATCGATGGAGGCACCCAGCTGCAGTTGACGGCGATCAAGGTCCAGGCCAAGGGGAAGGCGCAGCTCGAAGCGGCCGCCCCCATTACCAACGTCGGACAGGCGCTCACTTCGGTGAAGGGTTCACTCCTCAAGCTCGAAGGTGCCCTGATCAAGATGGGGTGACGAGGAGATGTTGGATCCTCAGCTCCAGCGACGGTTCTTGGAGCAGCTCCGTGCCCTGGAGCAGTTCAGGATCACCTACGTAGGTGAGCAGCCAGGGGTGCCTCTGGATCGCGCCGACCAGGACGTCCAGCGCTTGTTGGAAGCGCAGGCCTTCTTCTCGGCTCGAACCTCCGTAGCCGCGGAGCGGGGTCTTAGCCGCGGCATGCGTCGCCTCTTTGCTCAACACTTCCCGTACCTACTCTCTCCCATTCCCGGAGCTTCGATGGTTCAAGCCCGAGTGGACGGGAGCTTCGTCGATGCCGTCCACCTCGGGGCCGGCGAAGAGCTCGGAGTGGTCGAGCCGTCCGCGCTGGATCTCGAAGATCCCCCGCCGCCGCTCATTCTCCGCACCCTCGCCGCCCTCGAGGTTCGTCCCCTCGCGCTCAGCTCGGTGCGCTTCGAAGCCTCTCGGCAGCGGGTCGGAGCGAGGCTCGAGCTGAGCTTCGAGGCCTCTCACGGCTACGGACAACCCACGTCGGTCGGACCGGTGGCGCTCCACGTCGACCACCTCGGCGAGCTGAAGGCCTCGGCCGCGGTGTTTCTGGCCCTGAAGACCAGCCTCCTGCGGGCCAGCGTTCGCTGGGATGGCCGCGGCGAGGAGTTCGCCTGCTCGGTACGATTCGGTCCGCTGCCTGCAGGCACCCCGCCACGGGGGGGGGCCCTCGATCATCCGCTCGAGCGAGCTCGAGCCTTCTTCGCGCTGCCGCAGATGGATCTCTTCATGACCTTGGATGTCCCGCCTGCGCCCCGGCCCTGGACTCGCTTCACGGTCGGCCTCGAGCTTTCGCAAGCTTGGCCCCGGGGTCTCAGCCTCGAGGGCGCGTCCGTCCACTTGCACGTCGTGCCCACGGTGAACCTCAGACGCGAGCTCGCCGCGCCTCTTACGTTCGACGGCACTCGTTCCGAGTATGCCCTCCGCCACCCGGATCCACTGGGGGGCTTCGTTCTCCATGATGTCCGCGGCGCCTACCGCCTCGACGACGCCGAGGGGCTCGTTCCCATCACCCCCGGATTCGTCCCGGAGGGGGGCATCAGCGGCTCCGATCTCCGATGGGAGACGGAGGTCGAAGGCTATGGCCACGAACGTAAGGGGCGTCTCCGCATGCGCGCTCCCGAGGCCCTCGCAGAGCCCTTTCGAGTGTCCGTGGACGCGTGCTGGCATCAGCCGCATCGCAGCGCTGAGCTGGGGGAGGGTTCGGAGGCAGAGCTCCTTCATCGGAGCCCGCACGGGCTGAGCTTCGAGGTTCGGGGAAAGATCCGTCCCGCCATGGACTCGCCTCTCGTCCGAGACGACGACGCGCTTCTTGCGCTCTTGGGGGTGAGAAGTCGACGGATGCCGGAGCTCGCCGATCTCAGAGTCCTGATGGACGGCTTGCGCACCCCCGGGGATCGGGTCTTTGGGCCCTTGATCGAAGGTTTGAGCCGAGCCGAGGTGCACTCGGTCCCCTCCGCTCGAGCGACGTCGGGCTTTCGGTACCGATACGTCCTCCGCTTCGATCGCGTAGGCCCCGACGAGGTGCCCTTGGTGGCCCTATTCGGGCGACGGCTGCGCGAGGTGCTGGAAGCCTGGAGCACGGAGGAGGTGGTTGAGGTCTTCCTGGAGCTCCCGCATCTCGACCTGAGTTTCGAGTATCGCGAGAAAGACGGACCATGATTACGACGACCATCGAGCAATGGTTCGACATCGAGCGGGTCGTCACCGACGTCCACGCGCTCCTCGCCCAGACGCGAGCGCATGTCCTTCAGTCGTCGGCTTGGCCCGATACGGGCTCGGGCGGCCGAGATGGAGCGGACCCTCGGGGCGACGAGGGATGGGTGTCCGAGCGGCCAGGCTCGGCCACTCGGTTCGACTTCATCGCTACCCGCGCTGTCGCCGCGGACACGTCGACGAGCCCCTCTCTTCTTCCCGAGCCTCTTTTTGGCCGCCCTCTCGCCGTGGCCGAAGTCGAGGTCGAATCGCCTCCGGCCCTGGCCCCGGTGCGCGAGGTCTCCGTGGATCTCCAGCCTCAGGTAGCGTCGGAGATCGCGGACGTTCGAATGCAGGTGCGCGAACGCCTCACCTGGCTGCGAAGCCGCTTGGATTCGGGGTTGTCCTCCCGGGAGGCGCGAAGCGTTCTCTATCCTCTCGTGATTCATATCGACGAGCTGGCGGGCAAGGCGCTCGGAGCGCGCGTGAGCGAATGGAGACCGCTTCAGAAGGACTTCTTCGACATCACGGACGGGGGCGAAGAGTTCTTCGCGAGGCTCGACGAACTCCTCACGAAGGAGGACACCCTACCCCTGGCCCTCGAGGTGGCGCTGTTCTGTCTCAAGGATGGATTCGTAGGAAAGTATGGCCAGTACCCCGGCAAGCTCGAGGACTATCGCCGCATGCTCGGGGCACGGATCCCCGTCCAAGATCCGCCCATGAAAGCGCGACGGAACGAAGCGAGCGACGTCCGTTTGGTCGAGTTCCCGCGCCGGTACTATCTCTATGCGGCGGGGGTCTGCGTCGCGGTGTTCTTAGTCCTCCAGGTGCTGGGGGTCGTGCAGGGGCGCCTGGGGTGAAGGTAGGAGCCGGCGAAGAGTGCCTCGATGAGGAGCTCTGGCAGCACCCGCCCCGTGATCGCGAGCCGGACCGTTTCGCTCACGTGAGAGGAGCGCCCGACCCCCGAGCCCTCGTCGGCCGCGCCGTGGCCGACCTGAAGACGGCATTGAAGAGGGAATATCAGGAGCACCAGGAGCTCCTCGAGCCCTTTGTTGAAACGGTAGATACGCTGGCCCAGTTGGCCTTCGACGGGGTTGAAGCCCCCGAGGGGGACGGCGAGGCGGCCCGCGCGCTGGTGGCCGCCGTCGAGCAACTCGAGGACCTCCTCGAAGCCCTCGCCGCGACGAGAATACGATAGTTTTCGTGCGCACTCGAGCTCTCCCGGCGCCCGAAGCGCGCGGGATAGTCTATCGGCTGATTCGAAGGACCCCAACGATGGCGTTCCCTCCTAGCCGGTGCTAGTCGCTCCACAACGTGGCGGTTCGAGAGGCAAAGGACAAGACCGGGTACCGAGGGGCTCAAGGGTACGAAAACGACGCGCAGCACGATGCGGACGTGGCCCTCATCAAGGCCAAGTATCCGCAGGTGACGTCAGCGGCGTTCGGGGCGCTCGATCGATCCGCCCAGAAGGCAAAGCTGTCCGCCCTGACGCGGGAGCTTGCGGTAGGGAAGAGCGCCTACAACTGCAAACAGCAGTTCGACGAAAAGGTGAGCCGGCTCGCAAAGCGGGTTTCGGCGATCGAGAAGGGGTTCGACCCCGAAAAGGCGTACATGTACCCTGAGCGCGATGAGCAGGGACGAAAGCTCCTGTGGAACATCGACTATTCCGATGGCCCGATCAAAGGGCTTGCCCGTATCTACTTCAAGTCGGTGCTCTACGCGGCTCAGCAGGGGGCTCCGGACCTCCTCGTGAGTAACTGCAAGGACATCCTCCGCGCCACCATCTCGTTCTCGAGCTTTAATACTTTGGCCAAGTACTGCGGCCAAGGGAACGCGAACATCCTCGATATGATCGACGCGATGTGGAACGGGTCTCTTCTTCGGGTGAAAAACCGCTTCATCGATGGTCGAGCGCCGGCGCTCAGCCCCGCCACGACGCACGAGAGCCTCGCTGCGATCTGCGACCGGCTCTCCCATGCCGGAAGCCACGAGCCGGGCGTCCGAGATAACTACTACCGAGATATTCAGTGCCTGGTCATGATTAAGCGAGAGAACAACCACCCTTGCCAACCCCTCGAGTACCAGATCGCCGAGCTGCAGGTGACGGTGGATCAGATGCTCGAAGTCAAACACCACGGCGGGCACGAGGCCTATCGTGCGCTCCGAGCTACGACCGGGTTTAACGATCTCAATCAGGCCGCGAAGAACGACTTCGCGTCACCGGAGATGGAGAGGATCGTGACGGCGCTGCTTCAGGACGCCCGACCGGGTCCGAACGATGTGAGAGAGTTTCATAGTAACTATAATTCTATGATTGACCTCTATCGAAACGCGATGCGTGATCATGGGTACGATAAGAAGATCGAGAATCTGATCGACAACTCGAACTGGTACCAGAGTCGTTGCGCGTAGGGGTTTAGGCAGGCTGAACCACGAATTGCGAATGCGGGATAACTCCAGATGGATCTGAACCATTTGGGTAAGAACTGCGATGTGTTTGAGGAAGAAACGAACCAGTGATGAGCTGACCAAGCCTCAAGTACAGACGGTCAAAACCATGAAAGACCGAAGAGACTAGGCTCAAGATTTGGTTTACGTGCCCGGATTGGCCTAGAGCGAGGCCCTATGGCCTCGTCTCATCCGCTATGAGCGCCAGTCGAAGGTGGATCGTCCGCGATCACGGATGATGGACGCTTAAGGAAGGCCTATGGCGAGGTACTAGGAGCTCGCGCAGCGAAAGCCGATCGTCGAGGAGCGCAGAGAGGCGGGGACGCTCGATCGTCGCGAGGGGCGCATCCAGTTCTCGTCCAAGACCCAGTTGCCGCCCTTGACCCAGCGGCTCTCAGAGCGCCCGGAAGGGGCCGTGGCCGTCCACTCGTCGAGGTTTCCCGCCATGTGGACGACGCCGTAGGGGCTCGCGCCCTTGCGCCCGGACTTCGCTCTCGTCGAGCGCTCGAGCCCGCACCCACGGCGCTGCTTTCGGTCATAGAAATGGACCAGGTCGCAGGTGGGCTTGTGGTTCCCCCAGGGGTAGAGCCGGCCGTCGGTGCCGCGGGCGGCCTTCTCCCATTCGAGCTCCGTAGGCAGCCGCTTACCCATGAAAGCGCAGAAGCCTTCCGCGTCTTCCGAGCTGACGCAGTTGACGGGATGTCCGGCCCGCTTCGGGTGGGCGTAGTTACATTCCTTTGCGGCGAGGGGGGGGAGGTCTGGATGGGTGGGGAGATACTTGGGGGGCTTGCATACCCCCGCTTCGACGCACGCTCGATAGGCTTCGATGGTGACTTCGGTGCGGTCGATGTAGAAGGTAGGGAGGTGGGCCTCCTGACTTGGACGCTCATCCTTCCGGCACCCGACGTCTTTGTTTGAGCGACACCCTATCCTGAACCTGCCGCCGGGAACTTTGATCATACCGAGCACCTCGAGCGGCTCTCGCTTCGCTTTCAGCGCCGCCAGGAGCCGACGCGCGGCCGGCGCGTAGGCGTCCTCAGGGAAGCTTCCCCTGAGATACTCTTCGAGAAGCTCGATCCGCTCGGGAGGGGGAAGTTGTGTGCGCACGACCAGGCTACGCACCCTCCGCCAGTCCTCCTGAAGCAGCGAAGGGTCGACCGGCTCCCTGGGCTCAGTCTCGGTCTCCGGCTCGGTCTCGGGAGGGAGACGGGCCTCAGCCCGGGAGATGAGATGGTCGAGTCGGGTGGCGGCGGGCGCGGGCTGGGGGACCTCGGCGGGGATGGGAGCGGGCTCGGCGGGGATGGGCGCGGGCTCGACCGCGGCGCGGACGGGCTGGGCGGCGGCGGGAAGCTCGATCTCCGGACGACGAATCGAGGCGAGAAGCTTGGCCACCACCCGTGCCACGCTTCGGCCCGGATCTCGGGGATCCCAGGCCGCGTAGACATCGTGGGTGCGGCACTGACTCTCGGCGGAGAGGAGCCCGAGCTGAATCTGCTGCCCCCCTCGGATGACCGCCGCTTCGAGGACGCTGTTCGGCGAGACGGCTCGGCCAATTTCACAGCGGAGCGCCTCGTCGGATCCGGGACGGAAGGAGGCGCGAGCCAGCGCGCGGAGGGCCCGGCGCTCGGATGCCGAGGCCACGACGGTCAGCTTTCCGGACGCTGTAATCTCCGCGGCCAGGAGGCGGCGAAGAGCTTGGGCCCGAGTCCGGCTTCCTTCTGTCGAAGGGACACCGCGATGTCGACGCGCGGGTTCGCCTGCATCCAGCCCTCGACGCGGGTTTCGACCTCTGCCACCCCAGCTTGCGACGCCAGGAGATGACCTTGCCAGTCCCACAGGAAGGCCGCTGGGAGCTGGCGCACTCCGAAGCGCTTCGCAAGCCGTCCTTCGTCATCACAGATAATGGCGTCCGGTGCCCAAGGTACGTCGTTGCAGCGGTTGATGTCGTCTTTCACCGCCACCACCACCAGACGGAGCCCCTGGCGGGCATACTTGCGCCGGAGCGCTTCCCACCGAGGCACGGCCTCGAGGCAGGGCTTGCACCAGGTCGCGAAGAACTCGACGGCCAGGAGCTTGGTGCCGGGAAGATCGAGGTCGGCGTCGAGGGCTAAGGTCTCGCCGCGGACCGAAGAAGGAGCGGACACCGCTACGCACGTCAGCGCTGCTGCGCCCAACCATCGCCTCACGGTCCGAGTTCTAGCCGATTGCCGAAAGCGAATCGAGGCGGGACGCCGCTCGAAATACGTGGCGTCCGTCACGTCCCCTCGAAGTCCGGAGACGAGAAGCTCGAGTCCACAAAGGTCAGAGCCTCTGTGGGTCAAGCCCGGACCTGAGGATCCTCGCGGCGGGCAGGTCGAGTCAGAGCTTCGTCGCCTGCGGTCAGTCCCCCGCGGGTGCTGCGAGCAGAAGCTTGCGTCGGATGGTACCGAAGAGCTCCCACGACACCCTCGCGCGCGCGGTCGCCCTGATGGCGTGCCTTTCGTCCGCGGGACCGGCCCACGCCGAGGAGGCCGCCACGGACTATCGAGAGCATCTCTACCTCGAGCTGGAGCCGCTCAACTTCTTCAACGACGGCTGGTCCTTCCTCGTGCACGTCCCCGTGGATCGCCACTGGCATCTTGGCTCGAACGTCTTCTCTCAGAACCTCCCGGCGCTGTTTCGGGACGCGCTCTTTGACATCCAGGGGAGCGACCCGCTCGCGGTGAGGCAGCGGGTGGGGGTGAACTTCGGGCCGCGCTACTTCTTCGTCGAGGATGGACGGCCCCGAGGATGGTTGGTGAGTTTGCCCGTCGGCTATGAGGACCTCGAGATCACGAGTGGCGGCGGAGAGCGGCTGGACTATTTCATGGTCTACGCAGGACCGAGGGCAGGGTATCTATGGCGGCCAGGTCTCGTGGATGAGGGGCTGTATCTACTCGCGGAGGTCGGGGCCATCATTCCTCTCGCGAGCAGCGGGAGGTCTTCTCTGGCGGGGAGCTCGATTCGACTGCGCCCTGTCGTGCCTTTGCTAGGGGTCGGTTTCGGCTACAGCTTCTAGGGTTCGAGACATACTCGGCAGGGAAGGTCTCGGTTGCGCCGGCCGCACTCCGGGCCGAGCTGACCCGCTCCCGCCTGTCCCCAGCAAAACAAAGCGCCGGCGCCGTCGATGGCGCAGGTGTGGTTTTCGCCGGTGCTCACCTGAACCCAGCCTGCGTCCTGGGGCGAGGAGACCTCGGTGGGCGCGGTGCGTCTGAGGAGGTCTCCCACCCCGAGTTGCCCGTCGGGGTTGGCGCCCCAACAGAGCAGACGATCGTCGCTCGTGAGTGCGCACTGGTGATCCGCCCCCATCTCTATGTCTCGGACGTCAGAGATGCCCTCCACGGGCACGAAGGCGGAGACGATGCTCGACGCTCCCTGGGCGAGGCCAAAACGGTTCGAGCTGTTGTCGCCGGCGCAGCGCAGCTGTCCGTCCGTGCGGACCGCGCAGGTTGCGCTCTTGGCGGCGGCCACGTCGAGGTAGGTACCCACGCCGGCGTTTTCGGGGCGGTAGACCATGTCTGTGGTAGGGTCCCGACCCGTCTGGCCTCGTTGATTTCGACCCCAGCAACGGAGTCGCCGGCTCACCGCGAGACCACAGCTATGGCGCTCCCCCACCGCCACGGCGAGGAATGTAGCTACCGAGGCTGGGGTCCGGGACACGAGGGGCACGGCGTCGGCGTCGAAGGCGCCCACTTGTCCCTCTTTCGCGCGCCCCCAACAGAAGGCCCGGCCGGTGCTCGTGGTGGCGCAGGCATGTCGTCCCCGCACGCTGGGTTGACTCCAGGCTACGCTCAAGTCGGCGCCGATGAGGACCGGTCGAGCGCTGTTGCCGCTCTCCTCTCGGCCCAGGCGGTTGGAGTCGTTGCTCCCGAAGCACCACATCTGTCCGGAGTTGAGGGTGGCGCAGGTGCTGGTCTCGCCCGCGCTGAGGCCCAGCTTGGAGCCAGAGAGGGCCACTGTCGAAGGCTCGGTCACGAGATCTCCGGCGGCTCCCCCGAGGCCCAGCTGCCCGGAGCGATTGTCGCCCCAGCACCAGAGCGGTCCCAAGCCTCCGGGGCTGGCGCAAGTGTGTCCCGAACCCGCGGCCACGAGCTCCACGACCACGGCCGGCTCGCAACGTCCGTCCACGCAGCGGTCCGAAGAGCACGGGCATGCGCAGGTCGTGGCATCCGGCACGGAGACCTCGCGAGGGCCGAGGTCGGCCTCGGCGTCCATCCCCGGGGGGCCGGTGTCGAGCTCGCCCGCGTCGGCGGGCCCGCCCGCGTCCGGCCTCGACGGGCCTCCGCAGTTGG
>JBCBRU010000229.1:0-12138 GCA_039819565.1 Myxococcota bacterium | reverse complement strand
GAGGCCCCGTTCAGAACCGTATCCGCCAGCGCCACCGGGTCGGGAGTGTCTTCGACCAGTCCTCCCACCCCGAAGTCGGCGAGCACCACCCGAGGCGACGGGCCCGCATCATCGATGAGGATGTTGCTGGGCTTGATATCGCGATGGATGATCCCCACCGAGTGGGCGGCGGCGAGGGCGTCGGCCGCCTGAGCTACGAGCTCCAGTCGAAGCTCGGTCGAAACCTCGGGCTGGTGCGCTCGAAGCCAAGCCTTCAGATCCCCTCCTGAGAGGTAGGGACCTTCGAGATAGTACGGAGGGTCACCAAGCTCGGATTCGAGGACCGGCAGGATGTCGGTGCGCTCTCCGAGGGCCCGCTTCAGCCGAGCCCCCAGCGCGACCTCGCGAGCCAAAGCCCGCCGAGGTCCCGCCGCGAAGCAGAACTTGAACATGTGGGCCTTCTCGAGCTCCTCGTGCTCGGCCAGCCACACCTCCCCAAAGCCTCCTTCGCCGAGGCGTCGCCTCAGGATCCAGCCCGCTCGACCGGGTACGCTGAGGCCGGGGCCTGGCCGCCAGGAGGTGGCCGGGGTCTCGCCCTCTCGCCAGGCGTCGGGAGCCGTGGCCGGGGCCGGAAACGCGGACGCGCCGGGCTCGATGGGTTCGTAGAGCTCGACCGGTACGGGGAGCTCCGCGAAGCCATACACGCCGTGAGAGACCCACTCGAAGGGACGTGAGGACGCCTGCTGCCGGGCCTGGTCGGCCGCCGCCCCAGACATCAGGGTTTGGCCCGGCCGGGCCATGCTCATGAGGCGGAGAGCCCCGTCCAGAACCAGGCCCTCGGCTCCCTGAAGATCCTGGTCGCGCAAGTAGACCTGACCGGTCCAGATACCCATGCGGGCCTCGCGTTCGAGAGGCTGAGAGGCGGCGTCGTCGATCGCGCGGCCCCTGAGTTCGCGCGCGAAGTCCACAGCGCGGCGGGCGTGGTCGAACCAAACGGTGACGACGCTCCCGGCCCGGGGCACGAGAGTACCGCCGTGCGAGGTGGCTGCGGCTTGGGCTCTCGAAGTGAAGCCTTCGAAGGCCTCGGCCTGGGCGGCGAGGACGGTGCGGTGGGCAGCGTGCCCGGTCGAAGCTCCGAGCTGGCGGAGCAGCTGCTTCGACTCTCTGGCCCCGGGGCGAACTTCGGGACGGGGGGACAACAGCTTCTGGAGCAGGTCGACCAAAGGTCGAAGCTCGGTGGCGACGCCGTCACGATGGAGCTCCGGAGCCTCGCCGGCGATCTTTTGATGAAGAATCGACGCCGCGGAGCCCGAGAAGAGGCGTTGACCAATCAGCATCTCGTACACGATCGCGGCCCATGCGTAGAGGTCGGCAGGGGGCCCCACCTTCTGCCCGAGCGCTTGCTCGGGGGCCATATAGGCCGGCGTCCCGAGAATGGCTCCGGTGGCGGTGAGGTGCTCGTTCGACGTCGAGACTTTGGCCACCCCGAAGTCGAGGACCTTGATGGGGCTACCTCCCGCCGCGAGATCCCCGCTCACGAAGATGTTGTCGGGCTTGAGGTCTCGGTGGGTGACGCCAGCGTCGTGCACCGCCTCCAGGGCGTCGAGCACCTGCCACGCGATGTTGAGGACCTCAGACGACGCTAAGGCGCCGTCTCGGAGCGGCGTGGACAGGGGCACCCCGGACAACAGCTCCATCACGTAGGCCACTCGGGGCGGGCTCTCGAGGCGAATGAAGTCGGTGACGTCGATGATGCTTGGGTGCCGGACGGCGTTGACGATGCTTGCTTCCTGCAGGAACCGAGAGACCAATTCTGGCTCGTGAGCGAGCTCAGGGTTGAGGACCTTGATGGCCACGGCTCGGCCGATGGTTCGGTGCCGGCCCCGGAAGACCCGACCCATGCCCCCCTCCCCGATAGGCTCGAGGAGCTCATACTGCCCCCAAATCTGCCCGCCTTCGGGTTCGGGCAATCCCTCCAGAAAGCCGTCATCCGGGGCGGAGTCGGCGTCGAGCATGGCCAGGATCTGCCGCTCGAGCTCTTCGTCCGCGCCGCAGGCTTGAGCCACGTAGTCCCGACGCTCGGGTTCAGGCCGCTCCAGCGCCGCTTCGAAGACGCGGATCAACCGATGGGTGGCCTCCGGGTTCACCATCGCGGCAAGCGCTGGGCGGGAATATATGCGGCCCAACTTGAAAGGTGAACCTCATCTCATTTGAGCATGTAGGTCGATTCGAGGGATGTGGGTATCGTTGCCGGTCGCCTCCACGCGGCCCCCGAGGTGGGAGGGGGGGCCGTGGTCAGTTCGGGGCGCGACCGCTTCTGGGGGCGGGCAGCACGGAGCCGGAAGGATCGACGTAGACGGCCACGATGGCCGCGCCCTGGGTGGAGCGAGAGTAGCCGTCGTCGTTCCACTGTCCGTTGCTGCCGGTACCGATGCCGAAGAGCACATGGCCCCCCACTTCGCAGGCCTTCTCTCGCATGCGCTCGAACGCTTTGTCCTGGTTCTCGTCGAGGGCGAACAGGCCAGGGGCGGTCGAGTCGGTGGCCACCCGACCGATCACCTCGTAGGGCCGGGTGGGTTTGCCGTCGAAGACGATGTCGATGTGACAGTCCTTGGGCCGAGCCGCGACCGCCAGATCCGAACTAGGGATGAAGGAACTATGTGCGCATCCCGTCGCCAGGGCGACGAGGGAGAGGGTGCCAGCGAGAGCAGTCATCTTCTGCATCGTCCGGAATGAATATCAAGAGCTGGGCCAAGTCTGAGGGGCCTCCCAGGTGGGTCTAAGGACAGTTCTCGAAGTCCTACTGTCGTCTCCGAGATACGACTGTAGGGACCCAGCTACAATTCTCTGCATTAGTTATCGGTGATCCAAGTCACCCCGAGGGGAAGGAATACTTGCGGGAGCCGGGCACCGGTGGGGGCGTTCGGAGCGCAGCATGGCTAACCCGATTGCATCCATGTTCGGGACAAGACGGGGGCCCGTTCACGCTACGAGCTGACCCGTTGGTTCGGGGCTAGCCACGGACGCGCTGTGGAGCTTGAGCCGCCTAGCGCGGAGCGGGGAGTCGGAGGAGGGCGTCCAAGAGACCCACCTCCGCGGTCGGTAGGAGCTGCGGGAGCTGTAGATAGGTGGTCGCGAGCGCGGACTTGTCCACGGTCTCGGAGCGAACCAAACGTTCGATGCCGTCGAGTTGAGCTGCGGCCTCGGCGAGCTGCTGCTCCGCCTCGAGGAGACCCGCGAAAGCCTGCGCGGCTGCGTTGCGATCCGTGACCGACTCGGCGGCCAGCCCGCGCTTCGATTCGAGGTCTTCCTCCGCGAGGCCCAGTCGCGCGAGGCCCGTGCCGCTCAGGTTCACCGGTCCGGAGGCGCTGTAGAGCTCGAGTCGAGCCTCCGGAGAGATCTTTGGAGCGCTAAGGAGCTCGAGAATGCGGAGGGAGGTCGAGAAACCCCCAGCGATTCTTCCCCCGGCAAATCAAAGGCTTGGGGGGAGTGAGCAAGCCGATGCTCACAAGGGCGGCTCCGTTTCCCTCAACGGCGGGCCGGCTCGGGCGCGCTTCTTCGGGCCGCCCTCAGCCTCCCGGCTCGAGTTCGGCAGCAAGAAGCGGAGCGCCCCCGACGAACGGGTCGAGTACTTCGACGTCATGTCCTTTCGTATCCGCGGGCTCGACCCCGAGATCTTCCAACCCCTGTATGGACTCTCCGAGGCCGAGCTCGCGGCCCGTGGCGCACGTCGCTGCGTGGCGGATCGCGCCCCCGGATTCCCCGACCGCATCGAGATGCGCGACGCCGAGGTGGGCGAAACCGTGCTCCTCGTTCACTACGCGCACCAGACGGCAGACACCCCGTATCGTTCCAGTCATGCCGTGTACGTGCTCGAGGGGGCCGACACCGCCTACGACGCAGTGGACGAGATCCCCGCCGTGCTTCGATCGCGTCTGCTCTCGGTCCGTTCCTTCGATGCCTCGGGCATGATGCTCGACGCGGAGGTGGTCTCGGGCCAGGAGGTCGAGGGCGCTATCGAGCGGCTCTTCGAGAGCCGCAAGGCAGCTTACCTTCATGTGCACAACGCGGGGCCCGGGTGCTTCGCGGCCCGCATCGACCGCGTCGCGCTTTAGTGGCCCCCTGCGACCTTCGCAGAAGGTACAGCGGTCGGCCGAGAAGAGGTGAGGGTCACGCGAAGGTCTTCGCGAGCGCCCCGATCTCCCACTCGATGTCCACTTGCTGGGGCACCGAGCCGCGCTCCAGAGGCCAGGCGAGACCGATACCCGGCACATGAGCCCCGGCCAGGAGCTTCGGGGGAGCCTCGAGCTCATAGAAGAGCTCTTCGGCCACTCGCCGCACCAGGTGCTCCCCGAAGTTGGCGATCTCGGTGTCCTCGTTGACCTGTAGGAAGCGCCGAGTCTTGCGGACCGAGGATGAGATCGCCTCCCAGTCGTACGGGTGAAGCGAGCGCAGATCGATGACCTCGGCCGAGACGCCGTGCTCGGCGTGGGCCTTGTCGGCGGCCGCGAGCGCCACCGGGGCGAGGCGCCCGTAGGTCACGACGGTGACGTCGGAGCCTTCGCGAAGCAACTTAGCCTTCCCAATGGGGATGCGGAAGTCGGGGAGCTCCGGCCAGCTGGGCTCCCACTCGGTGCGGTCTCCGAGAGGGGCATCGATCATGCGGCCGAGCTCGCGCGGGCTGTCGGGCTCACCGGGAATCTTCTCCTGTCCTTGGGTCCGGATGAGCGCCTTCGGATAGAGGAACATGACCGGGTTGGGATCCTCGATGGCCGAGATCATGAGGCCATAGCAGTCGAGCGGCGTAGACGGGAGGACGATCTTCCATCCGGGGATGTGGGTCATCATCGCGTCGAAGGAGTGTGAGTGATAGAGGGACCCGTGAATCCCCGAGCCGACGGGAGTCATGACTACGAGGGGCAGGTCAAATTGCCCCACGCTCGACCAGCGGGCGTTTCCGGCCAGCTTGAGCAGGTCGATCGTGTTGTAGATGTAGTCGCAGAACTGAATCTCGGCCACGCAGCGCTGGCCGGCAAGTGCCAGTCCGGTTGCGGTGCCGATGATCCCACGCTCGTCGAGAGGCGTGTTCCAGGCCGTCTTGAGACCTTGCGTCACGGTGAACACCCCCCCGAGCGGGGGCCCGACATCCTCTCCGAAGATGTCCGTGACCCCGAGGCGGCTCTCACCGACATGAAGCGCGAGTCGGATCGCTTGGGCAATGTTGGCCATGGTGGATCAGGACTCTCCGGCGAAGGCGTGCTCGAAGATGGTGTCGGTCGTGGGGATGGGCTCGTCGATGACCTGCTGGAAGGCCTGCATAGCCTCGTCGGCGTACTCCTGACGCCAAGCCTCCGCCTCTTCGGCCGAGAGCTCACCCTTTCGAATCAGGGTTTTCTCGAAGATCGTGAGGCAGTCTTCCTCGCCGTCCACCCGCTTGGCCCCGGAGGATGACGAGTGGCCGTGCAGGCGTGAGGCATAAGCCTCGATGCCGAAGGGCTTTCGCTCCTTGCGGACGTAGGCCATGGCCTCGGACAGCATCTTCCAGGACGCGTAGGGGTCGTTGCCATCGACGGTGTCCCAGCGGATCCCGAACGGCTCGCAGCGTCTGATGATGGACCGCGCCCCTTGGACCTCTTCGTGGGGCGTGCTGATGCCGTACCGGTTGTTCACTACGATGATCAGCACCGGGAGCTGGCGGGCCGGGCGACTGACCCAGTTGAGACAGGTCGCGAAGTCACCCTCGGCGGTGCCGGCGTCGCCGCCGTTGACGATCGTAATACCCGTGCCGCCGTGCCGTCGCTGCGCCAGAGCAGTGCCGGGAGCCACCGAGTACTGCGTCTCGATCGTAGACGTGCCCGGCACGATGTTCCATTCGCGGGACGCGTAGTGGCCGATGAAGTTGCGCCCGCCCGTGAAAGGGTCCGTCGCGCGCGAACACATCTGACGCACAGCGTCGATAATCTCCATGCCCATCGCGGTCATGATCCCGCTGCTTCGGTAGTGCAGATGGAGATAGTCGTGGGCGAGGCCCTGACCCTTATCGACGAGTAGCCCGAGAGGGATCTGGAAAGCCTCTTCTCCGGGCCCACCGATCCAGAAGTATCCGTATTCCGTCTTGGATATCTTCACGAGACGCTCCTCCAGAACACGTGCCTTGGTCATGAGGCGAAAGACCTCACGAGCGTCCATCTTTTGGCCGCTGCCGACGTACTCCTGGGGCACGCCCCGGAGAGGGCGGTCGTCTCGAGCTTCACTCACGATGAGGTCAGACCTACCACGATGACCGAGACGCGTCGACGCCGGCCTTCGCGGATCTATGCGTACACTGTAGACTTTTCGGATTTCGGGAGCTTGTCCGAATGGGCACGGAGGCGAAGAAGTGATGACGCATTGCGTGGCCCGCGGTAAGGGCTTCGCGTGCGTCGCTCCATACTGCTCCCCTCTCTTCTCCTCTCGGCCGTGGCCTGTAAGGGCGCCCCGCCCCAAGGTACGGCCGGACCGGAAGCGGAAGCGCTCGCGAAGGCCATGCAGGCTGCCGTGCACGGTGACGCATGGCGAGACACTGGAGCCGTGGAGTGGAACTTTGCGGGACGCAACGCACATCTTTGGGATCGGCGGCGTGGTTTCTCCCGCGTGAGCTGGGGAGATACGGAGGTCCTCTTCGCGATCGACGCCCGAAAGGGGCTCGCCACCGAGAAGGGAGAGGCGCTCGCCGGAGAGGCGGCGAAGGAAGCTCTCGACGGGGCTCATGCGCGCTGGACCAACGACGCCTTCTGGCTCAACCCCGTCATGAAGGCCTTCGACCCGGGCACCGTGCGAGAGCTCCTTCCCGCGGATGACGCCGGGCGACGAGGGCTCCTCGTGCGCTACGCGTCGGGCGGTCGTACGCCGGGAGACGCCTACCTGTGGCTCGTCGACGCCAAGAACCGGCCGGTAGCCTGGAAGATGTGGACCTCCAACATCCCCGTGGGCGGGGTGGAGGCGAGCTGGGAGAACTGGGTCGAGCTCGGCTCCGGGGCCACGATCTCGACAAAGCACGAGACCCGGCTCTTCACCCTCGAGCTCACCGACGTAAAGGGCGCGCGGACCCTCGCCCAGCTCCATGAAAAGGACCCCTTCGCTCCCCTCACGGCCTGCCTCGACAAGGGCAACTGCCTCTCCTTCTAGTCCCGTGCGCGCCCTCGTAACTGGTGGAGGCGGCTTCATCGGCCGCGCCCTCGCTCGCGCTCTCCGCGATGGAGGGGCGCAGGTCCGGACCTTCGCCCGCGGTCCCTACCCCGGTCTGGTCTCTGAGGGCTTCGAGCACGTGCAGGGCGATGTGGCCCGCCGGGAGGACGTCGAGCGGGCCGTCGAGGGTCAGGACGTCGTCTTTCACGTGGCCGCCAAAGTGGGCATCGCCGGTACGCGATCCGAGTTCGAGGCCGTCAACGTACAGGGCACCGACCACGTGATCGAGGCGTGCCGAAAGGCCGGAGCGTCGCGCCTGGTGTTTACCTCCACCCCGTCGGTGGTCATCGGGAGCGAAGACATCGAGGGAGCCGACGAGAGCCTGCCCTACCCCGCGGAATACCAAGCCCTCTATCCGGAGACGAAGGCTGAGGCCGAGCGGCGCGTCCTCGCCGCTCACGGGGCTGAGCTTCGGACGGTCAGCTTGCGCCCCCACATCGTCTGGGGCCCAGAGGATACGTCGCTCCTACCTCGCATTCTCGAGCGGGCGCACCGTCTCCGCCGGATCGGACCAGACGGTAAGAAAACCGACGTCAGCTATATTGACGATGTCGTCGATGCCCACCTGCTCGCCGCCGAGGCTCTCCGCGAGCGACCTGAGGTTGCGGGGGGACGGGCTTACTTCATCAGCAGCGGGGAGCCGGTCGAGATTTGGGACTTCGTAGATCTGCTGCTCGACGCGGCCGGACGTCCTCCGCTGAAAGGGAGATTGCCGGTAGGGGTTGCTCTGGCGGCGGCGGGAGTGGTGGAGACCGCCCATCGGTGGATGGGCGCTACGGGCGAGCCGATGCTGAGCCGGTGGGTCGTGCATGAGCTCACCCACTCCCATTGGTTCGACATCTCCGCCGCGCGACGCGACCTCGGCTTCGAGCCGAAGGTCAACCTGCAAGACGGGAAGCGGCGTCTCGAAGCCTGGCTCAAGACTCGTTCGTCTTGACCGCCTTCTCGTCGAGGAGATCGAAGAGGGTTCCGCCGGCCACGGCGCGGCGATGAGGGTCGAGGATCTCGGTGACCCCATGCTCGTCCAGGCGCGAAAAGAGCTCATCCGAGCCCTTCTCGACCTTGAGCTCGACCTCTCTCTCGAACACCGGCACCACGGCCAGAAGCTGCACCTCGCCCTGAGGGCCGGCGAGGGTCTTGGCCTCCGGCAGCAGGGTCAGGGGCGGGGCAATAAGCGCGCACGAGAGCTGGGTGTCGGACGCGTAGGGATGCGGAGGGTTGCCGTTCGGGATCGTATGGCCGGGGCACAGCCACGCCTCCGCCTCGCTCGGGAAGCGAGCTAGCCGCGCCAGGAGCTGCAGGGGCCACGCCTTTTCGGGGGACGCATCCTCCACCGGCCAATCCGGAGGAAGCCCCAAGACGAGTTCGATGTGCTCCGCCTCGTCCTCCACGTCGTCGGGTACGGGCATGGCCCGCGCCGACATGCCCGCGGTGACGAGGATCTGGAAGGGCTTATGCTCGGTGGGGGGAATGTGGAGGAGGGCCATGGGCAGCGAGTCTTCGCGCGGGGCCCGAAGACCGATCATGCCGTGGACCGGGCCGATCTCGCGGGATGCATGCAGGGCGACCGCCTCCTGCTCGGGGGTGAGAGCCACCGCGGGAAGCTGCCACAACGGCGCCGAGAGGGTCACGGGCTTCCGCACCCGAGGTGGCGCATCTAGGGCTCCGACCCCCTTCACCACAGGACGGGGTTGGCGGTGGCTCCGAACCAGCGCCCCTCGAGACTGCGGGCCTCGAGCACGCGCCCCGAGGCGGGGTCGATGACCACGACCTCGCCGGAGGGCGTGAAGCCGAAGAGCTCCCCCTGCGCGTAGCCGAGTCCGAAGAGCCGATCGACGCCGAGGCTGCCGAGGAGGGCGGGGCGGCCGGTGCTGGGGTCGAGGCGAACCAGGCGATCCGCTTCTCCGTCTGCCTCGCCGCGCACCGTCCAGTAGAGGTTGCCGTCGGGAAGCCCCACTACGTCTCCGGAGGTGGTGAAGCGTGATCCCGCGTCCTCGAAGGTGACCACGGTGCGGCCGGTGGACGGGTCCAGGACCCGCAAGGTCTCGCCGGCGGCCACGAGCCGGCCGAGGCCGTCGAAGGCCATGCCGTTGAGGTTGTCGTCGACCTCGAAGAGAAACGTGCAGCGGCCCGTGCCAGGATCGATGCGAAAGACGCGTTTCGGGTCGCGAGACGCTCCGCTCCCCCCGTACATGACGCCCCGGGCGTCGATCGCCACGTCGACCATGGGCTCGATGAGCTCGCCCCCCAAAGTCTCGAAGCGACCGATCCAGGTGGCTCGATGAGCGACAGGGTCGTAGCTATAGAGCGTATCGCCGGTGTGGATGTAGATGGGCTCGGTGGCGGGCGCGCCGAGATCGGGGGGGCCCAGGTCTGGGAGGCCAAAGTCGGGGGAGCCGAGGTCGGTGAACCCCGTGTCCTCGATGCCGGTGTCGGGGGGATCCGGGACGATGAAGAGCCGATCTTCGTCGCAGGCGAGGGCCACGACGGCGACCAGCGCCAGGCCGAGAGCTCGGCTGGCGGTGAGGATCGGGGTGGGGGAGATGGGGTCCACCGCCCTTCGAAGATCCCGAGCGGGGGGAAGCGACGCCGAGCTCCGCACGATCTGCAAGACACCGGACGGGCGTCGGTGCTGACAACGGACGGGGAGACGATCGGACGATGAGCGGAGGAGACTGGGAGGCGCAAGTTCGACGGCACACTGTGGAGGCGCGGCCCTTTTTATGTCCGGAGCTACGTATGTACCTGGTGACCCCGGCGTGCCCGTTGTGGCGTGCCACCGAGGCGGACCTCGAGCGCCTCCAGCTCGGCGAGCCCTACTGGGCCTTCGCGTGGCCGGGGGGTCAGGCGCTCGCCCGATTCCTTCTCGACCAGCCCCATCGGGTGCGTCACCGAAGGGTGCTGGCGGTGGGAGCTGGGGGTGGGGTCGAAGCGCTGGCGGCAGCGTACGCCGGCGCGAGCGAAGTATGGGCGGTCGACGTCGATCCTCGGGCCACGACCGCCTGCCGGCTCAACGCGGAGCTCAACCGGTTCTCGGAGCGCGTCCGCGCCGAGACCGTCGACCTCGTGGGGCGCCTGGACCTCGAGGCCGAGGTGGTATTGGCCGCGGACGTCACCTACGAAGAGGCGCTCTCCCGGCGCATGGCGCCGTGGCTTCGGGCGCTGGCTCGACGGGGACATGAGGTGTATTCGGCCGAACCGCAACGGGGCTTTCTCGACCCGGCCGGGACCTGCGCCGAGGCCATCTACGACGCTCCCGCGGACGTCGACGCCGGCGGAAGACATCTTGTCGCCACGTCGATCCTCCGGTGGCGGTGACCAAGCGGTCGACCGTGCCCCCACGTCGAGTCGCACCCGGTCCACCCGTGTCGGGACGGCTGGACCCTCGACGTCGAGGCAGGCTGGAGCATGAGAGACCGCGCGGGGGCGATCGAGGCGTGGGAGCCGGGACCTACCCGCCGCGGCAGCCGGCGCTACGCCACGGCGCTCGCGGACGGCCTCTGCACGCTCGGGGTCCCGGGACGTCGTCGCAGAGAGTCGCGAGGACAACCATGAGGCTACCGTGCGCACTGCCGTGAGATAGCCCACGCCTGAACCTTGGGTTGCCTGTCGCGTGGTCGGCCAAGAAGGACGCCGGCCTGACGTCCGTCGCATTGCCGTGCTGAGCATCTGGTGGCTTGCTAGGAACATGGTCGGTCGAAAGTGTGCGCCCCTCGTTTTCGCCGCGGCGACGGTCGTAGGTTGCTCGAGCCCGTTGCCGGGTACCGATCGCGCCGACTCTGGGGGGGCTTCGGACTCGGGCGATGAACCCGCGGAAGCCGGGGTGGTGGACGTGGGTGCCGCCGATGCCTCTGGACTCGACCTCGGCGCGGACGACGCCGGCGCCAGCTGCGTGCCCACCGGTCCCGAGGTGTGCGGCAACGGCGTCGACGACGACTGCATGAACGGCATCGACTGCAACGACCCCGCCTGCGGGGCCTGCGTTCGCGTGCCGGATGCCTTCTCGGCCGGAGTCCTGGTCGAGGCGGACGAAGCCTGCCCCGTCGGCTTCATCTCCGAGGTCGAGCTCTTCGCGGAGCTGGATCCCGGGAAGGGGTGCGCCGACCGCTGCAGCTGCCGCCCGAACCCCACCGAGTGCCTTGGTGAACTCTACATCTACAGCACCCGGGACCAATGCCGGGCCGACACGGCCCTCACCGGGGGCCAGCGATACACGCGGCCCATCGACGCCACCTGCACCATGCAGCCGGTGGCGGAAGGGTTTCCGGGCGGCTACCGACTCGGCGGTTGGACCGTCAAGCAGAGCTGCGAGAGCGGAGGCACGGCCGCTCCGAGCCCCTTCTCCTGGGGGCGCCAAGCCAAGTTCTGCGTGGCCGAGAGGGGCACTCGAGCGTGCGCCGACGATACCGTGTGCGTGCCTCGTGGCTCCGTCGGTGACGCCTGCGCCCTCGCCAGCGGAGGGGTCAGCTGCCCCGGCCCCTTCAGCGACCGGGTTGTCGACTGGTACACCGGCGAAAGCGATACCCGGGCCTGTGGCGCGTGCGACTGCACGGCGAGCGGGGGCAGCTGCGAGTTCGCTCGCCTCTCGTTGGGGAGCGACTGGGTATGCACCGACGACAGCCACCTCACCTTCGCCAATCCCAAGCTATGCGAGTCGGCCTACTCCCCGCCGGCGCGGGTGACCGGCTCTGTGACCAATCCGAGCTGCACTCCGAAGAGCGCGCAGATGGGCGCCCTGCGGCCCACCGGTCAACAAACCCTCTGCTGTCGCCCCTAGTCCCCTGTCAGGATGATTCCTTACATAATTCGCGGGCGCTTTTCGCCCCTGGCGCCCCCGCCGGCTTCGCCTCTCGTCGGTTGCATATGGCCAATATGCCCCCTTCTCACGTGAACGCCAGGGGCGAAGACTGCCTCACCACTTATGCAACTAAT
>JBCBRU010000228.1:0-12221 GCA_039819565.1 Myxococcota bacterium | reverse complement strand
TGGCGGGACCGCTCAGCGGCGGCTCCCGCCCTCCTTCGCGATCTGGAGCAGGTACTGGCCGTAGCCCGACTTCTTGAGCTCGTCTCCGAGCACCCGGAGCTGGTCTCGGTCGATGAAGCCCATCCGGTAAGCGACCTCTTCGATGTTCGCGATCATCAGCGACTGACGCTCTTCCACCGCCTCGATAAAGGTCGCGGCCTGAAGGAGTGAATGGTGGGTGCCGGTGTCGAGCCACGCGGTCCCGCGGCCGAGGAGCTCCACCTGCAGACTTCCCTCGTCCAGATACAGTCGATTGAGGTCGGTGATTTCGAGCTCACCGCGGGGGGAGGGCTCGAGTCCTTTGGCCTTCTCGACCACGGTCCCGTCGTAGAAGTACAGCCCCACGACGGCGTAGCTGGATTTGGGCTGAGCGGGCTTCTCTTCGAGGCCCACGACTTTCCCGTCGGGGTCGAACTCGACCACGCCGTAACGCTCCGGGTCTTTGACGTAGTAGCCAAACACGGTGGCACCCGACGACTGTTCGGAGACGTGTTGAAGGGTGTCGGCGAGGCCCTCCGCGTAAAAGAGGTTGTCTCCCAGCACCAGCGCACAGGGTTCCCCGTCGATGAAGTCCTCACCAATGAGGAAGGCCTGCGCGAGACCGTCGGGGCTGGGCTGCTCGGCGTAAGAGAACTGCAGTCCGAGTCGCCGCCCATCCCCGAGGAGCCTTTCGAAGGCGGGGAGGTCGGTCGGCGTGGAGATGATCAGAATGTCCCGAATCCCCGCGAGCATCAGGACCGACAGCGGGTAGTAGATCATCGGCTTGTTGTAGACCGGCATGAGCTGCTTGCTCGTGGCCAAGGTCAAAGGATGAAGCCGGGTTCCAGAGCCTCCCGCGAGGATGATGCCCTTTCGCGCCATGCCCGGGAGAAACCAGACCGCGCTTCGGAAGTAAACCAAAGGACTTGTCCCGAGCAGGCCAGTCTCCTTTCCTCGCGGGCGGTGCGCGTGGTCCTTACCATCCCAGACCGGGCTTGCGGCGGTCCGATGGGTCCGGACGGGCTCATCGCCGCCCTGGAAACCCGGAAGTGCGCCGTGGTGCGCGAAGGTGCCGCACCGGCGGTCGGTGATATTGGCCTCGTGTGGGGTGCTCTCGGGGAGCCGCCGCCCTCGATACCCCGCGAGCGCTTCGTACTTCTGGTGCCCGAGCGCCCCGAAACTGTCCAACCGCAGTGGCGAGACCTGGCCCAACGCGCGGGCGCCGTCGCGACCCTCGACCCGACTGCGGCGGCAGTGCTGGTCGACCGTCTCGGCGTGACCGCGATCCCTGTGCTCGGAGGAGGTCAGCTGAATCTTGCCGAGTGGCCCTTGCTCGAACGGGACGAAGCTCGAGCCGCCCTCGGCGTCGAACCTCGCCGTCTCCTCGCCCTCACCGGCCCCCTCGGAGCCAGGGTGCGTGTCGACATTCTCGTGCTCGCCCACCGCAAGATGGCGGGCACCGCCCTCTTCGTGGTGGGCACCGGAGTCGAGGATCCCCGGGTTGCCGCCCACAGCGCCATGACCCGCCCCTCCTCGCCGGTGCTGCACATCCCGACCCTCGACGCCGAGGCGCGACGTATCGCCCTCGCCGCCTGCGACGTCGCCGTCCACCTGGATGAAGGTCGCCTGGGCCAGGACGCCGTAGCGGCGGCGGCCATGGGCCGACGGCTCGTGGCCTTGAACTCGGCCGCCGGACTCAGCGCGCTCGAGGCCATGTATCCAGGTACGGACTGGCCCGTCTGTACGGAGCCGACGGTGGAAGGCCTGCGTGCGGGCGTCACGAAGGCCCTTGAAGCACCCGACCCTTCTCTTGCCGCGGTGCAGGCGACCCGGCGTACCGTGGGCTTAGGCTCGGCCGTCGATCAACTCCTCGAGGTTTTTGCGGAATGCGCGTTGCACTCCTGACCAATGGCCTCGGATTCGGCGGGGCGGAGCGCATCGTCGAAGCTCTGGCCGACGACCTCCGAGCGGCCGGGGATGCCGTCGAGGTCTGGGCCACCACTCGTGGTGGTCCCATTGCCGACGGACTTCGGAGCCGAGGGCATGCGGTGCATATTCTCGGGATTCGCTCCGCGCTGGATCTACGGGTCGTTCGGGGGCTGAGAGAGCACGAGAGGCGGTTCCGTCCGGATCTCGTGCATAGTCACCTAGCCGTCTCGGATATCGCCTCCGCCCTCGCGGGGTCGGGCCCTGTACGCCTCTCTACCGTCCACAACCCCGGCTTTGAAGTGCGTGGACCAAAGCGTTGGCTCTGGCAACGCGCCCTCCCCCGCCTCGACGCGGTCTGCGCCGTGAGCCGGGCGGCCGCCCGTCAACTCCGCCTTCCCGCGCGCGTGCTGAGACCGAGCCTCGTCGATTTGGACACCCCCTCCTTGCCGAGGGTCGAGGCTCGGGTTCGCCTGGGGCTCGATACCGCTGCTCCACTCGTGCTGGCGGTGGGGCGACTGACCCACGTCAAAGGCTTCGATGTCTTGGCCGCGGCCGTACCTCGGCTTCGAACCCCAGGGGTGCAGGTGGCCATCATCGGAGAAGGGCCGGACCGCGACCAGCTGGACTTAAATCTGCTCGGACCGCACCCCGACGCGGCTCAACTCATCGCTGCCGCGGATGTCCTCGCCCTCCCGTCGCGCTCAGAGGGGTTCCCGCAAGTCCCCCTTCACGCCATGGCGGTCCAGGTCCCGGTGGTGGCCACGGCCGTCGGAGGTACGCCCGAGGTCGTCGTCGACGGCGTGACGGGCCGTCTCGTGCCCTCTGAGCAACCCGAGGCGCTGGCTGCGGCCCTCGACGACCTGCTCCAGCACCCCGCCCAGGCCCGAGAGATGGGCCAGGCTGGCCGGGATCGTCTCCGACAGGAAGGCTTGACGCGTAGCGCCATGGTCTCGGCCTACCGAGCCCTATATCGAGAGCTCTGCTGAGCGAGAGCGCAAGGGTTGCGTGCGTTGGCCAGACCAATTTCGGCGGGAAGCGAAATTGCGGGCCTCACCATCTCGTCACGCGTCGGTATCGGGCGTAGGGTGCTAGCGAACCCATTCCCCGACCTCGTCGAGAAGGAGACGAATCATGGGTATTAAGACCAACCAGGACCCTCGAGCAGCCCTCGCAACCCTCGGCATCACCGGCCACGACTTCGATATGCGCGTGCGCTATCAAGAGTGCTTCGCCTGCCGAGCCCCCATGAACTTCATGCGGCTATACGTAGAGCGAAAGCTCTACTGCAAGGACTGCGAGACTAAGACGGGCGAAGTCAAAGAGGCCATCGATTTCCTCAACGACTACTGAGCCTGACCCTCACCTGCCGCTCGGACCGCGAGCGACCTCACGACCCTTCCCGACCTTTCTCCTTCGGCGCCTCGAGCCGAAGTGAGCGTAGCTCTATTCAATCAGCGCTACGGCCAAGGCGTCGGTGTCGTAGTGCTCGACGAAGCGGCACAGTCGGCCGTTCCGAAAGGTCAGCTCGTGAACCCAGGAGGTCTCGGCCACGCGCCCCGTCTTGAGCGACCGAAGGCGCTCGCGACCGAGGACGATGATCCGCTCCGAGTCCTCGGCCACGAAGCGCTGAGGCTCATACATCTCGATCTGCGCCACCTCGCCCAGGCCCGCCATCAGTTGTTGAAAGCCGTCCTTGCCGTGCCAGGTCCCCGACCACGGGATGTGAGCTCGGCTCCCTGGAGCCACCGCCTCGACGTCGTCGGCGAGGAGTTCGAAGAAGCTGGCCAGGTCGCCGGACGCGAGGCGGGCGTAAAACGCCTGAGCGGATGCTTGGAGGGTCTGCGGAGGATTTGCTGAAGTCATGTGTGTGTCCTCTTTCGTGCGCAAAGCTAGGCCGGTGGCGCTCGGTACGAAACGCACAACTTCTCCCAACGGCTGTGCAAGAATTCACCGGGATGAACTGGGACGACCTGACCTTTGCCATGGCTCTCGGTCGCGCGGGAACGCTCTCGGCGGCGGCCCGTGACCTTAGGGTCGACCACGCGACGGTGGCCCGTCGCGTATCTCGCTTGGAGGAGGAGCTGGATGTCCCCCTCTTTGACCGAACCCCAAACGGTTACTGGGCTACGGGCGCCGGCCGCATCGTCCTGGAAACTGGTCGCGACATCGAAAAGCGCCTGGCCACCATGCGTCTCGACCTCGAGCCCCACACCGCTCCCACCTCCGGACCCGTCCGAATCACGGCCGTAGAGACCTTCTTCTCGGCGGTGCTCGAGCCGCGACTACCGGAGCTGCGGGATCGGTACCCCGACCTCGAGCTGACGCTCGATGACAGCGGTACGTATCGAGATCTGGCCCGCAAGGAGGCGGACATCGCCGTTCGAAGTCCAAAGCCCAAAGAACCCAACCTGGTCTGCCGGCGCGCCTTTCGGGTCGGGAGCGCCCTGTACGCGTCAAGGGCCTACGTGGACCGCTTCGGCCTACCCGCCAACCTCTCTGAGGGCGCAGGCCACTTCGCCGTCCGCTACGCGAAGGAGCTTAGCTGGGTGCCGGATGAAAAGTGGATCGACAAGCACCTGCGAGGCTTCCGCGTGCCCGCCCGAGCCTGTTCGATGCAGCAGCTCCTGGATCTCGTGCGCGCCGGGGTCGGCATCGGCCTCATCGAGTGCCTCAGCGGCGACCGCGACCCGGAGCTCGTGCGCCTCCCCGGCGCCCCGGTGCTCAGCTTCACCTACTGGCTCGTGGCCCACGAGGAGGCCCACAAGGCCCCTCGCGTCCGCGCCGTTCTCGACTTCCTCGCCGAGGCTTGTCGAGCCCTCGAACCTCCTTACAAAGGCGCTCAGGGATAGACAGCGGGGGCGAGCGCAGACTCCAACGAACTCAATCCCCTCCCGGCACGAGCTTGTGGGTGAGTCCGATGAGGGCCGGAAACGCGAGCGGGACCATCAGCGGCGTTTAGCTCAACCACCGAGGCAGCCTCCGACCGAGAGCCGCGCCCAGAGCCGCCGGAACGTCCCGCGCCACCAAATGGGTGGCGTCAGGAAAGTCCTCGACCTCCGCTTCGGGGCAGTAGGTCAGGAAGCGCTGGAGATCGGCATCGGTGAGGGCGGAGCGCCCCGCTCTCGCAAGCATGACGTGCCCTGGGAAGTCGGCCACCGCCTGGCGAAGTTCGTCGCCTCGAGCGAAGAGGTCGTGAGCCAATCCCGCCGCCTCCGGCAGAAGGCCTTCCTGCTTCAAGAAGGCCCACACGGGAACTGGGTCAGGATCCGGGACGATATCGACCAGGACGAGGCCCAAGATTCGATGACCTGGACTCGCCTCGGCGGCGGCGGCGAGAGCCGCGAGTCCGCCGAGCGATGCTCCGACCAGCACGGTGGGCGCTCCGATCCAAGTGAGGACGGCGGACGCGTCCTCCGCGAAGGGTGCGATGGTGCTCGCCCTCCCGGTGCTCTCGCCGTGCCCGCGCTGGTCGTAGGCCACGCATCGGAGGTCCGTGGACCGCCGGAGCTCGGCCATGACGGGGTTCCAGACCTGCCTCCGCTCCTTCCCGGCGTGGAGGAAGAGCACGCTCGGACCTCGTCCTACGCTGACCCCCCGAAGAATCGTCTCCCTTCGCCGAAGCTCGAACCCGCTCGCCTCCATCATCGCTACCTTGGTTACTCAAGGTAATGAGACAACTTTGGACTGTCAAGGTAAGCTCTTCCCGTGTCGCGACGTCGACGTAGCCCTGAGGAAGCGCGCGCCGAGATCCTTGCCGCCGCGGAGGCGCTGCTCCGGGAGGGGGGCGTCGCCGCCGTGCAGGTACGTGCCGTGGCCGCGCGGGTGGGGATGACCGACGCAGGGGTGAATCACCACTTCCGAGGACGAGCGGAGCTCCTGGAAGCGCTCCTTCGCCATGGCGGTCGGCGTCTCCGCGCAGCCGTGGAGGAGACGGTGGAATCCTGGCTCGGCGAGGAAGAGGATCTGCAGCGCTTCATCGCCGCTCTCGGCGACATCTATCGAAGCGGGTACGCGGAGCTGGCCTTGTCCCTTCACTCGGCCGGCTGGAGAGACTCGGGCTCGGGGCTCCTGGAGCCGGTCGTCCTGGTCCTCCACCAGGGTCGAAGAAGCCCCGGAGCGCTCGAGGATACCCGTCTCGCGGTCGCGGCGCTTCATCAGGCGTTGGCACTGGAGCCCGTGTTCGGGGCTGCGTTTCGCCGCAGCGCGGGACTTACCAGCGGGAGCGCCGACGACCCTGAGCCGATCTATCGATGGTGGGCCGAGCATCTCGGACGGGTCCTCGACCTCCCTTCTGGGCCTCACGGATAGCCGCGGGCCATCGGCAAGGACGTCGCCGGAGTTCGCGTCGAGCCACGCCGCCGTCGGCTTGGCCCGGGCTCGCTATGGTCATAGAATGCCGCGCAGCGGGAGGTTCCGAGATGGCCAAGGCCGACGACGCTACTCATCGCGAGCTCACGCCAGAGGCCGCGTAGGCTGACCGCCGATGGCGAACCCTCCTTCCCTCGCTCTGAACATCCTCCTCGACGAGGTCCGACGGTGCCGGGTGTGCGAGGCGCATCTGCCCCTCGGCCCCCGCCCTGTGGTGCAGCTCGAACGAGGCGCCCGGATCGTGATCATCGGCCAAGCGCCCGGCACCAAGGTCCACGCCTCGGGGGTGCCCTGGGACGACGCCTCGGGCGACCACCTGCGGAGCTGGCTAAACCTCTCGCGAGAGCTGTTCTACGACCCAAGGCAGATTGCAATCGTCCCCATGGGCTTCTGCTACCCCGGACGCCGCAAGGGCGGAGACGCCCCCCCTCGCCCCGAGTGCGCGCCGCTATGGCACCAGAGACTTCTCGGCTTCGTGGCCGAGGACGCCCTGCTCATCCTGGCCGGGCGCTACGCCCAGGATCACTATCTCTCGAGAGGCCGCAAAAAGACGATAACCGAGACCATCCGGGCCTATCGAACCCACGGCCCCCGCTTCTTTCCCGTGCCTCACCCGGCGTGGCGATCGAAGCTGTGGATGAAGAAGCATCCTTGGTTCGAAGACGAAGTCCTGCCCGAGCTCCGTCGCCAGGTCGCCGAGCGCGTTCATTCGACGGGGTAGGCGTCGAGATAGAAGGTCGCTGGTCCGGGGTTCCCGGTGACGATGAGCTTGACGGTGTTGCCGTTACCCACGAAAGAACATACGCCGTTGTTGCAATCGATGTCGTCGGCGCCTTCGATGCGCAAAGAAGCCTCGCCTTCGACGAGCTCCAGCGTGGCTTCGTAGGCCGTGCCTTCGACATCTAGTCCGGTATAGATGAGGGCCTGACCGAGTTCGACCTTCGCGGAGGAAAGGTTCGGGCAGTCCGGGCAGAGCGGTGTGCCTGGACACGGTATGGGCCCTGGACGAGCCGCCACCTTTTGCGAGAGCGAGAAGAAGAGGACACCCGCCATTAACGAGAGAACCAAAGTGCGCATGCTCAAGAGTCCCCCCCCCCCCGACGAAAAGACAAGATGGTTCCAGCTCTGGTCCGTCGATCTCAGGGTGGGGGCAGTGCCGCGAACAGCTCATCGATGTCCACGTGAGCTGGAGTGCCGGGAAGCTCTACGCGTCCGCGCACGTGGTCTTCCTCGCGCCACGACGCCACAGCCACCCGCCGGTGAAGGGTGACGCGGCGAGCCCCCGGATCCACCAGGAGGTAAGCCTCGAGCGAGGGGATCCGGGTGTACTCATGGAGCTTCGTCCGCTGGTCGACCCGCTCCGTGCTGGGGCTCGTGATCTCAATGAGGACCACTGGATTCACATACGACGAGCCTGTCCGCTGACGCTCTCCGCAAAACACAGCGATGTCCGGATATCGGTACGTCTCGAAGTCCTCGTCGAGCACCCGGACCCGCGCGTCCGACTGGAAGGCGACGCACTGGCCACGACGGGGCCCGCGACTCAGCTGCATCCCGAGCTGAGTCATCATCTCGGCGGCGAGAGCAAGGTGTGCGTCGCTCGCACCGGCCATGGCGAAGACCAAGCCATTGACCAGTTCGAACTTCTCGCCCGTTTTGGCTTCTAGGCGCTCCACGGCCTCCAAGGACCAAACGGGGCCAAGGTCTCGCGCCGTCACCATACAGAAGTTCTACGCCATCGATCTCGGTCCCTCAATCGGGAGTAGGGTCGCCGGCGGTCCTTCGCGCCCCCCTGCGCCCGAAGAGAAGAAAGCGTCGGGCCGCCGGATCCCCCTTGGCCTCCAGCGCCCGCACCGTCGTCCGGTAGGCCTCGGCCGGGGCTTCGAGTCCACCTTCATCCAGGAAGCGCCCGACGAAACGGAGCGCCTCGTCGGTCCCTACCTCACCCCAGGCCGCGAGCACGGTGTCCGTCCCCGCCTCCAGCATCCCCTCGGCAAAGCCAAACCAGTGCCCGGACGCCTCCCGCGTCGGCGAAGCGGTGGTGCAGGCGCTGAGGATAGCGAGACGCACCGGCACCCGCGCCTCGAGCCAGTCCGCGAGGGTCAGCGGCCGGTCCGGAGCGAGCATGAGCCGAGAGTCCCACAGCGACCCGGTGTCGAGCTCCCCGTGACCCGAGAATAGAAGCGCGTCGAGCGGCCGCCACGCCTTGAGCTCCGGCATCTTCCCGCCCATATGCTTATCCAGCCCTACCCGGTCCGCCATCCTCCGCTCCGCATTCTCAATCTTAGGTCCGAAGTTCGACCCAGAGCCAAAGATAGCGATACGGGACTCAGGCGACGCACGTACGGGTTCACCAGAAATCATACTTGGATGGGGGACTAGAGATACTGTGTGGCGGTCAAGGAGACGGGCTCCCTCCGCAAAGACGAGAAGCCCCTTCTCCCAATGTCTGTTCGCCGATATGTAGATATGTCGCGCATCGAGACCGTCGAGACTTGCCAGTGGACGAGCAGGGTCGAAGCTATAGCGCCTCACTTTAGGGCCTTCCTGAAGAAAGATCGTGCGCCCGGAGACCGCAACGAAGACTTCGTCCTCACCCAGAGGAGGAAGGTTCTCTTCTCGCCATTGCGGCGGCCGAATTTTTCCTACTCGCGAGGACTCGACCTGGAGGCACTCGGTTGCGGTTCGAGGCAGTTGTGCTGAGTTGGGCTCTGACACGGGTAGAGCTGCTGCGAGACCCGGCCCCAACACCAAACTATCAAGAGCCAGAGTAAGTCTATACGCCTCAAGCGTCGCCCCGCTCGTCAGAAGAACCGATGCAACTTCTTCCAGAAATCGCCATCTCGCGCCTAGATACGAGCCCGCATCCTCACTCGAGCGACGCCCCGCAGCTAGCATCTCGTCGATCGCCTCAAGATACAGCGGGACCGCATGGGTCGAATCCCCTTCGACCGCAGCGCACTTCGCAAGACCCCAGCGTGCCCTCCAGGAGTCAATCGTCGCCCCCCCTTGATTCCTCGCCGACTCCCTATCTAACGCGTCTCTAAAGGATATCTCCGCCTCCCTCACCCGGCCACGTGCTAGGAAGTACCTCCCTCTGAGAGCGGCTAGAAAGGCATCGGACTGGAGGGCCCCTCGCTCTCGGCCCGAGAGTCCCTCTGCCGATGCCAAGGTCTTGTCCGCCTCATCGAGCTGCCCTAGCTCGAGCTGAAGTGCGGCGAGGTGGCCAAGCCCGCGATGCATATCTGAGGTCCTATGAGGTGGAACGGCCTCCAGGTACTCGCCAGCACTAGCGATAGCTTGCGCCAACTCATCTTGATCCGAACTTCCTTCTAGTCGAACAACTCCAAGATACGCCCGGAGCCCAAGCGCTGCCCTCGCATAGTGGCTTGACTTCGCGATCCTCGAACTGAGCTTGAGCAATCGGCGAATGGCTGCTTCAGCTGACGACCACTCTCCGAATTGGATACTCGAGAGGGCAAGCAGATGAGCCGCATCCGCCTGCCGACCAGTGTCATCCATGTAATCCGAAAGTTCAGCTAGCTGAAGCGCCAGCTTTCTGGTCTCCCGAGCCCGCCCTTGGTTGGCCAGCCACTGCCCACGATAGAGCTCGTTGCGAGCCCACATATCGAAACTCGACAGCTCATACCCGAGCCAGCGAGCCCTTTCCGAGAGGCACCCGGCAACATCATGTCTGGAGCTCATCATGGCATAGTGTGTAGCTATTCGAAGGCAACGACCGGCTAGCTCAAAGCTGGAGCTTGAAAGAAGTCGGTCTGCACACTCAGCCCAAGTCTCTACACGAGAGAGCGTGCCTTCCTCCTCGGCCCTCTTGACGATCTCTTCGTACTCGCCCCCACTGCTTGGCTCAGATGGAGTTCCTGAGTCATCGAACTCCAGCAACCGACAGGACTCTCCTCCATGAATCCGTCGAATGACGCCTGCGGCCTCTGGAACCTTCGCGACCTTCAGGCCGCCGATACTCCTGAAGGAAAGGCTTTCACGATCGGCCAGAACTACCCCGGCCACCTTTGGAGCATCTACCGCGAGGTATACGTCCTCGCCATGTCTTCGAAACCGCGACGAGTCCTCGGAGGTCACGGAGCGTTTAGCCCCGCGAACGAGGAAGACGGGGTCCGAGCACGGACGCTCCGGCTCCCTGCGATGACATGCTGCCGCTAGCATGAGGCAGAGGAGCAGGGCGCCCCTAGTCGAGAGGAAAGTCAGCAAACTGTGACACCGGCTGCGGCATTGGCTGAGTTGTATCGGTTGCTTCGAGCTGAAGCAGAGCCGAGACAATCTCGCTTTCATCGCTTATCAAGAGCCCGTCCAAAACCACTCGATGGTAGGAGCCTGGCGTGAGCGGCGCAAGCCCAGTAAGTTGTCGCGATACCTTTCCGCTACTGAGTTCGAGGTGAATTACAGGACGCGAGAGTGCAATCGCCAATCGGGCCGCCTTATTGACTGTGAAGGCAACGTCGATCTGCCCAGGGGCAACGGCGAGGATGTACGGACAGTCGGGGCACAGCGATGTCGGGGGCTGCGGGCCCAGGCTTCCCGAAGCGCTCAATTCGATGCAGGCGCTCGAGCCGCCACACGGTGTGACACTTGAGCTCGTGCCTCGGGGAGACGCCAAGACCTGGCCCGGCCAAGGACCAGGTTCTCCATCTCGGCTGCACCCGGTCCAGATCTTGGCACAGGACGTTCGAAGACTCTCACATGCTCGATCGTTTCGAGCGACCGAACTCCAGGTATCCGGCTGACCTGAGCTCGCCTTGTAGCAGCCATCCACGTTGGCCCGGCACGCGGTTTGGCCTGGTGCGTTCAGCGCCCGCCGGAGACGGCAGAGGTTCGGTCTGCGTCCTCCGTCTTGATAGTCGACGCCCGAAGCGTAGAGCAGGGCTCGCATGCCGGGCCCGGTTCCCGCGTTTGAGCGGGCGGCCTGATAGGCAAGGTGGGCTTCAGCCAGGCTGGCCGATAGGAGGGCGGTCGAGATCGACGTCCCCGTCCAGGCCTGAGAGGTGACATGAGCCGTCCTTGCGTCGAGGACCACGGGGCTGTCCGAGGGCCCGGCCGGGAAAGCCGCAGTCGCGTCTCGTACGTGGGGCCCCGTCACGAGTGAAAGCGTCCCGTTGCTGGGATGGATGAAGTCGGCCGGCACGTATACGTGCTGGCCGGGAAGCTCGAAGTCCAAGGGGACGCCAGGGAGGGTGGACCGCACCCGATAGCCGCGATGATCGCGAGCACCCGCGGGCACCGCGAGCTGCGTGCCTCGGCTCGGAGTGCGGGTCAGAGGATTCTGACGGGCATCGGCCCGGCCCCAATAGGCCGGATAGAACAGGAGCTCAGGCGCAGCCTCAATATAGTCGCCGAGCGACCAACCTTCGCCGCCGCACTCCGTAGTGCCGGCTTCGTTGAGCCGGCCGAGGAATCGCTCGGCCTGCAAGCTTGGGAGACTCGAAGCCGGAGAGGACGTGAGAACGCCGAGATCTGCCGGCTGATTACCCGGAGCGGCCACCGTCGTGACCGGACCCGGCAATCCAAACCTCAGAAGCGCGAGGGCAAAGCGTACCGGCTCCCCTAAGGCTCCCTCCTGATCGCTGCACTTCTCTCTCTGCCAAGAACCATTCCGGTATGTTGTCGCAACCCGTCCACAAATAGGGCGCACGGCTTCGGGGTGACTGAGTAGCGGCGGCCAGCCCAGGGACAGATTGACGACCGCGGGTGGAACTGGACTGAGGCCGCGATGCCTCGCGTAGACCTCCTCCAGCGCCGTGGCGAGCCTGGCGCTCGTGGTCGTGAACTCCTCGAAGACGTCAACCGAACGGATCTCGGTCCGGGGGTTACCGCCCGTTGACGCGGGTACAGAGGGAGAGAGCTCGCGCATCATCACCGCGAGGGCTGAG
>JBCBRU010000227.1:0-12265 GCA_039819565.1 Myxococcota bacterium | reverse complement strand
GGCCGCATCCACTACGTCGACCAAGGTCCCCGAGACGCCCCGACCGTGGTTTGCGTCCATGGAAACCCTACCTGGTCTTTTTACTGGCGGGCTTTGATCCAAGCCCTTTCCAATCAGTACCGAGTGCTTGCCCCCGACCACTTGGGATGCGGCCTGTCGGACAAGCCGCAGGCCGGCTTCGACTATCGACTGGCCAGCCACGTCGACAACCTCCGCCGCGTCCTCGATGAAGCCGGCGTGGAGGCAGCCACCCTGGCCGTCCACGACTGGGGAGGGGCCATCGGTATGGGCGTCGCAACGAGGGATCCGAGCCGGTTCGATGGGTTCGTAGTGACGAACACCGCCGCCTTTCGCTCCGAACGGATTCCAATGTCGATCGCAAGCGTCCGTATTCCAGGCTTCGGGGCGTTGGCCGTCCGAGGACTGAACGCCTTCGCCCGAGCCGCCACGGTCCGCGCCTCGGAGAAGGGGCTAAAAGACGTGGTGAAACAAGGCCTGCTCCACCCGTATGACTCGTGGGCTAACCGTATCGCAACGCTACGCTTCGTGGAGGACATCCCGATGTCCAATGAGCATCCCAGCTGGTCAACGCTGGTCGATATCGAAGAAGGCCTTCATAGACTCACAGACAAGCCCATGCTCTTGGTGTGGGGAGACGCGGATTGGTGCTTCGGACCTTGGTTTCGAGCCGAGTGGGAGCGGAGGTTCCCCAAGGCCGAAGTCCACGCCTTCCCGGACGTAGGTCACTACGTCATGGAAGACGCCCCGGATGAGGTATCTAGTCTGAGCCGTACCTTTCTCGACCGCGTGGCTCGCGAACGAGTCGCCTCGTGAGCGAGCGTAGCTTCAACATTGCATCCTATATGGACGCGCGAGCCGCCGAGCAACCGGACCAGGCCGCGGTGAAGTTCCCGAAGCGGCGGGGCGACTCCGTCGATTGGCTGCAATTAAACTTTCGCGAACTCAACACCTTGGCTGACGAGTACGCTAGAGGCTTGATCCAGCAAGGTGTCCGTCGAGGCGATCGGGTTAGCCTTTTGGTGCGCCCCTCTTTGGAGTTCATACCCCTCGTCTTTTCGGTTTTTAAGGTAGGCGCTATACCCGTGCTGATCGACCCCGGCATGGGACGAAAAGCCTTTCTGTCCTGCCTGGAACGGATGGCTCCGCGCGTCTTGATCGCGGTGCCTTTGGTCCATGCCGTCCGGGGTCTTTTCCGGGCGGCTTTCCGGAGCGTAGAGGTTGGCGTCACCGCGGGCGGCACCACCGGATGGTGGGGAGGTGTCACTCTCGAAGGGCTCCGGATCGCGAGCGACGAGCCCTTCGAGAGCCTTCACACCGCGCGTGATGATCAGGCCGCGATTCTCTTCACGTCTGGGAGCACCGGGCCCGCGAAGGGGGTGGTCTATACCCACGGTATCTTCGATGCGCAGGCTCGTTTCATTCAGGAGATGTATGGGATCGAAGCAGGTGAGGTTGACCTAGCCTGCTTTCCCCTCTTTGGGCTGTTCTCCATGGCGCTCGGCATGACCGTGGTCATTCCTGAGCTCGACCCGACCAAGCCCGCCAAGGCCGACCCCGCGAAACTCGTGCACGCCATCCAGAGCCAGGCCTGCACGTCGGCGTTCGGCAGTCCTGCGATCTGGAAGAATGTGGCCCGTCACTGCCAGCGCGTGGGCACTAGGCTCCCAACCCTGCGACGCATCCTCATGGCCGGAGCACCGGTGCCAGCCCGCTTGCACGAAGCTTTCTCAGGGATACTGTCGGAGGGGGCTGAGGTCCACACCCCGTTCGGCGCCACCGAGTCGCTGCCCGTGGCATCGATCGGCTCACGTGAAGTCCTCCGGGAGACGGCGGCCCGAACTCGCGAGGGCGCAGGGACTTGTGTGGGCCGCCCAGCCCCCGACATGAGCATTCGGATCATCGCCATCGATGACGCACCGATTGAGCGATGGAGTCAGGTTCGAGAACTCCCGGCCGGCGAGATCGGAGAGATCTGCGTACGCGGCCCCGTCGTCACCCCTCGCTACGAGGCGGAGCCCGAACATACCCGTGCGGCCAAGATCGTCGAAGTTGATGCCGACGGTTCAGAGCATGTCGTTCACCGCATGGGAGACGTGGGATACCTCGACCCTCAGGGGCGCCTCTGGTTCTGCGGTCGCAAGAGACACCGGGTCGAGACCTCAACCGGTACGCTCTATCCAGTACCTTGCGAGGCGATCTTCGATGAGCACCCGGACGTGTTCAAGACCGCTCTGGTGGGCGTGGAGGGCGAACCCAGAATCATCGTCCAGCTCGAGCCCGACGCGAAGAAGGCCCCATCCAAGGTGGCCGTTGAGCTCCTGGAGCTCGGCTCGGCTCACCCGCATACGCGGGACATCCGAAAGGTGCATTTCCACCCCAGTTTCCCGGTGGATGTCCGGCACAACGCCAAGATCCACCGAGAGCAGCTCGCAGACTGGGCAGCTCGGCGCTAGCTGAGGAGACGCGAAAGACGTCGCGCCAAATCGTCCACCCAGGGGGGGTCGAAGAGCGTGTCGTGAAAGCCCGGAACTTCGAAGACTCGAGCCCGCCCCCGAGCCAGCTTGAGGATCTCGCGCTCCGTGGTGCGACGGTAGTACTCCGTCGACACTAGAAAGGTAGCCTCCGCCTCGAGAGGCTCCGGTCGATAGGCATCCAGAGCCTGTAGATACTTGGCGTAGAATAGATCATGCCGGTCCTGCTCGGTGGTGGCCGAACCCACCAAGCTGGCTTTGAGGCGAGCCAGCAGTCCCCGATAGTATCTTCCTCGGCGGCGGAGAACGCCCAGGGGATAGTCCGTTCCGTACTCCATGAACAACCCCACCGACTGCCTCAGGCTGAAGCGATGCTGTGCACTTCCGATGACATCGATGGCCCCCAGGAAAGAGATAGCCTCACCGCTCTCCTCCAGCTGGCGCCCCATCTCCACCATGAGTTTGGTATCCTGGCAGTAGGCGAGAAATCGGTAGGGCCCCCGCCCTTGGACTCTTCGGACCTCCTCGAGAAAGCTCGACGCAACCTCGGGAATACTCATCTCCGGGAGGGTCCCCCGCTCGGGCACGAGGCCGAAGAGCATCAGCGAGAAGACCGGAATCTTGGCATCCAGAAGCCCCGCTAGCCGATGCATATGACCCGCATCGATCATAAAAAGAGGCGGTTGCACACCCGCGGAGCGATGCGCGATCAGGGTCCGCCACGGCCGACTTCCTCCGCCCTGCTCAACGAACGCGGCAAGGCTGGAGACGGTCCGGGTTCGGAAGATGTCGATGACGCGAACCGGACGTTCGAGCTCTTTCTCGAGCCGCACGGCTAACTCGACGGCAAGGATCGACTGTCCCCCGAGGGTAAAAAAGTCCGCGTCCCGGGCCACCGAGTCTCTCTTGAAGACCTCGGCCCAAATGCGCGCGATTTGAAGCTCGAGGAGCGTCTGGGCTGACCCCGCATCGGACGCGACCTCTTCTGAAGGCGGGGGAAGACGACCCGCGTCGATCTTTCCGCTGGGCGTCCGAGGGAGGGTCTCGAGAACACTGATACGTTGGGGGACCCAGGCCTCCGGAAGTCGAGCGAAGACCCCGCTACGAAGCGTAGCTTCCGTAGCGTCCGCAGCGGCGTCGACCACGACGTAGCCCCAGAGTTGGTCGCCGTTCGCACTCACTCTAGCCGCGGCCTCTCGGACGCCGGGAAGATCACGCAAAGCTGCCTGCACCTCTCCTAACTCGATGCGATGCCCGCGCACCTTGACCTGGTCGTCTCGCCGCCCCAGGAACTCGAGTTCACCGTCGCTCCTCCACCGAACTCGGTCGCCGGTGGCGTAGGCTCTCGCCTCGTTCACGAATGCCCTCGGCCCCCAAGCCGCGGCCGTGAGCTCCGCATCGAGATAACCGCAACCTAGCTGTGGCCCAGCCAGATGAAACTCACCCGGCACACCCACCGGAACGACCCGACCGAACCGATCGAGGACGTGGCCGCGCACGCCCGGCAGCGGCCGTCCGATCGGAAGCGGGGTTCGTGGATCCGCGCGGAGCTCGTCATCGACAACCACGTGCGCCGTCGACCACACGGTCCCCTCCGTGGGGCCGTAAACGTTCACCACCGTCGCAGCCCGAGCTCGCAGGGCCTGGGCCAGTTCGACCGTCAGCCGCTCCCCTCCCACGAGTGCGATGAGATCCTCTCGGCCTCTCCATCCGCCGGCCTGAAGCATCCTGAAGCGGGTTGGAGTTGTCTGAACGATATCGACGGGCGCGGAGTCGAGCCAGTCGGCCAGGGCCGCTCCATCCCGGACGATGTCTCGGGGTAGGAGCTGAATCACCCCGCCAAACATGAGCGGGTAGAAGAGCTCCAGAATGACGATGTCGAAAGCGAGGTGCGTCAGCGCCGCCCAACGCGAAGCCGGGGGAATCGGCAGACCTTGCTCAAAGGCGTCGAGGCAAAAGGAGAGCGCCCTTTGGCTGATCTCCACCCCCTTGGGTCGACCGGTGCTCCCGGAGGTGTAGATCACGTAGGCGAGAGCGTCTGGGTCTCGCGCCGGTGGAGGCTGCGGCGACCCCGGTTCCGCTCCGGCGGTGAGGCAGGACCAGTCCACCGGGCTGGCCTCGGTCGCTCGCTCGAGGCGCGAGCACGCCGCTTCGAAGGTGACAATGCGCTGTACGGCAGCGTCGGCGACCAAAGTGGCGAGTCGGGCGTCGGGAAGGTTCACGTCCAGCGGAACATAAGCCGCACCGATTCGAAACAACGCCATGGCCGAGGCCACCGCCCGCTCGTCTGGAGGCAGCGCGAGCCCCACGCGGTGCCCCGCCTCGACGCCGATCGAGCGAAGACCCCGCTCCGCCCGCAGGACCTGGTTCGCGAGTTCAGCGCGCGTCCATGTCGTCCCATCGACGCCCCGGATCACCACCTTTTCGGGCTCTTCAGCTACGAGAGCATCGTACCTAAGATGGAGGGGGAGACCTCGTCCCTCCACGGAGCGGACCTGCGTCGCCCGATTCAACGCCACCCGGTCCGATCCGGACAGATACTCTAGGCTCGATATCGTCGCTCCCGGAGCCCTTACCGCGCTATCCAGGAGGACTTCGTAGCGGGCCGCGAGGGCCTCCACGGTCTCCGCTCGCAGCTGATCCGCCCGGTACTCGAGGGAGAGTTCCCAGAGGTTCGGCGCCACCGCGATCGACCCGGTCAGGGGAAACTTCGCCGAGGAGGGAAGCAGCTCTCGATGTCGACGGAGCTCCGGCCAGTCCGGAAGCACCGGCGCCTGCTGGAGAATGAACATGACCGAGAAGAGCGGGTTCTGTCCTACCGCCCGCTCCGGCGAAGCCGCCTCCACGACCTGCGCAAAAGGGAGTCGCTGGTGCCGAAAGGCGCCGATGCAGGCCTCTTTGACGCGTGCGAGCAACTCCGAGAAGGAGGGGTCGTCTCCAAAGCGCACCCGAATGACAGCCGGATTGACGAATATCCCGACTCGGTTCCGAATGGCAGGGTCCATCCGTAGAGATATTGGGATGCCCACCGAGACGTCCTCGAGTCCCGCCTGGCGACCGAGGAGGAGCTCGAAAGTGGCAAGCAGGACCATGAAAGAGGTGACCCCGCAGTCCTTGGCCAGCTTCTCGACGTCTTCTCTCAGTCGCGGGGGAAGCACGCGTCGGACCACCCCCGCCGAAGGAGCCGCCCCGACCCTCTCCGCGGGAAGCGAGAAAAAGGGGGCGTCTGCAAACGAAGTGCGTGCGTAGTCACGAGCTTCCGCGGCGGCTGGGCCTTCTAGGAAACGTCGCTGACGGGCGACGAAATCCGCGAAACTCGCTTCTACCGGAACCCGCCCCGGAGTCTGACCTGCCCGGAGGGCTCGATAGGCCCGCGAGAGCTCATCGATGAAGAGCTGAACCGAGGCCCCGTCGAAAACGAGATGATGAAACACCGCGACGAGGGTGGAATCCTCCGCGAGCCATCCGAAACGGAAGAGCGACCCTCCCGCGAGACTGAAGGGAGCATCCACGAACCCCTGCACGCCTCCGGCTTTCAACCCCTCGACCGCCACCGGACCCGGGTCCCGAAAGCGAACCTGCGCTCGCCCCTCGACCGTGGGGAAGACCATGCGAAGGCCCTCCTCGGACTCCACGACGTGCTGAAGTGCACGGGAGAGCCATTCCAGGTTTAGCGGGTCCTCAAAGTCGAGAGCGAACGCAATATGGTAGGCGCTATCCTGCGGATCGAGACGATGCAGAAACCAAAGCGGCTCCTGCTGCAGAGAGGGCCTGAGCACTCAAGCGCCTCCGACCTCAGTGCCGTACCCCGCGAGATGCGCAGCCAGACGGCGAATCGTAGGGTGCTCCCACATCAAGGTGGTGGGAAGCTCCTGATCGAGCCACTCAGCGAGGTCACCCGTAAGGGTGAAGGCCTGGATCGAGCTGAGACCCAGCGAAGCCAGCTCGGCGTCGACGTCGACGCCATCCGCACCCACTTCGAGCGCCGTCGCTACCATCGTGACGATACGATCTCGGATCTCGATCTCCCTCACTTCGAGCCCCCCTCGAGTCCATGAAAGCCACCCGACTCGTAGGCGCTTCGGCAAGCCCGCCGCTGGACCTTTCCACTCGTGGTACGGGGGATCGCGCCAGGACGCAGGAGAACCAAGTCGTGCAGCGCAAGCCCCTCCTCCCGGAAGAGGGTCTCCCGAGCCCTCCGTCCAATCTCCGCGACATCGAGATGGCGTAGAGCTCGGCGTTCGACTTCGGCTACGGCCACGACCCGCTCGACGTCATCGATCTCCATCCCGAACACTGCGGACGCTCGAAGATCCGGGTGGCTGGATACCACCCAGGCCTCGACGTCTTGCGGATACACATTCTTCCCTCCCACGATGATGAGGTCCTTCGTTCGACCGGTCACGTACAACTCACCGCGCCACCACGCTCCAAGATCTCCCGTACGGAGGTATCTCCCGGGACCGGGCTCGACGGCGAGGCCAGCCCCAAAGGTCGCGGCGGTGGCGGGATCATCCTCGAAATAGGCACCCGCGACACTCTCGCCCGCCACCCAGATCTCCCCGATCTCACCGTCACGACAAGGATGGCCCTCCGCGCCCACGATGGATATCTGTTGGCCGCCGTGAGGCCCGCCATGACCCACGAGAGCGCGCAAAGCCCGCTGACTTTCAGGAGATTCCTCCTTCAACCGACCGCTCGCCAGAGCTTCTGCGTCGAAGCGAGCCACCTGTGGGTCGCGGGTGACGGAGCCACTCGCCACCAGCAGCGTGGCCTCCGCTAAGCCATAGCACGGAAGAAACGCCGACCGTCGAAATCCCACCGACGCGAAGCGCTCGACAAAGCGACCAAGGGTCGAGGGACGAACGGGCTCAGCTCCGGAGAACGCGACACGCCAAGATGAAAAGTCGAAGTTTGTGAGTTCTCGTTCCCGGACGTGCTCCACGCAATGAGCCCAAGCGAAATCAGGTCCGCCCGAAACCGTGGCTCCGACCTCGCTGACCATGGACAGCCACTTCCCCGGCCGCATGAGAAAGGACTCAGGCGGCATGAGATGGCAGGGGCGCCCCACGAACATAGGCCCAAGGACGTTTCCGATGAGCCCCATGTCGTGTTGAAGCGGAAGCCACCCCGCCACGACGGTTTCGTCGTCGAAAGCAAAGGCCTCCGAGATCTGTCCTAGATTGTGAAGGACCTGTCGGTGGCCAAGCGCCACTCCCCGCGGGGTTCCCGTGCTCCCGCTCGTAAACTGAAGGAAGGCGAGGCCGGCCGGATCCGCCTCGAGCGCCAACGCCGGATCCGAGCTTGGGTTTGAGGGGATCCACGCTTCGACCCCCAAGTCGCTGAGCGCGTCCGCATGGGGGCCCACCGCCCAGCGCGCCCGACTGACGCGGGCGGCGGCCGCAACGCGTGAGAGGTTCCGAGGAGCACGCGGCGGCGCGAGGGGCACGGCCACCGCGCCCGCCCCCATAATGCCAAAAAAAAGCTCGAGAAACCGGAGCCCCGGAGGTTCCAGGAGGAGCACGCGATCCCCGGGGCCTACCCGCGCCCGGAGAGCGCTGGCGACCTGACGGGCACGCTCTCGGAGAGAGCCGAAGCTGTGCTCCGTCGGGTCGCCACTATGGGGACGAAAACGGTACGCCAGCTCGTGGGGCCGCTCGCGACCCCATCGCTCCAAGAGACCGGGGAGGGTGTCCGGGGACGCGGGCACGGCGGAGGGTGTTAGCCTGGGCGTTCCCAATGGGGAAGGCCGTTGCGTTTGCGCCCTGAGCCACGGTCGGGCCAGCCGGAGAGCATCCGCTGGCTCGTGGGATCGCGTTCCGCTACTTTGCCACGAAGTGGCGCATCACTTCCGAAAACGCATCGTGGTGACGGGCGGCGCCGGCTTTCTAGGGAGTTTCCTGTGCGAACGACTCCTGGCCGAGGACTGTGAGGTTCTCTGCGTGGACAACTTCTTCACGGGAGCCAAACGGAACATTGCCCATCTCCTCAGCAACCCCTACTTCGAGCTCATTCGACACGACGTCACTTTCCCGCTCTACGTCGAGGCAGACGAGATCTATAACCTCGCGTGCCCAGCGTCGCCCATCCACTATCAGCGTGATCCCGTACAAACCACGAAGACGAGCGTTCATGGCGCCATCAACATGCTCGGACTGGCCAAACGGGTCGGGGCGAAGATTCTCCAGGCTTCGACCAGCGAGGTGTACGGGGACCCCGCCGAGCATCCCCAGCGCGAATCGTATTGGGGCAACGTCAACCCGATAGGGGTTCGCTCATGCTACGACGAAGGCAAGCGCTGCGCCGAGACGCTCTTCTTCGACTACCACCGTCAACACGGATTGCACATCAAAGTTGCTCGAATATTCAACACCTACGGCCCTCGAATGCACCCTCAAGACGGTAGGGTCGTTTCGAACTTCATTCTTCAAGCCCTTCGCGGGGAAGACATCACCATCTATGGTGACGGTCAGCAGACGCGCTCCTTCTGCTTTTGCTCGGACCTCATCGAAGCGATGGTTCGGCTGATGAACACCGAAGACGAGATCACAGGTCCCATCAACCTCGGCAACCCAGGGGAGTTCTCAATGCTAACCCTCGCTGAGAACGTCATCCGCATGACCGGCTCGAGCTCACGCATCGTTCATCTTCCTCTCCCCGCGGACGATCCAAAGCAGCGCCGCCCCGACATCACCCGCGCCAAAGAGCTCCTCGGGTGGCAGCCCTCGATTCCCGTCGAGGAGGGTCTGGGACGCACCATCGACTACTTCATTGGCCTCCGCGAAGAGGGTGTGATCCGATAGCCGTCGCCCGGGGTCACCCTGGTGAGCCCCATCACGTGTCGAATATCAGGCTCCCTGCTATCGTTCATTCAGCGTGCGACGACTTGAAATCTTCACAGGGTGCGTCGCCGCGCTGATTCTCTCTTCGGCGACGGCGCGGGCCAGCGACAACATCGACGAAGAGCAGATTCACGCCGAACTCGACGCGTACGGTTCGTGGGTCGACGTGGCCGATCATGGCCCCGCCTGGCGTCCGGACGACGTCGATCAGGATTGGCGGCCCTACACTCGGGGCCACTGGGAGCGGCAGAACGACGCCTGGTTGTGGGTCTCGGACCTCTCTTGGGGCCGAATCCCCTTCCACTACGGACGCTGGCTCTCTCACGCCAACTACGGGTGGGTGTGGGTGCCCGGCCGAACCTGGGCGCCGGCCTGGGTCCTCTGGAGCGACGTCGAGGGCTACTCCGCCTGGGCTCCTCTGCCGCCGGGACCGGTGTGGCAGGGAAGCACCTTCGTCGGGGCCGTGCCCGCCGCCGCTTGGTGCTTCGCTCCGGCGGCCCTCTTCGGAGGTACCTACGTGTACTTCCGCCCCTATTGGCGCTCCGGCTGGGTGCCGCGACTGCGTCCCTACCGAGGCTGGGGCCCTCACTTCCGGCGATGGAGCTACCCTCGGCGATATAGCTACTGGGGACGCTCCTGGAAAACGCCCCGCCGCGGCTACCGCGCCTACGGCGGGCCCAGGCGCAGCGTCGTACGCGGCCCCCGGGGTAACGTGGTTCGATACTCGAACGGCCGACGCGTGCGGTCGACCCGACGCGTGTACCCCGGCCACCGAGCCGGTGTGGTTCGGCGAGGGCGACACACCTCCCCGGGGCGCCGGGCCTCGATTCGTCACAGCGCGGGCACCCGACGCGTGAAGAATCGGACGATTCGGAGCACTCCGTCGGTCAAGCGGCCACGAAAGTCGCGGACGGTCTCGAGAAACCGGCGCGACGGCGGTCGCACCCTCCGACGGAACAGCGCCGACCTCCGTCGATCCTCTCGCCGCACCGGCCGGTCTCATACCGGCAGCCGAAGTCGGCCCCACCGCCAGGACCGACGTCGGTCTCGGCGCTGAATCTAGGACGGTCCGGGTTTTCCTATACCGTAGGCTTCGAAGCCGATGCCCCGCAGCTCGGTCAGGTCGACGATGTTACGGCCGTCGAAGAACAGCGCGGGCTTGAACATCCCCTCGTAGACCCGGCGGTAGTCGAGCGTCTTGAACTCGTCCCACTCCGTGATGAGCGCGACCGCGTGGGCGTCCCGGCACGCCTCGTAGGCGTCATTGCAGACGATCACGCGCTCGGACTCGGGGCTCACGCCCAGCTCCTGCCGGATCTTCCACGGCTCCACCTGAGGGTCGTAGATGGCGACGTTGGCCTGCTCCTCCAAGAGGTCTCGGGCCACGTACAGGGCTGCGGTCTCACGGGTGTCGTTGGTGTCTTTCTTGAACGCATAACCTAGGAGGGCAATGCGCTTTCCACTGACGGTGTTGAAGGCGGTCTGGACGATGCGACGCGCGAACCGACGCTTTTGGTAGTCATTCATCTCCACTACTTGCGCCCAGTATCGGGCCACTTCGGGGAGACCGAAGTGCTCGCAGAGATAGACGAGGTTGAGGATATCCTTCTGAAAGCAGGAGCCTCCGAATCCCACCGACGCTTTGAGGAACTTGGGCCCGATACGAGAGTCCGTCCCGATCGCGTGGGCGACCTCATCCACGTCGGCCTCGGTAGCCTCACACAGCGCGGAGATGGCGTTGATGCTCGAGATGCGCTGAGCAAGGAAGGCATTCGCGGTCAGCTTCGAGAGCTCCGAGGACCAGAGGTTGGTCGTAATGATCTGCTCTCGGGGGACCCATTGAGCGTAGATGTCGGCCACCTTCTCGACGGCGGACATGCCCTCAGCCGTGCGTTCTCCGCCGATCAGCACGCGGTCCGGAAACTCCAGGTCCCGCATCGCCGTCCCTTCCGCGAGAAACTCGGGGTTCGATACGACCTGAAATCGAGTTCCCTTGTCTGCAGTCTCCAGGATCCGCTTGAGCGCGCTCGCCGTGCGAACCGGCAAGGTGGATTTCTCGATCACCACCTTGTCGTCATCCGCTACGGCCGCGATGCGACGAGCGCAGGCCTCGATGAATTTGAGATCCGCGGCTCGCCCAGCTCCAACCCCGTAGGTCTTCGTCGGAGTGTTCACGCTGACGAAGATGAGTTCAGAGCTTCGAATCGCCCCATCGATGTCGGTGCTGAAGTGCAGGTTGACGCCTCGGCGCGCCTTGACCACGTCCAGCAGACCGGGCTCGAAAACAGGCAGGGCGTCGGTCTGCCAGGCCGCGATCTTCTCGGCGTTGATGTCCACGACGGTGACATCCACGTCGTGGCATTTGTTGGCGATCATGGCCATGGTGGGTCCCCCCACATAGCCGGCACCGATGCAGCAAATCCGGGTCTTGGTCGCGCCCATGGAAGCGCAGACATTCCCTAGGGCTCGGGCCCTGTCAACGCGACCCTACGTTGTCGCTCGGAACGAACGGATCGCCGACAGCGCTCGCTCGAGGCCCTCATCGTCGACCCCCAGATGGGTCACGAAGCGGACTCGACCAGCCATGCCGGCAGCGCGAACGCCATGCTCCCGAAGATGATCCAGCATCGCGTCGATCGGGCCCTCCGGCTCGAAGATGACGATGTTGGTTTCGGTGGGGAGGACCTCTCGAATGGCCGGGGAGGCATCCAACGCCGCCGCGAGGTCCCTCGCTCGGCGGTGATCATCCGCGAGCCGTGAGACGTGCTGGTCGAGCGCGTAAATCCCTGCAGCCGCAAGGTAACCTGCCTGCCGCAGGGATTTACGCGCTCGACCAGCACGTCTCACGGCTCGCGGATGATCACCGCCGAGCGAGGGACCTCGCGGCGGCGGTGGATGCCTCCCCGGCCATTCGAGAGGTCCTCCCCACCG
>JBCBRU010000226.1:0-12299 GCA_039819565.1 Myxococcota bacterium | reverse complement strand
CAGGAGCCTCCGCTGTCTCTCCCGGCCACCAAAACTCGAGCTCGAGCCCGATCCGCTTCCAGCAGGGGATCGTCCAATTGCCGAACCAGAGCGGACCAGATCGCTTCCACCGGGGCCGGTCGGCCTTCCTCGTTGGCGAAGTAGTAAGACGCCGTGCCCTCCCGGCGGACCTCGACCAGCCCAGCCTCGCGGAGGCGCCCCAGGTGCGTGGATACCCTGGATTGGGCCAGGCCGGTGACCTGGGTCAGCTCAGCCACGGTGAGCGATTCATGGGCGAGCACGGACAGCATGCGGACCCGCGTTGGATCCCCGAGAACCCGGCAGAGCTCGTTCACGGCTTGGAGGTCGAGCATGATTCGCCTTTCCGGATAGGCGGATGGATGCTGCTACGAAGATCTCAGCTTTTCAACCGTTCGGTGGGGTTCCGATCGAGCTTGCCCCTGAGTCGAACGCTCGAAGGGTCTTCGACGAGGGGAGAGGTCTTGCACGCCTAAAGGAGCGGGGCGTCAGAAGCCCAATCGCGCTTCGAGACGCAGCTCGCGGGACTGAACGTTGGGGAATCGATCTCGGCCTACCGCGATGTTGGGGTCGAACTGCTCGGTCTGGTTGTCCGTATAGAGCAGCGAGATCACGCCGTTATTACGCCATGCGTAGAGGTGAGCGGCCACCCGCCATTGAAACTGGTCCGTCTGCCGATCAAAGTCCCGGCTCGCCAAGACCGAGTCCGAAGGTACGTCATCGTAATCTCCGGGGAAAAACTGGCCGACGTCGGCAGCGATCATCAACCACCGCGGAATCACCAAGATCCCCGCGGTGACGTTCCAAGAGGCTTGCCAAGCGCCGAAGTTCAGCTCCCGCTTGACCCACCCCTCGCTCGTCAGGAGCAAGCGATTCCAACGAAACAGCATGGCCAGATTGGCCGCGGGAAAGCGCTCGAGGGCGCGCTCGTCATAGCGACCACCGAGGTAGAAGCTGAGTCCAAGGCTCGTGGGCGTATAAAGGAAGCGGGAGTCCCACCGGTCGAAACGACCAAACGGGAAGAAGCCAAGCTGGGCACCCGCGCCCCACGTGAAGTTGAAGTTGTCGTTGTCGAAGAAGCGACCTCCGATATTCCCGTTGAAGTTCCCTGCCCCCGCGGCCACGAAATAGCGGTACTCCAGCAACCCCTGGATGAGCGGTCCGTTCTGCTCGAGGGTGATGCCGTTACCGGCCTCGAACGGCGTGAAGAGATAGAAAGCTCGATCGAGGAGAATGTTCTTCTGGGTGCCGATGGTGAGACCGTTGGACAACGCCCCCGACCCTGCGTTGAGGACGAAGAAATGCCCTCCTCCCAAAGGTAGCTGAAAGGTCGCAAAAGTCAGGCGAGGCGTGCGATCGGCACGAACGCTGAGCAGAAAAAAGCTATTCTGAATGAACGGAAACTCTCCGAAGGCGCGCAGCTGAATCCGGTTGAAGCTCGCATCCCACTGGAGGTCGTCGTCGTCTCGATCGAAGCCTCTCGAGACCTGGGCGTGCGCCCAAACCGAAAACCTTACACCGCCGAGCTGAGGCTGACACACCGAGACCTCGGGGTCGAAGCGACAGCCGTAGTCCTGACAATCCGTGAGGCCGTCGCCATCGTTGTCGTATCCATCGGAGCACAAGAGATCATTCCGCTCACCGTCGATATCCTTGCCGGTCCCGATGAGGTCCTCGAACGACATGCCCGCCCCCAGCTCGGGGATATCGCTGGAGGGGGCAAGCTCACCCTCACCCTCAAGACCGATGCCGGACAGGGGGCCCTTCCAGGACCCCGCACAGGCCGTGAGCCCAAGCCGATGACAATCCTTGTCTTCGCAGTCAGGGGCTCCATCGGAATCGTTGTCGATGCCGTCGGAGCACAGGAGATCCGTATTCTCGAGGCCACCGACGGTCCTACAAACCGGAAGATCGTAGCAGTCGCTGTCTAGGCAATCCGTCAGGCTGTCTCCGTCGTCGTCGATGCGGTCCTCGCAGTTGGCCTCCCGCCCGGTGGGACCGGGACTCGGCGCCAGAGCGGGAGGAGGTAAACGTGCGGGCTTGGAAGCCTTGCCCGGCTTGAGAGCCCGACTCCGTCGCCGTTTCGTTTGCGTCGGGGCAAGGGACATCAGCGCTGGCTCGAAGGACATGGCGAGCGCCTCGTCCTCCCCAGCTCGAACCGAAACGGGATGTGCCATGCCCGATGCGGCCGTGGTCAAGAGCATGAGAACTCGGATGGTCTTCATCGCATTTACTCGCAGATCAGGTTGCCGCCTCGTTGCTCTCGGCAGACGGCGCGCGTCAGAGGGTTCCAGTTGCAGTTCCAGTCGTCGCAGTCGACGAAACCGTCCCCGTCGTTGTCGAGACCATCGCGGCACAGCTCCGCTGCGGCGACGAAGTCGAGGCCCCCCGTCTCGTCGCAGGCGGTCGCGAGAGCCGGATCGTTGGCCACGTCATCCGCGTCCGGGCGGCGACATGAAAAGTCGAGGCAGTCGGTAAAGCCATCCCCATCGTTGTCGATGCCGTCGCGACATCGTTCGAAGGTGTTCTCGCCGCGAGCCGCGCAGGCCGCGACCACTTCCGGGGGCCCATTGCGACTGCAAGCGAAGTCTAAGCAGTCGGTAAAGCCGTTGCGGTCGTTGTCGACACCGTCGAAGCACGTGATCTCGTCCCCTTCGGGCTCGGAGAGCCCGCCCCCCATGCAGCGTTCGATGACCTCCTGGGCGCCGAATCTGGAGCAGGCGAAGTCATCGCAGTCGGTAAAGCCATTGCCGTCGTTGTCTAGACCATCGAAGCAGAGAGCAACCGTCGCCTCTGACCCTTCGGGCAGACATATCGCAGGGAGGGAGTTGCAGTCCGGGTCCTCACAGTCGCGGCGCAAGTCCCCATCGTCATCAATGAGATTGGTACACCGCTCCACCGAGTCCTCGGCCCGGGTTGGGCAGCTGCCTACCCCGACACAGTCCTCGTCTTCACAGTCAACCTTCCCGTCGGCGTCAGGGTCGAAGCCGTCCGAGCAGGCGTCTTCCGGGCTCAGACCTCCCGAGATCTCCGTGGGGCCGCATACCGTGACGTAGGTGCCCCGTGTGCAACCGAAGTCCGCGCAGTCGGCGAAACCATTCCCGTCGTTGTCGAGGCCGTCCGAGCAAAGCTCGTCGGAGAACTCCCGAAGGCAGCAGGTTTCTTGAATGCCCTGGCACTTCCGATCGCCGCAGTCGAATTGCCCGTTGCGATCGTTATCGACGCCGTCGAGGCAAATATAGATGTTATCCTCCGAGCGCTCGACAGGAGGCACGTTTCCGAGCTGCTCCCCGCACCACGGAGACGTGAAGGGACACTCGGGGTCATCACAATCGATGAGCCCGTCGCCGTCGTTGTCGAGACCATCGCTGCAGAACTCGTCATAAACTTCGTAGCCGAGGACCGGGTCGGCCGGCCTACGATACTCGCAGCCCACGACGAGGAGGGCGCTGATGCACAGCGCGAGGCAAGAATTCAGTCCAGGCACGGTGCCCTCCCCTCGTTGTACCGCTTCTCGAAGGGTACGTAGATACCGCAAGAGCCCTCCTTCTGCCGTGGTCGGCCGAAGGCACCGTTGTCTTCGAAGCCCTCGAGCCTGTGAATCAGCTTGGGAAGCCCGGGGCCAGCGAGACCACTCACGAAGCCGAGTCGGGCGAAATCCGCGATCGCGCTCCGAAGTTCCGAACTCGGTACCGTATGCACGATCTCAGCGAGAGTGGGATCCGCACGTAGATCCTCCAGCGCCCGATCGACGGCGGACTCGTCGACCATCCGCTCCGGTCGGCAAACCTTCTTGCAGACGGGGTAGGCGTCGCGATGTACCCATTTGGCCGAGTGACCGTTGCGCGTAGAGACGAGACGGTTGTAGGTCGGGCCGCTCCCCCCCTCGGCGGTGGAGTGCAGCGAGGTGAGAACGTATTCGGGGACTCCGTGCGCCCACATTCCCCGGCGGGCTCGTATCGCGTCGGCTTGAGCAGCCAGCAGATCCGGGTCGGCGGGCGCGAGCGTGACGGTCATGGCGTGGGCGAGACCTCGGCGCACCTGGTCCACGGCCAGGTCTTTGCACCACCACAAAACGCGCCCGTAACCGTCCTTCTCGAAGTCCTTGCTGCGGCACTTCCACACCCCGCGACGGGCGTTGTGAGTACCGAGCTTGGCGAGGTGATACATCTCCTTGAGGGTCCAGGATCCCCACTGGTGAACGCTTCCGTAGCTCTCGAGGGTGTTGAAGCCAGCCAGGCGGGCCCGCATCCCTGCGAATCGCCCCGCTAGGACCCTGAACGTGTCGCCATCGTTGAAATAAACGGGCGCTGGGGCCCCGTTCAGAAAGACGCGCGTCGGTACCTCCACCCCCTGCGCCCAAGCGTTCCAAGTGGGCGTAAGCGCGGCGATGGCGAAGCCGAACTTGGCGATCCAAGAGACACACGGACAGGTATACGAAAGTAGGTTCATGGGCGCGCTCCTAGGTGGCGCAACCTCATGTTCGACGAGGGTTCGAGTCAACCGACGGGAGGCTGAGGTCGAGAAACCCTGGCGGGTCCGTCGACCGCCCTAGCTTGCTCGCGCCGGCCCCAAACCTCATCCTCTCCGCATGCCAGCCCGAAGGGACCCAATGCGGCGGGAGGGCCTCTGGCTGCCTCTCGGCGCCATCGCCTGCCTCCTCGCGGCCTGCCCCCCGCTCGACCCTCCAACCTCCACCGTCTGCCGTCGTCTCGGAGACAAGTGTCAACTTCCGGAGGGGCCCCTCGGCGTCTGCGAGATCGTCGTCTCGTCACCGGGCGCCGCCGGAAAGGCGGCCTGCCCCGAGGAGAGTCAGAAAGGAAAGTCGTCTTGCTTACGCTGCACCTCTCAGCACTGAGCGCACTCATTTGGGGCGCCCCTGATCCGGCGCTTCTAAGAAGTCACGACAAGCTGTTTCAGAGCCCCCTTCGGGGCATGACGGTGTCCTGTCCCATCTACGGCCAGGTGTGGGGCTCCCCGGCCTTCAGCGCCTCCCTAGAGACCCTCAAGACCCTCGGGGTCGACTGGGTGGCCATTCACCCCTACGCAGGGATTCGAAAGGATGGTTCGGTGCGATACACACCGGCTGCGCGCACGGAGTACCTTGCCGGCGCCGCTTCGCGCGCCGCAGCCGCGGGAGTTCCGCTGTTCTGGAAGCCACATCTAGCCTATTGGGGGAGCTTCGACTGGCGCGGCTCGATAGACTTCGAGAGTGAGGCGGCGCGTCGACGCTTCGCCGAACAGTATCGGGCCTTCATTCTCGACCAAGCTCGTTTCGCTGCGAAGGCGGGAGCGCCTCTCTTCGCGGTGGGGGTCGAGCTCGAACGTCTCGTGCACTACGAAGCCTACTGGCGCGAACTCATCGCCGAAGTGCGACGCATCTATCCGGGACGGCTAACCTACGCCGCCAACTGGGACGGCGCGGCTCGGGTCCCCTTTTGGGACGCGCTCGACTACGTCGGGGTGCAGGCCTACTACCCGCTGGCCGTCGAACCAGGACAGACCCCAGATGAGGCCGCTCTGGAGAGAGCCTGGGCGCCCATCCTTCGCCAGGTGCAAACTCTGGCCCAGCAGGCGAAGCGTCCCGTCCTGTTCACGGAGATCGGATATCCGGAGGCGCGCCACGCGGCAGAGCGTCCATGGGACCCGAAGGGTTTCTTCGACGGCTCAGACCGTGCCCTCAGAGTGGCCCTGGTGGACTATGCCCTTCGGAGGGTGGAACAAGCGCCTCACGTAGCCGGGATGTTCTGGTGGAAGTGGATCCCCGGACGTCGGCGCGGCGACTTCGCCATGCAACCCCCTGAAATTCAGACGCTTCTGAAAAGAGCCTGGGCGGCCCCGCCACCTCCTGCGCCTTAACCCACCCTGGACCCTCGAGGGTCGTCGGACGCGAGGCGCACCATGTACTAGGATTCAGCCGTGACCACGGAAGACGAGGTCGTCCACCCTTGGCTCGAGTCGTCCCGGGAGACGGCGTTCCGAAGCCGGGTCTTCGACGTAGCCAAGGTAGAGCGCACCGAAGCCAGCTCCGAGCCGCAACCCCGGCGAGGGGAGTTCTACGTTCTCGAGGCTCCGGACTGGGTCAACGTCGTGGCCCTCACCCCCGAACGAGACCTGGTGTTGGTGGAGCAGTGGCGGCACGGCGTTCAACGTCCCACCCTCGAAATCCCGGGTGGGATGGTCGATCCCGGTGAAGATCCCCTGGAGGCTGCCCAGCGCGAGCTCAGGGAAGAGACGGGCTACGTCTCCACGCGATGGACCCCCCTTGGGGTGATCGACCCCAACCCAGCGATTCAGGCCAATCGCTGCTTCACGTTCCTTGCGGAGGAGGCCCGGCGGGTAGAGGCTCCTCGCTTTGATGGCCACGAGCGCTGCCGATTGGTGCTGGCTTCGGCGGCCGACGCGGGCGCTCTCGTGGCCTCAGGTCGCATCACCCACGCTTTGGTGGTGGTCGCTCTCCACTTCGCTCACCTCCGCGAGGAGGGCTACGCGCTGCCCCCTCCGAGGCCTCCCCGATAGCCCGGACTCTCGAGAACAAAGAGCTTGCGTTTCGGCGCTCGAGCTTTTTGCTGGAGACATGGGTCGAACGTTCGAGAACCGCAAGCAAGCCATGGCGAAGCGCTCCGACCGCGACGCTAAGAACTTCACGCGGGTCGGTCGCCAGATCGCCATCGCCGTCAAGTCTGGGGGAACCGAACCTGACGCCAACCCGGCTCTGCGCCGCGCGTTCCAGAACGCGCGGGCCGTCAATATGCCGAAGGACCGGGTCAAGGCCGCCATCGATAAGGCCGCGGGCAAAGACAACACCGACAGCTTCGAGCAGATCCTCTACGAGGGCTACGGTCCCCACGGCGTCGCCATCCTCGTAGAAACCGCAACCGACAACCCCACCCGAACCGTGGCCAATGTTCGCAGTCACTTCAAGAAAGGGGGAGGTAACATGGGCGCGTCGGGGAGCGTGGCCTTCATGTTCAACCAGTTCGGCGTCTTTCGGCTCGATCCGGAGGGCCTCGACCGCGACACCCTCGAGCTCGAGCTCATCGATCACGGTCTCGAGGAAATGGTGGACGGCGAGAGCGATGATGGAGACCCGCTGGTCATCCTGCGCTGCGGGCGCGCGGATTTCGGGCAGCTGCAGGCCGCCCTGGAGTCGCGGAAGATCGAGGCCAAGTCTTCAGGCTTCGAGTGGATTCCTCAGAACACCACGAGTCTATCGGACGACCAGGAAGAGGAGCTTGCGAAGCTTCTCGACCGCCTCGAAGACGATGACGATGTGCAAGAGGTCTTTCACAACATCGGCTGATGTTTCGTCACTTGGACGCCGACGAAAGTAGGGTTTCGGCCCACGCCTGGCCGTCTTCGACCGGGAGACTCCACTCGGGCGCAGCACCATCCACGATCAGTACCCCTTCGAGACCCTTCGCAGCCCGAGCAATGCGAGCATAGAGGCCGTCGAGCACCGCCTCTTGAGCGGCCTCCGTTTCGGCGGCAAGGCGCTCTCGAAACCTTCGGACCCGCGCGTCGAGCTTCGCTCGCTTACGCGCCGCTTCGGTCCGTTCTGCGGGCGTCGCAGCCTTCGCCTCGAGGAACTGAATGATCTGTCGGTCCTTGTCGATGACCGCCTGGCGATCGTCTCTGAGCGCGTCGAGCTCGGCCTGGCGCCGGAGTGCCTCCGGACTCGACGCGGCCAGAGCCCCGAGATCTACGGTTCGTATTCGCTGCGCACGACACTCGGCGCGGTTCCCTAGGGCCGGATTCTCCTCCGTGCGCAGAGCGTCGGTGACCTCACAGCTGTCTGGCCAGCCGATCAGCGCGACTTGGTCGAGCCGCGCCACGGCGCGCCCCTCCGCCTCGAGCCCGAGGCGCCGATGTTCGTACTGGGCGAGGATCGGGTCGAGCAGCTCGCCTTGCAGAACTTCGAGGCTCGCCTCTGCACGCTTCATCTCTCGAGCGAGCGCCGCCTCCCGTTGGGACCGCTCCGGAGGGGTCAGCGCGGTACGAGCGAGGTCCCTCCGGGCCGCGTCGATACGAGCTTGCGCATCAGCGCGGGCGGCTGCGAGATGATCCGCGGCCCTCTCCCCGAGCGGCGAGGCCAGTACGAGCTGTTGAAGATCAACGAAGCGCACATCGAGAGCGTGGGTAGGAGGAAGGGTGGCGATCAGCAGGAGCGTCCACATAAAGCTCGACCCTAGCGAATCGAGATGTCCCCCGAGAAGGACTCGAAGCGGAGCTCTGCGCCGCCCTCACCGACAACGCGCCATTCGCGCTTGGACTGCCACCCCATCCATTCTTCGTCGTCGCCGCGTTCGCGCGCACGCTCTCCTTTGGGAAGGCGGATGTCGCCTGACCGGGTCCGAGCCTCGAGGCGAAAACCTTGTTCGTTGGAGCGCTCGAGCTCGAAGCTTCCCGACATCGACTCCATCCGGTAGGTGGCTCCCCGAGGTAGGTCTCCCCGCGCCATCAAGTCCCCGCTCACCGTCTTCATCTCCATGATGTCGGGGAGCCTCGTCCCGCGGAGCTCTACGTCCCCTGAAGTCGTGCGGAGTCTGACTTCCTCAACGTCCCCGCTCACCTCGATATCTCCGCTGATAGCGGACAACCGCAGCCGATCGATGGAGGCTTCGAGCTCCACGTCGCCGCTGATCGTCTCCACGGCAGCGCTCTTTGCGGCAGCTCGGATCCGAACGTCGCCCGACACGGTTTGAATCTCGAGATGCTCGGAGAGCACGTCGACGCGGACGCTTCCCGAGCGGCTTTGGATGTCCAAGCGTAGCCCTTCCGGCACCTCCAGAACGATGGAGTCCGAGCGTGCTTTCACGAGGACTCGCTTCGAAAGGCGCGAAAGGTTCACCTCGTCCTCATCGGGACGAATCACACGCACCTTGTGGTCCAAGCCCCGACGGATCCGGACGCCGCCCGAGCGGGTGACGACCTGCACGAGGTCCCCAGGCTCCACGGCCACATACGGCGTGTCGTCCCCCCGGGCCGCCGCGGGCGGACCGAGCCAAGCCGCCCCGAAAAGCATCGCGGCCATTCCGGACCGCACGATGATGGGAGTAATCATCCAGTTTCCTCCTCCGAGCGGGCCACTGAAGCCTCGAGAACTCGGATTTTCTCGTCGTAGAGGTCCATAAGCATGCGATGTGCGAAGACGTCTTCGGGAGCCTCGGAGAGCGCGCTCTCAGCCCTCTGAATCGCGGCATCCACCTCGGCGAGGCTCCGTTCCAGAATCTCGCGGGTTTCCGGCGGGAGCTTGGCCGCGTCCGCGATCGCTCGAGCCTCAAGGTTGTGAATCGCGCTGCGATACGCGTCCCGAGCCGCCATCACCGCTGTGGGCTCCGCCTGGGGACGCCCCCCGAATCGCTCCTGGGCCATCGGCCCAATGAAGATGCCGACCACGAGGGCCCCGGCGACCGCGGCCGCCATAGAGAAACCGGCGCGACCCGAGCCGGGATCGAGGGCGTCCAGCGCTCGGCGCCACCAGGGCGGCGCGAACACGCGCTCCTGAATCCCTGGCCAAAGGTCGCGCCGGGGCAAGCTCGGCTCTTCCTCGAGGCTGGCCGCGAGCGCCGCGATCTCGGTGATCTCGGAGAGCCGCGCCTGTAGCTCGGGCGAAGCCTGAAGCTTCGCCTCGACCCGCTCCCACTCGGTCTCGGTCAGGTCTCCCTCGACATAGGCCGAGAGCATCTCGTCGGTGATTTCAAGCATCAGCAGCTCCGAGTAGGCCCCGCAGCTTGGCTCGGGCCTTGTGTAGTTGGCTCTTCGAAGTTCCGACTGAGCAGCGTCGGGCTCCAGCGATCTCGTCGTGCCCCATGCCGAGGACGTCGTGCATGATCACAACCTCTCGGTACCCATCGGGAAGCTCCCCGAGCGCTCGGGTGAGCCGGCGCTTGAGCCACGAGGTCGAGGTCTTCGTCTCGCCCGCGAACATCTGCTCGTCGAGAGCCTCGTCCGTGCGCACCTTCTTGACGGCGGTCCGCGTCCGGTTAAGAGCGATCGAGAACAACCAGGTGCGGAACGTCGATCGTCCTTCGAATCGATTCAGGCTTCGAAAGGCGCGGACGAAGGTCTCTTGTGTCACCTCGTCCGCGAGATCCTCGTTGCGCGTGGCTCTGAGCGCATAGGCGTGCACCGCGGCCACGTGTCTTCGGTAGAGTCTTTCCATGGCGCGTTCGTCCTTGGCGCGAGCTGCCTCGACCCATTCGCGATCTGGATCTTCGGTCCCCAAGCTTGCCTCCCCCTTGGGACTCGCCGAGGCGCGAGAAGGTTGCCCACGACTTTTTTCTTTTTTTCCGGGCAACCCTCCATGCCAAACCCCGGTCGAAGCTGGCGTGATGACGATGACCCAGGCCGCTTTCTTCACCTCCTCCCTTTTCCTTTCTTCGATCGCCTTGGGAGCTGAGGCTCCGGGCATCGACCTGGCCGCCAACCCCCATCGTTTCGTTGCCGGCGAGGTCGTTCGGATCGAAGGCTCCGGCGCCCATATTCAAGTTCGAGCCGGAATCACGCCTGACGTCCGGGTCTCGGGCTCCCTCCGCCGCGCTCTGGATCGCGTGATTGTGAAGCGCACGCAGGAAGGCCTGACGATCCGCCTGGTACCGCTGGCTCGCGGCCAGACCGTATACGGTCGACTGGTGGTCGAGGTGCCCGCGGAAGCTGCGGTGTCGGTGCTGTCCCTGTCGGGCGCCGTCGACGTCGAAGGGCTCCGCGGCGACCTGGATGTCAACACCCTCGGGGGCGCCGTTCGCGCCTGGGATCTGGCGGAGCAGGCGGTCGCGGTTCGGACCTTCTCGGGCTCGGTCGACATCGCAGCTCAAACCCTCGAGTCGCTCCAGGTCGATACCGTGAGCGGTTCCATCCTCTACACGGGTCGCCTTCGCGCCGGGGCGCGCTGCGAGCTGTCGAGCTCGACGGGCGAGGTCGAGGTGATCGACGAACCGCGATTGGCCGGGGCCGGCATCATCGACGCCCAGCTCGGCCGTATCGCGGCCCGTTGATGACGTCGGCTCAGCCGACGGCACCCGCAACGAACCCCGACGAAGCAACGCATACGACGGCCCCGCTGCCCAACCTTTGCCCGGCGAGGAGCCGCTCCATCGTGGACGTGAGGTTGAGTCTCGTGCTCGATGGGCCATGGCTGAGACCGGAGCGCGCGCGGCCGAGGTTCTCTCGAACCGTATCGCGGCCCTTCACGAGGGAAGACCTCGCGTCTGGTCGGTCGTGATCACCGTCTTCGGGGACGCCATCGTGCCCCGGGGCGGTCAAGTCTGGTTGTCTACGCTCTCGGCGCTCTTCGATCGCCTCGGCGTCAACCCGGGCACCCTCGGGGCGGCTTTGTCCCGCCTCGCCGCCGAAGACTGGCTGACTCGGGAGCGGGTCGGTCGGCGAAGTCGCTACCGTTTGGCCAACGCCGGAAGGCAGGCTTTCGACGAAGCCTCTCGCCGTATCTACGGGGCCGAAGACGAAGACTGGACCGGTACGTGGAGCTTCTGGTTCGTCCCGGAGCCTAGCCCCAAGCTCGCCCCTGAGCTCGTCGAGGCGGGGTTCGGCCAGCTCGGACCGGGCCTGCTCTTGAGGCCGGACGCAGATCCGCCGCGCCCGATGCCCACTTCTCTAGCGGCGGCGACCTCTCTATCGCGGGCGACCCCTCACGGAGATCTCGCTCAGCTCGCCCGCCAGGGATGGCCGCTCGATAGCGCCGAGGCCCGCTACGCGGGCTTCGTTGCCGATTATCGCCCCCTCGCCCACGCCGTCGAAAGCTCCAGCTTTGCCCCTCTGGACGCCCTCGTGGCCCGAACTCTGCTCGTTCATGCCTTCCGCCGGGCGGTCCTCAAAGAACCGCCCCTGCCCGCCGCCTGCTTCTCTCGTACCTCGCCTCGCTCCGAAGCCCGCTCGTTGTTCGGGGCGCTCTATCGTTCGCTGTTCGAGCCAAGCGAGCGAGGCTTAGAGGCCATCAACGAGCCTGAGGGGCTCGGCCGAGGGAGCGACACGCTCCGTCGGCGTCTCGCTCAGCTGGAAAAGAATATCTTACGAAAGAGACCTTGAAATCTGACCACTTTGTAATATGATGACGAGGTGTATTCGCAGGGTCTGATCAACGCCAACATCGAAGTTGTCGAGGACGGGGATTTCCTCGAGCGCTTCCAAAGCCGCATCGACCGCGAGGAGAAGATCGAGCCGCAGGACCCGATGCCCTCCGCCTACCGAAAGACGCTGATTCGACAGATCGCTCAGCACGCTCACTCCGAAATCGTGGGCATGCACCCGGAGGGAAACTGGAT
>JBCBRU010000225.1:0-12303 GCA_039819565.1 Myxococcota bacterium | reverse complement strand
GCTTGCGGAGCTCACGCGTCTCGATCACTTCCGAACCTCCCCGTCCGGCCCCTGAAGACTCGTAAAGAACGCCGGCCGCTCGACGTTCTCGACGCAGGCGGAGTCTAGGGCAGAAGGATCCGGGTTTTCGAAAAAGTCGGCCATGAGCTCCGGCAAGCAGCCAAGCCCCCCCACAATGTGCCCTCCTTCCGGCACCACGACATGAGCCGCCCTCTCCAAGTGGCGGCGCAGCTGCTCCGCACGGGCGGGCGGGGTCACGGGATCGAGCCTTCCGGACAGAAGCAGCATCGGGACCTTTGTCACGAGAGGGCGGAGATCCGCAGGCTGCCGCGGCGAGGGCCACTTCTCGCATACGGCGAGGAAAGCCTCCGCGATGGCCGGGCCCACGAAGGAGGCGCGTTCGACGGAGCCGATGTCCTTCGGGCCGCGACCGGCGAGATCTTCGGCGCAGAGCACGGAGAAGAGGAGACCGAGGCTCATCGAACCCTGTTGGCCCGCGCTTGCCGCCAGGCCCAGGCGCATCAGGGTCTCGAGCCGCCCCGCCCTCGCCTCCGCTATGGCGACGGGGACGAGCCGGCGGGTTTGGGGTGAGTAGAGAAGAAAGCGAACGAGGCCAGCCACCATGTCTGCCGTGACTTCGAGGGTCAGGGGCGCGCCCGTCATAGGCTCCACCAAGGTGAGACGGCGAGGCTCCGCCCGAAGGGCCTTCAGAAGTTCATCGAATCGCGTCGGGAGCTCCGGAAAGCTCTTCTTGCAGGCTGGCTCATCGGCGCAGGCTGCGAAGAGGGCGTCGAGAGAGGGTTGAGCATCGGCGCCCATTTCGAGCCCTACCCTCATGCCCATGGGGGCGACGCCGTCGAGCACCGCGCTCCGCACCCGGTCTGGATGTGCTCGCAGGTAAGCCTGCGCGACTCGAGTCCCGTAGGATCCCCCGTAGAGGTTGACCTTCTCGTAGCCCAACGCCTTTCGCACCGCCTCGAGGTCCTCGACAAAAGCGGCGGTCGTGAACTCCCGTACGTCGTGTTTGAGCTGACCCACGCACCGGGTCATGGCCTCGACGAAGGCGCCCACCTCTAGAGTTTGGTCGACCGCGTCGACATCGCAAGCGAGCGGCGCGGAGCGCCCCGTACCGCGTTGATCGATAAAGACGATATCCCGCGTGAGTCGAGCCTGGGCGAGAGACTGAAGTATCACCGGGGCCACCTGGACCGCGCTCTGGCCTGGTCCCCCCGCCAAGAAAAACACCGGATCCGGGGCGCGGCGCCACCGCTCGAAGGCAGGCTGAACCGCATAGTAGACCTCGATGCGTCCGGCATCGGGAGCGTCGTGACGCAGGGGAACAGAGACGGTGCCGCAGCGACCCGGGAGGCGAGCCCCGGGAAGAAAGCAGCGCTCGTCCGCGCGGGCTTCGGACTTCGCCCCGAGCAGCACCGCTCCCATCAGGCCCAGGCCTAAGAGCTTCAAGGAAACACCTTTACTGCCTCCGCTACGAAGCGGTCGGCTTTCCATCGGGTACCGTTGGGATCGACTCCGGTGCGTACTACGACGAGGTCGCGGGCGGGGATGATGGTCACGTACTGCCCTTTGTTTCCGGCCGTGGTGTAGGTCCCGGGGGGGATGCCCTCCATCGTGTCCAGCAACCAGAACTGCGCTCCGTAACCCCGCTCGCCGGCCTTCCGCGGTCGCGCCGGAGCGGAGGTGGCCACAAACTTTGTCCAGCCCTCCGGGAGGATCCGCTCCCCTTCCCATACGCCTTCCTGGAGGTGGAGCACCCCGAACCGAGCGAGGTCTCGAGCGGTGGTGTACACCTGGCTGGAGCCAATGAAGTTCCCTAGATGGTCTACCTCCATTCGGGTGTGGTACATCCCGATCTTGGCGAACAGCCGGTCGTAAGGGAAGCGTAGGTAGCTGAGGTCATCCTGGAGAGCCGCGCGGAGAGCGCGGAGGGCGAGGAGAGTATCGTTGTTCGCGTACTTCCATCGCTGCCCCGGAGGGGCTTCCAGTGGGGTCGTGGTCGCGGCGCTGAAGACATCCTGACCTCCGAAATAGATGGCGTTGGTATTCGAGCCCTGACTATAGAGGCCCGAAGACATCTGAAGTAGATGGGCAAGGGTGATAGCCTGCCGCGGATCATCGAAATAGGCCCACTCCGGAATCGGGGCTGGAGCTTCGACCTGGAGCAATCCATCCTTCACAGCGATACCGACCAAAGCGGCGGAGATGCTCTTCGCCGTGGACCACGTCCGATACCCGGAGTGGACGCCGAAACCACGACGGTAGCGCTCCGCGACCAGCTTCGAGCCTTTGAGCACGAGAATCGAGGCGGTCACGGTGCCCGTACCAAAGCTCTGCCCGTCGAAGGCGCGATCGAGCAAGGCTCGCTGAGCGGGGACGAGCTTCAACGGACCTACGGCGTCGCCGCGAGGGAAAGCGAGGCTCGAGACGTCCGGGGGGTCGGGGATCTCCACGCTTGGGAGCCGGCCCACATCCGCTTCACTCCAGTGCGGCGGCAGCAGCGTGCAGCCCATGTCCTCGCGAAAAGCAGCCACCATGGTCTGACCCCGTCCGTCACGGGACCGTACGAGGCGCCGACGATCGTCGATCTCGGGTGGGGGCAGCTTTCGCGCGGCGATGTCGACCAGCTCGACCCTGAGAATATCCTCGAGAGGCCGACCGGCGAAGAAGTGGGCGGCACACGTGAAGAGCGCCTGGTAACCCACCGCAACTTCCTCGGGATTCGCGGCCCCCGCGGGCCGACGAAAGGGGGCTTTCGCGGCACGGTGCGACGCAGACGACGCCTCCGCGGGGGCAGCGGCGATAACCGCCCGGCCCCCGAGGAGCGCGACCACAACACATGTAGGCAGGAGGTATCGACCTAGAGAGGTGATGGGCACGAGCCCGAACTTCCCCGGATGCTCTCCGAACGCAAGTCCCTACCGCGGCTGTAGGTCGGAGGGCATCGAGAGACCGGTGGTGAGTCGCGGCGGGGCCTCGGCTTCACCCTGCCCATAGATGGCGTAGAGCTCTGCGAGCACGCGCACCATCAGTGGGTCGAAGCGGGTGCCGGAGTCCTTCTGTAGGCTCTGTAGAGCCTGAGAAGGGGAATAGCTCGACCGCCAGGGCCGTCGCGTCATCAGCGCATCGAAGGCATCCGCGACCTGCACGATGCGAGAGAAGACGTGGGTGTATCCGGCAACCCCCGACTCTGGATGCAAATAGGGCAGATGGTGCTCGTAGGCCACCACCAGCCGCCGCACCGTGGGCTGCGTCAGGGCCCCCTTGCCGGCGAGCGCTGCGACCTGCTCGCGCATCGTGTCCAGGAGCTCCGCGCGCTCACCCTCGGAGAGCGAACGGTCGAATCGCTCGAGATGGGTCGGGACGAGCGCGAAACCGATATCAGCCATCATTGCCGCCACCCCCAGGTCCGCGAGGTCTATCCGGTCGATGCCTAGCGTCTGCCCCATGGCGATCGACATGCAGCAAGTATTAGCGGCGTGGTGGGAAGCGTAAAAGCCCTGCTGCCTCACCATGGATAGATGCCATAGATAGTCGACGCGCTCACTGCCCACGTCGACCAAATCCTGTACCAGACGAGCGATGCGAAGCCGCGAGTCGGGCGGCCGCCCCGCCTGAATGGCTCGGATCAGCTCGCGGACGGCAGCCACGGACTTCGAGTAGGTCTGAAGAGCAAAGGTCTTCCGGTCTACCCGGACATCGACTTCCTCGTCGATCTCGATAAAGTGCTGAGGTTCGAGCAGTTCGACCGCGAGGTCTTTGAGCTCGAGGAGAGACGTCTTCAGCTCGGCGAGCTCTCGCTCCGACTCGGCCGAGCCAGCGAGAACCACGAGGAACTTGCGTAGGGCCGCGGTGTCGACCGGTCGCGAGAAGCACAACCCCCCGAGCTCGAGCCGGGAAAGCTCCGCCTGGAGGAAGTCAACCTGCATCTTGTGCCCGCCGACCATCCGAATCCGGGCGCCGTTGACGAAGACCACCCCGTCAACGAACTGAAGTCGGATCGGTCCGCCGAGAGCCGCCCACAGAAGATTCAGAGAGTCTTTGAGGTTCTCCGTAGCCAGGAGGAGAGCCTTGTTGCTCTCGTCGTGAAACCTCACCGTTCGAAGCACCGAGTAGAGCTGGAGGATGGTACGGCCCGCGAGGCGGTGATCCTTCGCCGAGAGGACGACCGGGCTCACGGGACCCCCTCAGACTCGCCTCCACCGTTTCCACGGGGGGCGCGTACGACCTGGTCGTCTCCCCAACGAACCACGGCCCGCGCGAAGTCGTCAGACTCCGTGGGAGGCCGAGCGCGGGTGGACGGAAGCAGCTCCGGAACCTCATTTCTTCGGGTGGAGGGACCCTTCGGAGACGCTTCGGAAGCGGACCGGCCCGGCGATGCAGACTCGGGTACGAAGCTCGTACTCGGGCTGGGGAGGTCGTCGAAGAGCCCCGGCGACTCGACCCTCTCGGCCTCGGGTCGGGAACTGCGATACGTGGTGGTCTGTCGCTCGAGCTGCTGCAGGGCGGTCCGGCACGCCTCGCGCACCCGATGACTCATGGATCGCGTACCCCGCTGAAGAGCTTCACGAGATGCATCCACAGGCACCCGAGCCAGCGCGTGAGCGGCCGCCACCTCGAGATCGCTCCCCCCTCGGATGCGTTCGAGCATCGAGCGGCCCAGGAGCGCCTTGAGAGGCTCGGCAGCCTTCCGACCTCCGATCATGGCGAAGGCCACCAGCAACATCCGGAGTTCGCGCTCGTCTCGCTTCTCCAGGTCATCGCCGGCGAGAATCCGCTCGAAGATCGGCAGGACTACTTGCGAGCGCCGAGCTGCCGCGATGCGGGCGGCTAGAACACGAACCTCGGCGTCACTGTCGAGCAGCCCCTTCCCCAGGAGGACGTCCGCCCCAGGAACATCGTCTCTGAGGATGCGGACAGCGTGGGCCCGCACCCTGGGGTGTTCGTGGGCGAGCGCGAAGCGCACGAGAGAGCCGATGAGAGCGGGAGGATGCTGCCGAGCGAGCTCGAGAATCTCGCGAACCACGAACCACTTCGCCTCAACCAGCTGTGCCTCGAGAGTCGGAATATCGGGCACGCCGATCTCGATGATGAGGTCCCGTATGAACTTGCGATGCGTACTCGAATCGACGTGCTCCAACCCGCGAAGGAGGGCCGGAGCCGCCTCTGAACCCAACGTTCGGAGGAAACCGACGAGTTCGGAGGCGGTGAAGTTTGGATGCCGCTCGTTGAGGCTTTGGAGCACGCCGAGGACCCGCTCATCCGAGGAGAGCAGGCGCAGGAGGTGCCTGGCGATGTGTTGGTCGCGAACGCCCTGGGCGTCCTCGAAGCGGGTTCTCACTCCTTCCACGAGCCGCTTGGCGGTTGCGTAGCGCCGGGCCAAGAGCTGGGCATCGTAGATCTGCTGAAGAAGCACGAGCGTCGCGCTCCCGGACACCTTGTTTCGTCCTGCGATCACCAAGCCCGCGAGGACGCCGAAGACCCTCATCATCAACATGTCGAGCCGCTCGGACCCGACGACCTCGAGAACCGCCTCGCGCTGCTCGGACGGGATCCCAGGGAGCAGAAGTCCATCGTCCTCATGAAGCTCCGGGGCATCGGCGTGACCACGGCGGAGTTCCCGCAGAGCTTCGAGGTCCTCCCGGCCCAGAGAGACTCCCGCCACGAGGTCGTCGTCGAGCGCGGTCGTGCGATACACGGCCGCGAGAATGGCCTCGATATCCTCTTGTATCTGGTCGAGGGTTTGCTCGGGATCCTCGTCGGAGTCGTGCGGCGAAGAGAGTTGGAAGGCGTCGATGGTCGTATAGCGAAGATGCGGCAAGTTGAGCCGCCAAAGGGCCGAGACGAGGTCCTCACCGGTCAGATCGACGTCGGTGCGGTCGGCGTTGAGGGTCGTGATCAGCGCCTCCATCTCGGAGCGAGTCATCCCCTCGAGGAATGTCATTCGACGAAAGGAGTGATTGTAGAGAAGGAAGGGAAGACCTTCGCGGAGGTCATCGTTTTCGTAAACCGCTTGCTGTTCGAAGAGCAGGCGATCCTCTCGTACGCTGAGTCCGAGCTCGCCCAGTTCGGCGAGCACCCGAGTGAGTCCATCGTGGGCGGTATCGATGAATCGCTGATACATCGCGTTGTTCTTGGCGTAGACGCGAGCCGCGCGGATGGCTTTCGTGAATACCAGCAACCAGTCCCCAACGAGCCGGCATCTCCAGGCCTCGGCGACATCACGGCCCGGTTCTCGATGGACCCGTGAGGCCCCTGCCGTTCTTGGAGTAGATAAACTCATCTCGAGGGCCCGAGTCTGCTCGCTAAGCCCCCGGTTGATCAAACCCTTCTACGACCGCTCAGCTGGGTGGGTTTACCGATCACGCACGTCTCCGCGACTCGGTCCGAGAATGCTAGAACTCACCTGGTCTCTGCGTCTCTCTCTCGGCCCTCGCGGGGCGGAGTTAGGGCCTGAAGCGCGATGGCTAGGGTTCGCAGCGCGCAATGCGCCCGTCCGGCACGCAAAGTTGACGCTCGTTCCCTGAGCGACGGGAGTGGCTCGAGCTTCTTTGGCGTTCAGGTCGTTCTCGAGCCCCAGAAATACCCACTTCGAGGTCGGGGCTCTCGTTTTGGAAGCTAGTCCGTTCGGAGTACGTAGCGCGGGGCGTCGTTGCCGGACGCTGCCCATTCTTCTACCTTGAGGGGATGGTCGAGGAGGGGGAGCTCACAGATCTGGCTCGACGCGCGTCCAAGGGGGATGATGCCGCTGCCGAGGCTCTCCTCGCCCTCGCCTACGACGACCTCCGCCGTATCGCCCGAGCCCGACTCCGGCGAGGGTCTCGGGATATCATGCTCGATACCAGCGCCCTCATTAGTGAATGGTACCTTCGCTTCGCGCGGGCCCATCAGCTTCAACTCCGAGACCGCTCCCACTTTCTCTCTCACGCCGCCGCCGTCATGCGAAGCATCATCGTAGACTACGCGCGCCGCAATCTGTCCGGCAAGCGGGGCAAGGACGCCGCGCACATCCCTCTCAGCCTTCAGATCGCCGACACGGTCACGCTCGGGGCGGAGGAGATCCTCGCCGTCCACGAAGCTCTGGAGAGCATCGCCCGCAGCGACCCGCGCCTCGCTCGAGTGGTGGAGATGCGATATTTTGCCGGTATGAACGAGGTCGAGACGGCTGAAGCTCTAGAGCTATCTCCTCGCACCGTGCGGCGGGATTGGTTGCGGGCGCGGCTTCTTCTCACGGAAGCCTTGGGTCGCTGACATGGAACGGCCTCGCCTCGATCCGGAGGCGTTGGGGGCCCTCAACGCCCTCCTCGGGCAAGCTTTGGAGCTCGCCCCTTCGGACCGGCAGGCTTGGGTCGACGGGCTCGCTAGCGTAGATCCCGAGCTCGTCGCTCGGCTCCGTCTCCTCCTCGACCGGGTCGAAGAGGGCTCGGACGCGCTCTTGGACACCCTCCCCCGTATCAGCGCCCCAAGAGGGATTTCGGATGCCCCCAAGGACAGCTGGTCCGCCGGTCACGAGGTGGGGCCGTACCGCCTAGCGGAGCTTCTTGGTGAAGGCGGAATGGGCTCGGTGTGGCGCGCGGAGCGCACCGACGGGATCCTCGATCGTCCGGTGGCTCTCAAGCTGCCCCATCCCTTCGGGAACTCGTCCGAGCTCACCGACCGTCTAGCCCGGGAGCGCGAGATCCTCGCGTCCCTGAGTCATCCCCACATCGCCCGACTCTACGACGCGGGGATGACGAGCGGAGGCCAGCCCTATCTGGCGTTGGAGCTCATCGAGGGGCTGCCCATCGTGAAGTTCGCCGATGCGAAAGGGCTCGCGGTGCGGGAACGCGTGCAGCTCTTCGTCGGAGTCACCCGCGCGGTGGCCTACGCCCACGCCCAGCTGGTGGTGCACCGAGACATCAAGCCCTCGAACATCCTCGTCGGGGAAGACGGGCGGGCGAGACTCTTGGACTTCGGAGTGGCCAAGCTCCTCGAGGATCGCGACCAGCCCGACATCACGCAAGGTCGCAGGCCTCCCTTCACCTTGGCCTACGCATCCCCCGAGCAGCTTCGGGGGGAAACTTTGGGGGTTGCCACGGATATCTACTCGCTCGGCGTGGTCCTCTACGAGCTCCTCTGCGGCGCCCGTCCGTATCGCTCCGAGGGGCCCGGAGGGCAGGCTCTCGAATACTCGATCCTGAACAGCGAGCCGGAGCGACCGAGTCAGCTCGTGTCCTCCTCGAGTCTAAAGGGAGACGTGGACGCGATCGTGCTTATGGCCCTCAGCAAGTCCCCGCAAGATCGCTACGCAAGCGCCGAGGCGTTCGGGGACGACCTCGAGCGCTACCTCGCCGGGCTCCCGGTGCGAGCCCGACCGGACCATGCCACCTACCGCCTAAAGAAATTCGTCCGTCGAAACCGAGGCAGCGTCCTCGCCGCCGCCGTAGTGCTGGCCTCCATCGTGGCCGGAGCCACCACGGCGCTTTGGCAAGCTTCGGTGGCGGTGGCCGAAAAGCAGCGCGCCGAGGCCGTACAGGAGTTCATCGCCTCCGTGTTCCTCGATGCGGACCCCTATGGCGCAGAGCACGGCGCGGTCTCCGCGACGGGACTCCTCCACCAAGCGGAGACGCGCCTCGAGGATCGCTTTCGCGATCGCCCCGAGCTTCGGGCGGAGCTCCAGGAGATCATCGGCGTGTCCCTCCTCGCCCTCGAAGACTACGAGCGAGCCAAGGCGCTCCTCGCCCGCAGCTACGACGAGGCTCGACGAGCCCTTGGTGAAACCCACCCTAAGACCCTCACGCTTCGGATCTCGCTGGCTTCCGCGCGACGTCGGGTGTCGGAGACGGACGGACTCGCGAGGGAGCTCGAAGCGATCTCGGACGCCCTTCGCCGCAGCCCGCAGGCCCCCCCTGCCCTCTGGCGACAGGTGCTGATCATCGGGACCCATCTCGCGATTGACGAGGGTCGGTACGCCGAAGCCCACGCGCAGGCGCAAGCCGCCCATGCGCTGAGTGAATCCATCCATGGCGCGGAGACCCTTCCGGCCGTCGAGACCGCGAGCCTTCGCGCCGTCGCCTACCTCTTCGGAGCTTCCCCCGCCGTCGGGCTGGCCAGCGCCCAAAAGGCCTTCCTGCTCGCGCAGAAAGTCCTGGCCGACGCTCCTCGCCACCCTCTGCATCTCGATGCGCGGGCAAGCTACGCGCGCGCGCTCATCGATCAAGGAAGATACGCCGAGGGCGAGCCTCTCCTTCAGGGCGTCGTCGACGACGCTCGAGCCATTTTTGGGCCCGACTGTGAGATGGCGGGATACTTCTCTGGAGACCTCGCCGAGGCCGCGAGCGCTCTTGGCCACTTCGACAAGGCCCTGGTGCACGCTGAGACCACCGTGAGGATCATCGAAACCCTCACCGGCACCGCCTCCTACGCGAGCGCCGCGGCGTGGGGGCGCCGAGGCATGGTCCACCTCGAAGCGCGACGTCCGCAAGCCGCCGTCGAGGAGCTCGGGCGCAGCCAAGGTCTGCTGGGGCACATCTTGGATTCGGACCACGCCAAGTCGCGCCTCGCTCGGGCCCGCCTCGCCCTCGCTCTGGCCCAGCGTGGGGACCACGTCGAAGCGCTCGAGACGGCGGCCCCTTTGGAGGTGGGTCTGAAGGCGGGGACGGCCGAGGTGCAGCGCCTGGTGGGCGCCGCCTGGAGGCGGGTCGGGCGCTCCCAAACCGCTCGGGAAGCCCTCGAAGAAGCTTTGGAACGGGTCGAAGATGGACCTCGACCCGAGTGGGAGCGAGCTTATGCGCTCGTTGAGCTCGGGCTCGTCCATCTCGATCTCGAGAGCTTCGAGGAAGCGGAGGCGAGGTTGCAGGAGGCCCTACAGCTCCTGAATCGTCTCGTTCAGCGAAAGACTCCGGAGTGGGCCGAGGTCCAAGCAGGACTAGGCCGCGTAGCGCTCGCTCGGGGAGACCTCGACGCGGCCCGAGGAAGGCTGAAGGACGCTGATGCCTTCTGGGGAGAGTTCGGCGCCGGCTACTCGGACCATGCGAAAGTCCTCCTGCAGCTCGCGCGCGTAGCCGAAGCCTCCGACGCACCCGCCGAGGCCATCGAACTGCGACGGCGCGCCCAGACCATGCTCGCTAGCGACGTCGCCCCCCTCGCGGGCGGGCCTCCCGAAACGCCCTGAAGGCGCTTCCTCGGAGACGCTGCGCTTCGCGGCGAGTGATGAGTCCGGACCACCGGAGGTCCCGGAGCGCCTCTCGAACGCAGCGCCGGTAGGCGGGACCACGCGTGTCGGGATCGTCGAATGCACAGGGGATTTCCGGAAGCAGCAGTCGCTCTCCAGCCTCCACGCCATAGAGGCGATTACGGACTCCCCCGGGCCACAGCACTTCGACCGTGCCTCGGCGGGCGCGCCCCACTCCGAAGTGGGCAGTCAAACTGTCTTGCGAGGCGTAGCTCGAGCCTCCGAGTACCGGCTTCATCACCGGCAGGCCTCGGTCCGGAGTAAACCGCACGACCGCGCCAATCCCGTCGCGAGGGGCGCAGCCGGCACGGGTGATGCCCACCGTACCCACGAGATCGAAAGACACACTGCGGTTGCCGTGGCCGCCATTGATCTCCACCGAGAGGCTGCCATCCTCCAGCATCACGCCCTCCCACGCGAACCCAGCCCCTCCGGGAACGAAGAGAGAGAGGAACTTGCCGTCTGCGTCGAAGTCAGAGCCCCAGCTCGCGGGGTAGACCTCCGGGGCGACGTTCGCCGGCGCATCGACGCTGGAAACAGAAACGATGTCCTGAAAGCCATCGAGGTTTAGATCTCCCACGGCCAGCCCCTGCACGGTACGGCGCCCGTGGTTCGTCGAGCGCGCCAGAGCTCGAGCGTCTCGATCGAAGTGCCCACGACATCCCTGATTCTCGAGGAGCGCGCCCGCGTTCGACATGTCGAGGTCCGTGATGAGGTCCATCCCCCCGTGAAAGAGAAGGTCGACGTCCCCATCGTTGTCGTAGTCGAAGGCAGAGGCGCCCCATCCGAAGGGCGTCGCCACCAGCGCCCCTACCCCCGGGTCGGAGTAGTTGAGCCCGGGGCCGCCGAGGAACCAGCGGGAGGTCGAGTCACCGAGCGCGTAGGAAGGATTGCGGCTGAAGCCGTAGTCACCGAAGTTGGAGGCGAAGACGTCCAAGTGGCCATCGCAGTTGAGGTCGGCGATGGCGAGCCCCATCCACTCGCCGGGTCCGCTGATGGCGCGAGGCACGAAGTGTCCGGTGCCGTCGTTCTCGTAGAGCTGGAGGTAGCCCCGATCGACCCCACCTTGGGCGGCATTCGGCCAGGCCGCTTGGTCGTCCGCAAACACGATATCGAGGTCTCCATCCAGATCCATATCGGCCATGGTGACGGCCCAAGTCATGGTCGCGACCCCCGCCGGCACCCCGTCCACGTCGAGAATCCCCGAGTTCGAGCTCGCGTCTCGAAAGCGGCCCTGCCCCGCATTCACGAATAGCTGATTGGGAATATTGTAGATGAAGGGGTCAGCGGCGAAGGCGAGAATGTTCTCGAGGTCAGAGATGTTGGCGATGGCGATATCGAGCTGTCCATCGCCGTCCACGTCCCCCATGGCGCAGGACATGGCTCCCGGGGCCCAGGTGATCCCGCTCGTCGCGGAGAGGTCTCGGAAGCTTCCCCGACCGTCGTTCTCGAAGAGGGAATGGGGACCATTGAAGGCGAGTACGAGGAGGTCGGGATCTCCATCGTTGTCGATGTCGCCAAAGCAGGCGCCTGTCCCGTCCGAGCCCGTCGCGTCGACCCCGGCGGCCACCCCTACATCCTCGAACTCGACCCGTCCCGTCTGGGCGAACTCATTCCGAAAGAGGCTATTCGGGGTTCCAGGACCATTGGTCACATAGATATCGAGGTCGCCATCCCCGTCGTAGTCCAGGAGGGCGACCCCGGGGGCACCCCGGGCCTTGAGCGGGGAGACCGGCAAGAGCGCCGCGTCGAAGCCGCCCGCATCTTGATAGGAGCGGATGACCTGGTAGCGAGCGGATGGCGTTCGGCGATAGTCGAGACCCGAGCTGGGGTGGATGGCCACGTCCGTGAAGGTCACTCCGCGAGGTCGATGGGCGTGGGCAGGGACGCCGACGAGGACAAGTAGGGTGAGGAGCAGGGGAGTCCGTACGGTCATGCCCTTGGACACGTAGAGGCTTCACTTAGGAGGACACGCCCCTTCGAAAAACCTCGCCTCGAGAACTGTCACTTCTTTTTTGGGAGGGGCCATCCGCGTACGAAGCCTAAGGGGCAGGGGGCACGACGCGGGTCGAGCG
>JBCBRU010000224.1:0-12406 GCA_039819565.1 Myxococcota bacterium | reverse complement strand
GGCGGCCCGAGCCTCCACGAGAAAGCGCTCGCGTGACTGAGGAGAGGGGTCGGAGGCCGCGATGAACTTGATCAGCGGAGCCCCGCCCCTCGGTTCCCGCTCCACCGACGCGAGTTTGAGCCTTCTCTCGCGTTGACCGTATCAGCCCGATACGCCGATGTCCGAGAGCGGTGGGACCCCCTCAAGGGTGGGGGAGACCGCTCCGAAGCTCGCCAGGGAAGAGCTGTGCTCTTGCTGAATGACCTTGGACGCTCTGGGAAGACATGGGTGGTCGCCCCCCGGTGAGTTTGGCGAGTACCGTGTGGTTCGGTCCCTCGGAGGGGGAGCCATGGGTCAGGTCTACCTCGCCCAAGACACCCAGCTTGCCCGGCCCGTAGCGATCAAGTTCATCGCGGCCTCCGACCCCTCTCCTCAGTCACGCGAGCGCTTTCTCGTGGAGGCTCGGGCCGCCGCACGCCTCAACCACCCCAACGTCGTTGCCATTCACCGTGTGGGGAGTCTCGAGCAACGACCCTACCTGGTGTCCGAGTTCGTGGAGGGCCGCGCCTTGGCGGAGCTGGAGATGCCCTTTGGTGAGTCCGAGGCGGTGCAGATAGGGCTCGGCATCGCTCGAGGGCTCGCCGAAGCTCACGAGCACGGTATCCTCCACCGAGACATCAAGCCGGCCAATGTCATCCTCACCCAGGACGGCACCCCAAAGCTGGCCGATTTCGGGCTTGCCAAGCTTCCCGTCAAAGAGCCGGCCTCACGCACCGCTACCGCGGACCTCCCCTTGCCCGAGCCCCCGGCGCCGAGCGCATCCGCAACTCAGCTGCACTACGTCGCGCCTGAACCGACGGCTGCCCCCGGCGCTGCGACCCTGCTCCACCCCCCGACGCGGGACCTTCCAGCCGCTGCAGGAAATACGGCCGTCACATTGGTTCCGGCTCCGGCAGCGGTGACCGCGACGGCGACGAAGGGTCGGCGAGGCCTGACCGCCGTGGGCTCCGTGATGGGGACCCCCGACTATATGTCGCCGGAGGCTTGGCTCGGGAAGGAGGCCACGCCCCGCTCGGACGTCTACTCCTTCGGTGCTCTGCTCTACGAACTCCTGACCGGAGCGACCCCCTTTGCCTTCGTTCCCGAGGAGGACCTTCAGAGCGTGGCCGTGGAGCGCTCTCCACCCCCGCTCCGCCAGGCCGCAGGGCACGTGAGTCCCCGCCTCGCCGCTCTCGTCGACGCCTGCTTACAGCTCGAGGCTGGCGATCGTCCTTCTACGGCAAGCGAGGTTCGAGACCAGCTCGAGGACCTTCTCCTCCGAGAGGATGCAACCTCTCTTTCGGGAAATCCATACCGAGGGCTCCAGCCCTTCGATGTTCACCACCGACGAGTGTTCTTCGGCCGTGAGGTCGAGACGGACGAGATCGTAAGCCGACTGGCCCGCGGCAGCTTCATCATCGTGACCGGGGACTCCGGCACCGGAAAGTCATCCATCTGTCGTGCGGGGGTTCTGCCTCGGTGCGCGCACTCAGGACTGCTCGGGGGAAGAAGCTGGTCGACCGTGACCCTCACCCCTGGCCACCAGCCGTTGACCCGCCTCGTGGGAAATCTCTCGAGCCTCGCGCGTCTGCCCGCCCACGCTCTCCAGGACCTCGCTGCCTCGGACCCGCGAGCTGCGGTGTCCCAGCTTCATGGGTCTCTCGAGGACGAACGCGGATTGCTGATCTTGATCGACCAGCTCGAGGAGCTCGTGACGCAAGCCAGCGACGAGGAGCGGAAAGGCGCCGAAGCGTTTATCCACGAGCTCTCCGCTGGTCATCCTGCTCTCAAGGTCCTCGCCACGGTGCGGGCCGATCTCCTGACCCAGGTGGCTCGGCTCCCCACTCTAGGAGAACAGGTCGGACGCGGTCTCCATCTCTTGCGTCCGATGAATCCCGACCGGATCCGCCGGACCATCACCGACCCCGCCGAGGCCATGGGCTTTCAGTTCGAGTCGGAAGCGATGGTGGACGAGCTCCTCGCTTTTACCGAGGAGTCGCCGTCAAGTCTGCCGCTTCTCCAGTTCGCGCTCTCCAGACTCTGGGAGGAGCGGGACGATGCGCGCAGCCTCCTTACCGAGGAAGGCTTGTCTCGCATTGGCGGGGTGGCGGGCGCGCTCGCTCGGCATGCCGACCTCGTCATCGACAGCCTGCTCCCCCAACAGCGTGCCATCGCGCGAAACCTCCTCATGGGCATGGTGGGTCCGGGCGGGGTCCGCATCACGCGATCTTCGGACGAGCTCGTAGGTCAGCGGGAGAGCTGGCGCGCTGTCTTCGATCGGCTCGTCGAGGGTCGACTCATCAGCGTCAGCGACGACGAGCAAGGTACGCAGTGCACCCTCGTGCACGAGGTGTTGGTTCGCCGCTGGGACGCGCTCGCCCGCTGGGTGGCCGCGGATGCCGAGCAGGCTCGTATTCGGGAAGGACTTCGCAAGGCAGCGGCGGATTGGCGCGCCTTGGGGGAGGGGCGCGAAGGGCTCTGGTCGGGTCAGCGCTTGCGAGAAGCTTCGGGTCTTGCCGTCGATGAACTCGGTGAGGCCGAAGCTCTCTTTCTTGCCGCCTCGCAGCGGGCCCGGCGGCGCAGCTGGATAGCTCGAGGAGTACTCGTCGCCGCAGCCCCCCTGATCGTGGGCTTGACCCAGCTCGAAGCTCGGATTCGAGCCCAAGCGAGGCTCGACGAGAAGGTCTCGGCCGCCCTGGAGAGCGCCGATGCGGCCGCGAAGAGCGCAACGCCCCTTCGGAGACAAGTCATCCAGCAACGTCAAAAGGTTCGCTCGCTTCTCGAGGACCGCGAGCGCGGACCTGCCGAGACGCTGTGGCAGGACGTTCTCGGCTGGGAGCAAGAGCTTGGTGCCGTGCTTCGTCGACAGAGCCAGGCCCTCGAGGCGGCTATGATGCTCGCTCCCGAGCGAGAGTCACTCAGATCTCGATTCGCAAACAGCCTCGTCGACCGCCTGACTCATCTGCAGCGCAACCGAAACTATGGGCAGCGAGAAGAGATGCTGCAGCGACTGTCGTTGTACGACGCCGACGGATCGAAACAACGCAGACTGCGCGCGGAGGGGAAACTATCTTTCTCCGACCTCCCCGCGGAAGCCCGGGTCGAGGTGAGTCGCTATCTCCCGCAAGATCTGCGATGGGACGACCCCGTCGCGATCCATGAGGAGACCAGGGCGCTCCCACCCGGCAGCTATCGGGCGACGGTACGCTATCAGACTCAACGGTGGCATCACCCCTTCATCGTCCAGCCAGGGGAGTCGCTCTCTCTCGACGGGACCCCCCCGCCCGTTGAAGGTCCAGAAGGATATGTCTACATACCCAAGGGTGTGTTTCAGTTTGGAAGCATAGCCGACGAAGAGGCCCGACGCGGATTCTTCGACGCTCCCCCTCTCCACACCACCTCCACGGACGCGTTCTGGATCGCACGGCACGAAGTCACGTTCGCGGAGTGGATCGCTTGGCTCGAGACTCTCCCTCCTCATGAAGTCACCAAGCGGCTCCCGGGGATGGTGGACGACGAGGGTCTCACTACCGGCGGGGTTCGTCTTCGGCACGAAGAGGGTCGAGGGTGGCTTCTGGAGTTCAAACCTGGCGACCAGGCCTATCGCGCCCGTATGGGTGAGAAGATCCGCTACACCCATCGTTCACGACGTACCTCGCAGGACTGGCTACGGTTCCCGGTGGTAGCTGTCTCGGCCGAGGATGGCGAGGCCTACGCTCGGTGGTTAGACGCAACCGGCAGACTCCCAGGCGCCCGCCTGTGCTCGGAGAAGGAGTGGGAACGAGCAGCGAAGGGTGCGGACGCCCGACCGTACCCCCACGGAGCAAGGCTCGAACCCGAGGACGCCAACTTCGATCGCACCTACGACAAAAAGCCCGGAGGCATAGGTCTAGATGAGGTCGGCTCGCATCCGCTCTCCCGTAGCCCCTTCGATGTGGACGACCTTGCCGGGAACGCCTTCGAGTGGACGACGAGCTCGCTCGATGTCTCCGAATACGTGCTCCGAGGAGGAAGCTACTTTTACGACGCGGCAACCAATCGGAGTACCAACCGGTCGGTAGCCGTACCCACCCTCCGCGTAGCCTCGGTCGGATTGAGACTGTGCGCCGACGTGAGGAGAGATCCGCAGAAATGATGTACCTGGCGATCCGCGACAACCCCTACCACGCGATCAACATCGAAAAGGAGCTGATCGTGGGGCGTGATGACAGTGCCTGCGACTGGGTCATCGACGACGCGATGATCTCGCGCCGCCATCTCCGCATCTATCCCGACGAGGGCGTGGTGGGATTTGTTGACCTCGACAGTACGCACGGCACGTGGGTAGACGGCGTTCGCACGAGCGAAGGCCAGCTTCGACCGGGTCAGACGATCGTGCTCGGTCAAACCCCGCTTATCGTGGGAGAGCGCCCCGCGAGCGAACGCCCCGAATCCACCATCGTGCCGGTGGGCATCGTTCCGCAGTTTCGCCCCTCCGAGGAGCTCCCCGGGGGGCCACATCTCCGTCGCGAGTACGACAGACTGCTGGCGACGTACGAGGTCATTCGAGCCATTGGAACCGAGAATGACCCTTGGCTCATCGCAGAGCGCCTCCAGGGTTGCGTCTTTCGCCTGCTCCCCGCAGACCGCAGCATCCTCGTCCTCACTCGAAATCACCGGACCCTTCTCGAGAGCGCCCGCAGCCGCGAGGGAGAGGAACTCCAGACGAAGATACCTCGGGCCCTGTATCAGCGGGCGCTCGACGAGCGTGCCGCCATTCTCACCGCCGACGCCGTCGTCGATCAACGATTCAGTCGAAGCCAAAGCGTAATGGCGAACGAGATCCGCTCGTCCATGACCGTTCCACTCGTATGGAAGAACTCAGTTCACGGCGTCCTTCAGGTAGATACCCAGAGCGCCGTGAATGCCTTCACCGAGAAGGATCTCGAGCTGTTCGGAACCATCGCGTCGCAGGCGGCCTTTAGCATCCACCACGCCGGGCTTCAGCGGGAACTCAAGGAGACGGAGCGACGCACCCGCGAGGCCGAAGCTCAACGCAAGTCCGCCGAGGATGCCTCAAAAGCCAAGTCCCGCTTTCTCGCCCACATGAGCCATGAGATCCGAACGCCTCTCAATGCGGTCATCGGAGTGAGCGAGCTAGCTCTTGGCCTGCCCTGCGATGACGAGCTCCAGGAGTATTTGGAGACCATCGCCGCCTCCGGCACCAGTCTCCTGCGTATCGTGAATGATGTCCTCGACTTCTCGAAGATCGAGGCCGACCGCATCGAGGTGGAGCGAGTCGAAGTGGACCTTCCCGACCTCCTCGCGATGACCCTTCCGGGACCCGTCGCGCAGATGCGAACGAAAGGACTCGAGTTCGAAGCCGAGGTCCGACCCGATGTCCCTGCTCTCATCGAAGGCGACCCCATCCGCCTTCAGCAGGTCCTCATCAACCTTCTCAGCAACGCCACCAAGTTTACTCCCGACGGGCACATCCGGCTTCTGATCGAGCTTTGTGGGCATCGGCTGTGTATTCGAGTCGTCGATTCGGGCATCGGCATGAACCCCGAGCAGCTGGAAGGTATCTTCTCCCCCTTCCAGCAGGCCGACTCCTCTACGACCCGAAAGTTCGGCGGCACCGGACTCGGTTTATCGATCAGCCGTCAGCTTACGGAGCTCATGGGAGGACGCCTCTGGGCCGAGAGTACCGAGGGACAAGGGAGCACGTTTCATGTCGAGCTCCCGCTACGCCCGACGGCTCCGAGCCGCGCGAAGGCGAGCGGGAAGGTGCTCGTGGTATCGCCAAACCCTACCGTCCTCGAGACCGTCTCGGCGAAGGTGCAGCACTTGGGCTATGAGCCCATCTCCGCGGACGCCGGAGAGGCTCTCGCTCCCGTCCTGGCCGGAGCGTTCGAGCTCGTGGGAGCCATCGTTGACGGGGAGCTCGACGCCACCTCGGCGGTCGGCCCGCAGGTACGCACGTCGGCGCCGAATGCCCGTACCCTACTCGTTCTGCCGCCCGGTCGCTCTCGCTCGGGCGAATCCGAGGGCTTCGATGCGGTCGTAAGCGGACCTCTATTTGCCGACTCGATTCTCGGTGTCATGAGCGACGCTCGCCCGCCCGAGGAGCGAGCCGCCAAGGAGTGGTTGAGCAAGCTGAACGTCCTCGTGGTGGATGACAGTCCCGTCAACCGCATGGTCGCGAGCCGCCTCCTCGCAAGGATGGGCCACGAAGCCGAGGAGGTCCCGTCCGGAGAGGACGCGCTTCGAGCGCTCAACCTCCGAAGCTATGATGTGGTGTTGATGGATGTTCAGATGCCCAAGATGGACGGGTTGGAGACCACTCGCCGCATCCGAGAGCTCGATCCGGAAAAAGCGAAGGTCCCGATCGTAGCCCTCACGGGGTGCGCCACCAAAGAAGACGAGGGTCGCTGCCAAGAAGCCGGAATGAACGGCTATCTTGCCAAGCCCGTATCGGGAGCACAGCTACGGGAGGCGCTCGAGGAGCTGATGAACTCACGGCGTCGGTAGCCACTGGGTATTGTCCATCCGACGAAAGCCACCACCGTCGGCGCACCGCTCGTCCGAGGGTCCTCTGCGACCTAACTCCTTCGGCTCTCGGTGAGACTGGATCTCTCCAGGACCGACAGACTCTGCTTGCCCCGAAGAGCTGAGCGTCCGATGGACGACACGGGAAGACTCATTCGCAACCAGGGCTGCACACATCGCCGCCGAAGGGACCATATATGAGTAACAAACTCCTGACTCTGACAAGGGCGGCCCAGATCGCTACCTATGGACTCGCGGCCTTCCTGTCAGCGGGGTGCGAGGACGACCTGTTGCTTCGTGACGCCTCGGAAGCCGCGGAGCCGGAAGCTCCATCCGATTCATCGCCACCGCCCCGCATCCCCATCGACGTACCCGTCTCTGAGCGGTGCGAGCTCGACGCCCTCACCGAAACCTTCGAAGTCTACTTTCCCGCGCGCGCTGGCTGCGCGTTCTCCACAGACCGAAACCTCCCTCCACGAAACGAGCATATTCAAGCGCGCGCGGTCGACGTCGCCTCCATCGAGCTCCCTTCCGTGAGCGCTCTTTGCGACCTCGCACTTCGCTCTCGCCAGGGTCCACCCATCGCTTTCGATGATGATGTCGCGATTCTCTTAGAGACCGTGGTCCTCGTCGCCGGAGGCTCTGGCTTGGCCCTCGACGAGTACCCCAAGCTGGGCGGCTTTCCCCGTTTTGGGTGGGAGGACGTGCGCGGCCAACCCTTTCGCCCCCGCAACTCCCCCTACGTATGCCTGGGTGGGGGGCGTTGTGTCGTTCCCTCCACCGAGCAGCTGGGTCAGCTCGCCGTGAGCATCGAATCTGAAACCCTGATCTCGCTGGCCGAGAGCTTCGATCTCGAAAGAGGCATCAACGTCAGCTTCGTGACCTTCGGGGACAACGACCCGTCGGACTGCGCCCACGGAGATCTCCGCATGGACCTCGAGGTCCGCTACCTGCCCTAAGCGCGAGCTGATGGCCCCTCGGTTCGGCCTCTGTTAGGGGCCGGAGCATGGCCGCGAATACCTCTCCGCCGGCGATGGTCACCCCGACTGTCCCCCCACGGCGGCGCTCAAACGTCCGGCTGAGCAACGTCCTCTTGGTTTTGGCCGCTTGGACGGGCTGTGTTGGGGACAAGGCCCCGGTCCCGTCCCCGCCCGAGATCCCGACGCTCAGTCCCGAGCCAATGAGCCTTGGGGCCCGTCCAGCCACGGAGGGCGGGGGCCCCCTACTCTCTCTCGAACTCACCCCAACCTCCACTCCCGAAACCCGGCCACCGCTCCTTCCCAAAGCCGATCTCGAGCCCTTGTCGGCCGACGCCGTCGAAGCCCTACTGGCTCGCGTTGCCGGTGCGCTCCCGCCCCCGAAAGAAAGCTTTCAACTGCCTCCCGCAGGCGCGGCCCCGCCCCGGCTGACTCCGACGGAGGTCTCGACTTTCCCGCCAAAGGCGGCGGCCGTCGCGTCCCCTCCCCCCATAGAGAAGGCTCGCCCCCTGACCGTGACGAGGGCGGCCCCCCAGGGTGGGGTCAGCCGGGCCGCGGACGTCCAGGTTCAGTTTAGCGAAGCGGTCGTAGCCCTCGGGGCTCGGGGCGATAGCGAAGCTCAGGTGCCGCTCAAGCTCGAGCCGCAACCGGCTGGTCGCTGGCGCTACGTCGACCCCCAAACCCTCATCTTTGAACCCGAGGGGGGTCGGCTCCCGGCCGCCACGGCGTATCGACTGACGGTACCGGCAGGACTGATAGCTCCCAGCGGAGGCGTGCTCGAGGCGGACTTCTCAGCGGCGTTCGAGACGCGGCCTCCGGAGGTGCGCTCTTTCCATCCCCGGCGGGATGCGAAGAGCGTGGCCCTTCGTCCGGTCCTGGTCCTGACTTTCGACCAGCGCGTGGACCCCACCGCGGTCCTCGCCGCTGCGCGGTTGGAGGCCGGAGGGCGCTCCTTCGACCTGGAGATCCCCACCGACGCCGAGCTTGAGGCAGACGATGAGGCCCGTCGCTCCCTCGCCCGGATACCATCCGGTCAGGCGGTGGCTCTGATCCCGACCCAACCGCTCCCCACCGCCACGGAGGCACGGTTAACTGTAGAAGCCGGCCCATGGTCGGCCGAGGGCCCCCGACCTGCAGAAGCGCCATTTCGCTCCCGGTTCTCGACCCACGGACCTCTTCAGGTGGCCGGCCATCGATGTGGGTGGGACGAGGACGGCTGCTCGCCCCGAGAGTCGATCCACATAGAGTTCACGAATCCGCTGGACGAGGGGGTCATCTCGCAAGCTCCCGCTGCCCGCCTCGAACCCGAGGTCCGCGGCCTGTCCGTGGAAGTATCGAGTTCGGGTCTGTACTTACGAGGGGCAACCCAGGCTCGGACAACCTACAGGATCGTTCTGAGCCCTGCCCTTACCGATGTCTTTGGACAGGCCCTCGGCGAGACCGAATCGCTCTCGCTCGAAGTAGGCCCAGCTCCGCCCCTGCTCACCGCCCCAGGTCGGGATTTGGTTCGCCTTCTTCGAGGCGTTGACGCCGTGCCCTTCCTCGTGGCCGGCGCAGAGTCGTTGGAGGTCGAGGTTCGGCAGGTGAAACCGTCCGACTGGCCAGCCTACGCCAAGCATCATCGAGGCGGCATGCGGACACCGCTTCCCGGGAAGATCACCTTCGAAGGTCAAGTGCCCGTAATGGGCGATCCCGACCGAGCTACCGAGCTCTCGATCGACGTCTCAAGTGCCTTGAACGACGGTATGGGTCACGCGATCGTGAGCGTAAAGCATCCGGGGGCAGAGCACCGCTATCCACCGACAGTCTGGGTGGCCGTCTCGAATGTCCTCCTCGACGCCTGGAGCGACTCTGAGAGCGACCTTTACGTCCTTGCTTCAGATCCTTCGGGAGCGCCTTTGGTGGGCCGGGAGATTCGGATGGGGGCAGGCGGCGCCTCCGCCACGACCAACGCCGAGGGCCTTGCGCGCCTCCCATTGCTCCCCGAGCGTCCCTCGCGTGACCCCTGGCTCGAGTCGAAGGACGCCGCCTTCCTTCCGGGGGCAGCCTACGGGGGCGGAGAGGTCTTCGCCCGCCGGGCTCCCGGGGAGCCCCGCGCGTCTTTTCTCGTCCTCGACGATCGCGGCCTCTACCGCCCTGGAGAGACCGCCCACCTCAAGGGATTCGTGCGCCGATTCATCGCGGATAAGCTGGAAACGCCGAAGGCTGGCCTGCAGGTAAAGGCCCGGGTCCGAGGACCGCGGGGAAACGAGTGGGCTGCGAAGGAGGCCACGCTGAGCCGCTACGGTAGCTTCACGCTGGATATTGATGTGCCCAAGGACGCCAACCTCGGCCGCGCCCACGTGGAAATCGAGGTGCCGAGCCTCGGCCGTCGAGCCCGAACTCGACATCTCCTCCGCATCGAGGAGTTTCGAAGGCCTGTCTTCGACGTGAGTGTGCAGCTCGACGCGCCTCCGCACGTGATTGGAGAGCCCCTAAGTGCGGTGGCCCGTGCCGAAGCCTACGCGGGCGGAGCGCTGTCGGGGACTCCGGTGCGCTGGCAGGTTCACGAAGCCACGGCCCACTACGCCCCTCCGGGCTGGGATGGGTGGCGCTTCGGCGCCGAGTCTCCTTGGTGGTGGTCTTTCCGCCTGAATTTCCCCCGAGCCGGATCCGATGGAGCCACCTATCGAGTCGAGGACGTGACCGACGCATCCGGCCGCAGCACCCTGAAGCTCGTACCTCGGGAACCGAAGAAGAACCTCCCGGTGAGCCTCTCCGTGGGCGTGGAGGTCGAGGACGTGGACCGGCGGAGCGTACGGGCACAAGCCCAAGCCCTCGTGCTTCCTGCCGAGCGCACCATCGGCCTTCGACTCGAGGATGTCTTTCTTCCCGCAGGGGCTCCTCTGGATCTGGAGTGGGTCGCAGTCGATCTCGACGGACGCCCCAGCTCCGGGTCCGCGGTCTCCCTCAGCCTCTTCTCTCGTCCTGGCTATGGCCCAGTGGAGGATGAGCCCGAGACCAGTGCTCCGTTGGCCACGATCTCGGCGTTGTCGGGGACCGGCCCCGACTCGGCCCGTTTTGCAGCCCCGGAGGCTCCCGGACGCTACCTTGTGCGGGCCGAGGTGGAGGATGCGAGCGGGCGACGCAGCCGCACCGAGCTCTTCGCATACTGGTCCGGGGGCGCGGACCGCAGCCCCTCGCACGTGGAGCGAGAGAGCCTGGAGCTCGTCCCGGACAAGGAGCGCTACGCCGTAGGGGAGACGGCCACCATCGAGGTACGCAGCCCCCTCCCGGAAGCCCGAGGCGCCTGGATGGTGATGGCCGATGGCCTTGTCCGGTTCGAGCCCCTCTCTCTGAAGGGCGGCTCCGCTCAGCTCCGGATACCGGTGACGAGGAGTATGGCTCCCGATCCCTTCGTTGAAGTTTGGCTTGCGGGTTCCGATCCCAACCCGGTCGAACTAGCCGGCATGATTCCGCTGGTGGTTGGCATCGACGAAGACAAGCTGACGGTGTCCGTGCGTCCGCCGGCTGAGACCTCTCCGGGAGCGGACACGGTCATCGAGCTCGAGGTCAAAGACGCTCAGGGCCGGCCCGTCGAGGGGGCTGAAATCACGCTTGCGGTCGCCGATGAGGCGGTGCTCGCCCTGGCCAAGCGCCCGTGGCCAGAGCCGCTCGAGGCTCTCATCCCCGACCGTCTCGGCTACATCCACGAACTACACTCCCGCTCCAAGCTCGTTCTCGTCGCTCCAAGCGAAGTCTCCGCAAACCTCGAAACCCTCAAACTCGGCTCACCTCCCGAAGCTGCGGAGATGATGATGAGGTCGGCGGGCGCCGCTCCCGGAGCCGCCGGCCGAGACCCCATCGATCTTCGCGAAGACCTTCGGCCCCTGGCGTACTTCAACCCAGGTCTGATCACCGACGGAGAGGGTCGAGTTCAGGCGCGCTTTCAACTCCCCGATGATCTCACTCGATGGCGAGCACGCGCCGTCGCCGCTTCGGGCGCCCAGTTCGGGCGAGGTGAGGCCGCCTTTGTGGCGCGCAAACCCATCTCCATCGAGCCCGCCCTCCCTCGGTTCCTGAGCTTCGGCGACGCCCCCGAGCTGTCCTTCGTAGTGGCCAATCGCTCCGACGCACCTCAGCCGATAGAGCTCGCCGTGACCACCCAAGGCTTGACCCTCGGTGAGAGCCACGGAGGCAAGACCATCGTACCTGCCCGCTCTCGTGTGGAAGTGAGCTTTCCGGCCTCCGCGGATGCGGTAGGTGCAGCTACGGTTCGGGCCGCCCTCCACGCCCGGGGGCTGACCGATGCCGTGCAGGTCGAACTGCCGGTCTACGCGCCCCTGAGCGAAGAGGCGTTCGCGGAGTACGGAAGCTTGACCGACCGGCCGCTGGCCCGCGCCGTCGAGATCCCCGCGGGGTCGATCGATGTCGTAGGGGGACTCGACATCGAACTCAGCAGCTCACGTATCCTCGCGGCGCGCGACGCGGTGCGCTCCCTCACCGAGTATCCCTTCAGCTGTGCCGAGCAGCGAGCCTCTCGCCTGCTCGCCTTTGCCAGTCTCCGAGGCCTCGTAGCTCGATTCCCCAAGGGCGCTACCGCCCTTGGAGCGAGGGATCTCGAGAGCTCGGCGGAGTCTGAAATCGAAGGTCTTCTTGCGCTTCGACGAGGAGACGGGTCCTGGGGGTACTGGCCAGGAGCGCAACCGAACGCGTTCTTGACCGCGCATGTGCTCCACGCGCTCGCCCGTGCCGGCGTGCCTCCCGAGCGATGGAGGTCCGGGGCTCTTGAGGCCCTCGACCGGCTGGAGGCCGCACTTCCGGACGCCCTATCGGAGGCATCGAAGGCCCGCCTTCTTGCCCACGGCGCCTTTGTGAGGGCCGTGCTCGGCGCCAAGCCGGCT
>JBCBRU010000223.1:0-12490 GCA_039819565.1 Myxococcota bacterium | reverse complement strand
GGTCTGGCGAAAGCCGTCGTCGGTGGCCTTCCCGAGGATCTGCTTTGCGAGATGCTCGCCGACGGCGGGGCCGTGCTTGAAGCCATGACCGGAGCCGCCGCCCACGATCCATACATTGTCGGCATCCGGGTGTTCGCCGGCGATGAAGTTTTCGTCGACGGTATTCGTGAGCTGACATACCCGTGTCTCGACCACCGGCATCTGCTCGAGGTCCGGAAATCGACGCCGGAGAAACTCCCGTCCCCGCTTGACCTGATGGGGCAGGATCAACCGCTCATCGCTGTCCGGGTCGATGGTGTTCTTGTCCGGATAGGGCGCCACCTTGAAGCCGCGGTGGGCAATGTCCGGGAAGCCGTAGTATCCGGATCCGATGACGCTCCAGGTCGGAAAATGCGGAAAGCTGAACCTCGCGTCGCCCGGCGGAGAGCCGAAAAAAAGGACATCGCGCCTCTGCACCTGCAGTCGATTCTTCAGGAGCTTTGGAAAGAGCCGCGGAAGCCAAGGGCCACCGGCGAAGACGTACTGACCGGCCCGGAGCGCGTCACCGCTCCGCGTCCGAACCCCAACGAACTTGCCCTCCCCGCTCAGCTGCGGCTCGCAGTAGGCGATGCGCAACTCTCCACCTTGTTTGACCAGCTCCCGGGCGACCGTCTGGACCCCCTTCCGAGCCATCATGACCGAGCCCGCGGCGCCTCGCGTGTACAGTCCCCAGCGAAGGTCGCGAGAGTGGAGCTGAGGCCAGCGATGGCGCAATTCGTCTTCCCGGAGGATCTCCGCCTCCGGGAGCCCATACGTTTTGTGCCGCGCTTTGATCTCCTGAGCCACCCCGATATTTTCGCTCGTGGTGGAGAGTTTGAGCTTCCCCGTCTCCAGCACCACCGGAACGCCCGACTCCCGCTCGATGCGTTTCCACCACCCGTACGAGTCGATCGCACTTCGGGTGTACACGTCGCTGCTCCAGTCGGCCTGCATCTGACGGGTCTCTCCGCCTGAGCTCGCCCGGCTGTTCCCCGGCCCATAGGCATCGAGCAACACCACCTTCGCCCCGAGCCGATTGAGATGGTACGCGGTCCAAACGCCGAAGGTCCCCGCGCCGATCACGGCGACATCGGGGGACGAGCTCGATTGAGCCCTCGCCTGCCGGGTGCACCGCCATCCGAGGGAAGCCGCAGCTAGACTTGCGCCGCCTTGGCTTACAAACTGTCTTCTATCCATCCGCCGTCTCCCGATCCCTTCCGCTCGAACCCACGTAGAGTTGACTCCTACCCAGGTCCGGACCCGACGGCCAGCTCCCCAACCGCCCCTCAGTATGGATTCGCTTTGTAGTCGGAGGCTTCTGGGGCGGACGACGCGTTGTCGAGCGGCTCGAGGAGGGCGTGAACGGGGACGTCCGTCACGCCCGGACGCGCTTCGATCATGCGGTCAAGATAGCCTTCAAGGCGAAACAGGAACTCCACCACCTGCTCCTCCGAGGGGTCCGGCGGAAGCTCCGCGCGGGTGGGCGTCTCACCGAGGCTGACGCCATCCAAGAACACCTCCGCTCCGGCCGGCTCGCTGGTCAGGTCCAAGACGACCTGGGGCTGGGCCGGCCCGGCGCGGGGCGCGGGAGGGGCCGCTCGCCCCTGGGGCGTCGGGGGCCGGCCGGGCTGGGCGATGAGGTAGGCGGCCGCTCCCAAAGCCAGAACGAAGACGCCCCCCGCAAGCCAACCTCCAAGCGAGGCGCCGCGGCGCATGCGCGCCACGTCTCGGGCGATGAGGGCCCCGGTGGGATCCACCAAGCCACTCTCGTCGAAGGCGGCTTCGGCGGTCCCCGAGCTCGCTAGGGCCGAGTCGAGCCCGGACAGGTCGGCAGGCACGCTTCCGGTCTCGGTATAGGAATGGCCGGTGAGGAGGCGATGCAGGTCCTTTAGGTGGCCAAGGAGCTCGTTCATTGACCCGTAGCGGCCGTCCGCGCGCTTGGCGAGGCAGCGTCGGACGATCGCCTCGAGCTCCGGAGCCTCCGTGCCCAAGCTTTCGAAGGTGGGCACCGCCTCGTTCACCTGCCGCACGATCACGTCCACGCTGCTGCCGCCCGTGAACGGGGGCCGTCCCGTGGTCATATGGAACATCAGCACCCCGAGCGCGTAGATGTCGGTGCGAGGATCCAGCGGACGCCCCTGAATCTGCTCGGGCGACATGTACTTGGGCGACCCCAAGAACATGCCGGCCTTGGTCAGCTCGGCATCACCCTCGAGAACCACGTCCCGAACCGAGCTCGCCTCGAGGTCCTTGAGCTTCTCGGGCGCGAAGAGCTTGACGAGCCCGAAGTCGAGGACCTTCACGAAGTCGCCGTCCTCGTTCTCCTCCATCAGGAGAATATTTCCCGGCTTGAGATCGCGATGAATGATGCCCTTGGCATGGGCCTCGCGAAGGGCCCGGCAGATCTGCATGGCCACGTGCAGGACGCGCTCGGCGGGGAAGCGACCCTCCGCAGCGATCACCCTCGAGAGGGGGCGGCCCGGGAGGTACTCCATGGCGATGAAGAGCTCCCCGTTTTCGGACTCGCCGTAGTCGAAGACGGTGATGGTGTTGGGATGACTCAGCCGGGCGGCCGAGGCGGCCTCGAGGAAGAAGCGACGAACGAACTGCGGGTCCTTCTGCTGAAAGTCCGGGCTGAGAACCTTCACCGCCACGTGGCGGTTGAGCGGAAGCTGGACGGCTCGATACACCCGCCCCATACCGCCGCGGCCGATGAGCTTCTCGAGGCGGTAGCGCCCCACCAGCGTGGAGCCGATGCGAGGGTCCGGGCCGTTCGCGGAGCGAGCGGGGGGCGCATCGGAGGGGCGCCCACGCGCCGTCGACGGCGAACGCTCGCGGCCCGGAGCGTCGGGCGCGCGGGCCCGGGGCGCAGACGGCGACCTCTGAGACACCGTACGCTCACGCACCGGAATCTCCCGGACCGCTTCGACGGAGCTCAGCTCCACTTCTTCGAACGCGTGGCTGGCCCGGAGATCCTCGGCCTGCCACGGGTCGGACCGGGGATCCCCGGTCGAACGAAGGACCGATGCCCGGCGGGACTGGTCGTCTCGGCCCATCGTCGCATTACGCAATATCCCACGTCTGTCGGGACCTGAGAAGCCTTCGTGACAGAGCGTTGACCGACCTGCTTCGGCTCGAGGGCGCCTCCGCGTTTTGGGCGGTCGGTCGTTGGCCCCATGCGCGACCCCGTCTCAGAGGCGCACATGTACCTCTCGGAAGGTCGTCCGGGGGCGTTTCGGCCGATGGGATCGGCGGCCGTTTCGCGGCAGGGTGAAGGGGCCTTCAGGAGACAGCGCGAACGTGGATACCTCGACACATCCAGCTCCTCTTTCGACGCCCGTCTCGTCCTCCGGCGCCGCACGCCTTCCTCGCGCGCGGACCGCGACCCCCAAGCCTCGCGCCGCGAGTGCCACCGGTCCCATCGAGGTTCGGATGAAGGGCGTAGCCCCGCGGCTTCTGGGCATCGGCATCGGGGTGGTGCTCCTCAGCGCGCTCGCTCTCTACCAGGCTTCCCACTCTCCGGCGGCAGCTGCGCCCGCCTCGGCCATGGCGTCCTCCTCGACGCCCTGAGCTGCTGTCCAAAGCACCTCCACAGCTCCCCTCGGACGACGACGGCCCCAAAGGATGGACTCCTGGGCCGGAGTCATCGGGCGCGAAACGGCAGCGTACCCGTAGGTACGCGAAGTGGAGCGAGCCAGGGGCGGTCCGGCGAGCATGGTCCGAGAGGCGCCCTCGAGGGTGCGTCAGAATTTCCTCCGGGCAGAGCTAGTCGGAGGGGCCGCGGTGCAGAACACAGCGGCCGTGAATGCTCTTCGCACGCTGCCCCGCGACACCTGGTCTTCTCATCCGCGGTTTCCCGCCCAAACCCTCCTCCTTCAGTCGCACGAGAGCTTCCTCGAGGTGAGCGGGGTGCTGATCGCCGCAGCTCGAGGCGGCGAGTCCATGGAGCTCATCGAGACCCTCTTCGATCGCTGGATCTCGGCCATGCGCAGCCACGAAGCGTACGAGGAGGCCAAGCTCTACCCCTACCTGGAGCGCCGGTGGGGCCTCTCCTTCGACGCGGCCGAGGCCGGTCATCGAGACCTCCACCGCGCCTGTGACCAGGTCAAGGCGGCTTTCGCGAAGGGACCGAGCTCACCGTCCGAGGTGGTCGCCGCGCTGGAGCACCATGACGCCGTCCTTCGCCCCCATCTCGAGCTCGAGGAGGACCTCGTCATCCCGGGGCTCCTCGAGCTGTCTCCGGAGGAGTTCGCGCACTACTACGACAGCGACATCCAAACGCTCCTCCACGAGCTCGAGGCTCGAGAGGGCTGAGCTCGCCCCTAAAGGCGCGAGGGTGCGTCGGCAGTCCCGCCGTGGCGCGCCGGCGACGGCGTCGCTCCCTGCGGCGTTTCCGCCCCCGAGGGCGGAACGCGCTCAGAGCTTGAGCACTTCGCCCAGGAAGATGGTCACCGCCTCGCGGAGCGCGGCTCGGTTGGATTTCTTTCGAAAGCCGTGACCTTCGTCCCGCGCGAGCATGTACCAAGCGACCCCGCCTTTGCCCCGCACCGCGTCGACGATCTGCTCGGCTTCGGTCGCGGGGACCCGGGGGTCGTTCTCCCCCTGCACCACGAACAGCGGCTTGGTGATCTTGTCCGCATTTCCGAGGGGGGAAATCTCTTCGAAGAACTTAGCCACGGCCGGATCGCGCTCATCACCATACTCCGCGCGACGGAGATCCCGACGGTAGCCCTTGGTGTTGGTCAGGAACGACTTGAAGTCCGAGATGCCGACGATATCCACGCCGCCCGCGATACGCTCCGCGTACTTCTCCATCGCCGCCAGCACCATGAAGCCCCCGTAGCTGCCTCCGTAGAGCACGACCCGGTCGGCATCGAGCTGCTCTTCCCGGGCGATCCAGTCCAGGTACATGCCGATGTCCTCGACGGACTTCATGCGGTGAAGTCCGTTGTCCATCTTGACGTAGGCCTTGCCGTACCCCGAGGACCCGCGCACGTTCGGAGCCACGACGGCCACGCCGAGCTCGTTCACCCAGTGCTGAATGGTGGCGTTGAAGGTCGGGCGCTCCTGTCCTTCCGGTCCTCCGTGGATATCCATGATGACAGGATGCGGACCGTCCCCGCTCGGCATGTACACGAAGGCCGGGACCGAGACGGTCCCGCTCTGCACGGACACGATCTTCGGCTCCGCGAAGCCCTCGCGATCGAGACCTCCCACCTCGCCTTCCGTCCACCGCTGAACCTCGGGACTTCGGGTGGCGAAGCTCCAGGCGTCCCCGGGGTGACTCGAACCTGTGAACCCGAAGCCCACCTGCCGGCCGTCCGGTGAGAAGGCCATCTTGCGGACGACGCTCATCCCGATGTCCGGCCCGGTGCGGGCGCGCCCGGACCGAATGTCGAGGGAGTAGATCTGCGAAGCTCCGCCCGCGTTGATGGCGTACGCCACGGTCCGACGGTTTGGGGAGACGGCGAAGACCTCGACGTCCCATTTGGTGTCTGGATCGAGCACACGGACCCTTCCGCTGACCGCGTCCACCCGGACGAGACGCCGAAAGTCGGAGCCCTTGTCGCTGATCGCGACGAACCTTCGGTCGTCCAGCATGACGCCGCCGCCCCAGGCCACCGGACCGCCCACGTTGACCCGCACCGTCTCCCCGGTGCCGACATCGAGAAGGATACGCTCGGAGCGGGTGATGGAGAGATAGCGCCCCAAGAGAAGCTTCTTCTTCGAGGGCGAGAACGAGAGGGGGTAGGTTGCGCCCTTACCCTCGTACGCAACCTTGCGGGTCTCGACCGGGCTCCCGATGACCGCGCTCAAGATCTTGCGGTTGGGATCGCTCGCGGTGGCCTGCTCCCACGCGATCGTAGTGCCGTCTTCGCTCCACACCGGAGCTCCATTGCGGGTCCCTTCGACGGTGTAGCGAACGACGTCGTGGGTTCGGAGCTCGAACAGGAAACCTTGCCACTGTTCGTTGCCCCCGGCGTCCTGCCCGAACGCAAAGCGATCGCCTCGGGGGCTGACGCTGACCCACGCCACCGGCTCGTCGAAGAAGGTGAGCTGGTCGCGAGCCCCGCCGGGCTTGTCGACCTCGTGGACCTGCGCGGTCTCGCCGAAACGGGTGCTGATGAGGACGCCCGCCTTGGACCATCCCTCGAAGGCGGCCGGACGCACGTTCTGGTACCGACGAAGGTTCTCCCTCAGCTCGGGAGGCGTCTCCGGAACGCCCTCAAAGACGAGATTCCCCACCTCCCGACGGGTCATGATGGTGGTGGGATCCTCGACGTCGAACGGCGCCGAGGTCCCGGCCGATCCCCTACGCCCGGCTGACCGTCGACCCTCCGAGGTGTCCGGCGGAGGTCGGCAGGCCGAAGCGGCCACCATACATCCGAACAAAGCGATCCACGGCGCTGTCGCCAGCGTACGTCGAGGGCCCAATGCGCTCATGTCTCGAACCTGTCGAGGCGAGAACCTCAGGGCAACCCCTGGGTTCGAGTGCGATACTCACCGAAGGGAGATCCTCCTTGGATCTGGCGCGTTACGAGAGCCATGACCCGACGCGATCTCGCCCTCAAGCTCACCAAGCCCTGCGCGAAGAAGTGGGAGGACCTCGTCGGCAGCGACGAGAAGCGATGGTGCAACGCCTGCGAGAAGCACGTCTATAACTTGGAAGAGCTCGAGCCCGAGGCGCTCGTCCGCCTCATCGAGGACACGGAAGGTCGATTTTGCGGGCGCCTCTACCGGCGCCCCAAGGAGCTCACGGTGATGACCGGCCCCTGCCCGGTCGGAGAGCGCGCAGCCCGGCAGCGGGTCGTGGGTCGAGCGGTGCTGTCCGTAGCCACCCTCGCCGGCGTCGCCGGAGGCGTCGCCGCCGCGTCGCTGACGGGCGAGGAGCCCGGCGCCACCGCCAGCTTTGAGCTCCGCAGGCCTGCGCCCGCCCCGAGCGCCGGAGCGAGTGTCCGGGACGCCGTCGAACTGCCGCCGGAGGAAATCCTCGAGGTCGGCGGAATTGAGCTCCACGAGGTCGAGCTCATGGGAGACGTCGAAGTCGAGCCCGAGCACTGAGGGCTCAGTCGATCTTTTCGGCTAGGATCTCGCGCTCGCCCTTGGGTCCGGTGGCCGGTCCCACGATGCCCTGCTTCTCCATCATCTCGATCATCCGGGCGGCTCGGTTGTAACCCACTCGCAGCCTGCGTTGCAGCGCCGAAATGGAAGCCTTCTTGGTGTCGCAGACGATCTTGACGGCCATGTCGTAGTGCTCGTCGACGTCGTCGGCGTCAGCGCCACCGTCCGCCCCCTCCTCCTCGCGAGGCTGGAGAATGGTCTCGTCGTACACCGGTCGTCCCTGCTCTTTCCAGAACTCGACGACCCGCTCCACCTCTTCCTCGGACACGAAGCTCCCGTGGATTCGGGCTGGGGTGGGCGACGTCGTGTCCATCATCAAGCTATCGCCGCGGCCCAGCAGCGCCTCCGCGCCCGGCATGTTGATGATGGTCGCGGAGTCGTGACGCGACGCCACCCGGAAGGCCACCCGGCAGGGGAAGTTGTTCTTGATGACGCCAGTGATGACGTCGGTCGACGGCCGCTGAGTGGCGAGAAGCACGTGGATGCCCGCCGCTCGCGCCTTTTGGGCCAAGCGCTGCACCGAGGTCTCCACGTCGCGCGGAGCCACCGTCATGAGATCCGCGAACTCATCGATCAGGACCACGATGTAAGGGAGGGTCTCGGGCACGTCCTTACCCTGCCAAGGGTCTCGGATGCGCCCCTTTCGCTCACGCGCGTCGAACGGCAACTCAGGCTGCGGCTCTTTACTTTCGGGAGAGGCCTCGACCGAGCCCAGCCCGGCCTTGGTGGCCAGCGCCGCCTCTGCCTCCCGCTGCACCGAGAGCTTGCCGAGCTTGTTGTTGAAGGTCTCGAGGTCCCGGACCTTGAAATCGGAGAGCAGCTGGTAGCGCCGCTCCATCTCGTCGACGGTCCACTGGAGGGCCAGGGAAGCCTTCCGCGGGTCGGTCACGACGGGGAGAAGAAGATGCGGGATGTCGTTGTAAAGAGACAGCTCCAGCATCTTGGGGTCCACCATGATGAACTTCACCTGCTCCGGAGTGGCCTTGTAGAGCATCGAGAGCACCATGGTGTTGATGCTGACGGACTTGCCGGACCCGGTGGTGCCCGCCACGAGGAGGTGGGGCATCTTTTGGAGGTTGCGCACCTGCGGCACCCCCTCGGCGTCCTTTCCCAGGGCGAGGGTCAACAGAGACTTCGATTTACGGAAGCTCTCGTGCGCGACGATCTCCTTGAGATAGACGTTCTCGCGGGCCTCGTTGGGGAGCTCGATGCCCACCACCCCGCGGCCCGGAATCGGGGCTACGATGCGCACCCGAAGGGCCTCCATAGACATCGCGATGTCGTCCTGAAGACCTGCGATCTTGGACACCTTCACCCCCGGCGCCGGCTGATACTCGTAGGTCGTGACCACCGGCCCGGGGCGGATGGCGGTGACCTTCCCTTTCACTCCGTAGGTCTCGAGCTTTTGCTCGAGGCGCGTGGCCCGAACGCGGAGCGCCCCCTGGTCCACCGGCTCGGGGACCTCTCCGTCATGATCGAGCAGCTGAATCGGGGGAAGGCGGTACTCCTTTTTCTCGCGAGGACGTTCCGAGGACGCCTCCTCATACGTAATGGCGACTTCCTTACGCTCGTGCACCACCGGGCCCGCCTCGGGCTCACTCTCTAGGTCCGCAAGGTCCACCGGCTCCTCCGGGAGCACCTGCGGGGGCTGCGAGTCCTGCGGCGGCGGAGGGGGAAAGGACCCCCGGGAGTCGACCGGGACGGGAGGAGGAAGCGCGGAGCGCGGAACGTCGGAGATGGGCTCGACGGGCACCGGGGGCGGCTGAGACGGACGAGCCGCCCGCCCCTCCGAGTGGATGACCGCGATCGTCTCGACCTCCGAGGCGTCAGGGCGTCGAGGCCCTCGGCCGAGACCCGGCTCGGACTCGACGGGGTGCTCCGCGATCCGCTCCAGCACGTCCGCCGCGTCCTCGAGAGGGCCCGCCTCCAGCTCGAAGCGCGTCTCGGCGGCCGGCCCGGGAATGTTGAGAGACACCAAGACGGGGGGCGCGCCCACGTCGACGTCGTCGTCCATCGGCATCGACGGCACCGGCGTATTGGCTCCGACGGCCGACTTGCGCTTTCGCCGAGCCACCTTCTCGAGCGCCTTCGCCTCGGCTTCGGCCTCGGCCCGCCGGATGGCGGAGCGCCGACGCTCCTCGCGATCGACCCGCGCCCGGGACACGTCGGCCGGCGGATCCACCTCGGCGATGATCTCTTCGGCCTCCACCACGCGGGCTGCAAGCTCGACTTCGCGGGCGCGTTTGCGCGCCGCCGCCCTCGCCTCGCGCCAGGTTCCGATGGAGGAGGCCACGGAGGAGAGGCCGCGACCGACGCCCTCCACCACCCCCACCAGGGCCCGCACCGGAGAGACCCGGGCGAGGCCCATGACCGAAACCACGAACAGACCGAGCGCCCCGAGCAGGGTTCCGGCCCCCCCCAGAGCATCTTCGCCCTGGCTCCCCGCGATCGCGCCCAAATATCCTCCGGCCGGCTTTCCGTAGACCTCGCGACCGAAGAGGTGGGCCACGACGGTGGCGGCGATCACCAGGGCCACCCCCGACACCAGCGACACGAAAGACGGCATGCGCAGCCGGCCCAGGAGCGCAGCCCCCGCGATGACCACCGAGAGGGCCACGGCGAGGAAGCCCACCACCCCGATGCCGCTCAAGATCATGTCGGCGAGGCGGTGCCCCACCGTGCCCATCCAGTTTTGGTCGCCGCGCTCGGGGTCGTAGCTATACAGCGCGAGCCCGAGGCCTACGCCCATGAGCATGAGGAGGACGCCCAGCGCCTCCGAGCCGAGACTCGGCCCCTTGGCCTTCGAGACCGCCGCGGTGGCGGTCTTGGCCGAAGTCTTCTTCACGGAGGACGCGGCCCGCTTCCGAGGGGCACGCTTCTTTTTCGGGGGGGAGGCCATGGAGCCAAGCTGAGAATCGCCGCCCTCGCCCACGCCGTCAAAGCCCCTGTGCGTCGGGGGGCCACTCAGTACGGATTGGCTTTGTAGTCGTCGATCTTTGGCGCCTCCGCGGGCGGCTCCTCAGGCAGGGGAGCGAGCGCATCGGAGCCCTGGGGGGGAAGCGTCTTGGGCTCCGGGGTCGGCTGAGCCGCGACCTCGGGGGGCGGCGCCGGCGCCACCACCTCGGGGCCCACCTTCGCCTCGCGCTCGGGGGGGGCCGGAGCCGGTCCGGTCCAAAGCACCACCCCCGCCAACGCGAAGAGGAGCCCGGCCACGAGCCCGAGCACGGCCACGAAGACGGTGCCCCTTCGCGAGCCCGGCTCCTCGATGGAGATCTGGGGCGGCCCGAGCTCTTCGTTCAGAACGCCCTCCAGCGACAGAGACTGGGAGGGAGAGCTGATGTCGGCGGTGGGCAGACGGGGCCCGACGAAGCTCGCCTCGGTGCCGTAGGCCGTGTCGCTCTCCATGCGCCACACCTCTTTGAGGCGGGCGAGGAGCACTTCGGCGCTCGCCGGTCGATGGGCGCGGTTCGGATGCAAGCAGTCTCGGATGAGGCGTTCGGTCGCCTCCGCAGCCTCGGCGCTGGTGTCCAGCCCGTAGATCGGAGGCACCGGCTGCATGATCTGCTTCGACAAGACGTCTTGCACGGTAGGGCCCGCGAAGGGCTTCGCTCCGGACAGCAGCTCGTAAAGAATGACCCCGCACGCGTACACGTCGGTGCGAGCGTCGACGTCCTCGCCCATGGCCTGCTCGGGCGACATGTATCCCGGGGTGCCGAGCATGGCCCCCACGGCGGTCAGACGCTCGCCGACGCCCTCCAGGTCGGAGCCCCGACCGGGCTCGAGGAGCTTGACGAGACCAAAGTCGAGCACCTTCACCAGGTCGGAGGCGTCATCGCTCGACTCGAGAACTACGTTGGCCGGCTTCAGATCTCGGTGCACGATCCCGTGCTGGTGGGCGCGCCGCAGGGCGCGCGTCATCTGCAGCGCGATGTCGAGGGCGTGAGATGGGTGGAGCCGTCCTTCTTCCCGAAGCACCCGGGCCAAAGAGCGCCCCCGGAGCAGCTCCATGACCATGTACATCTGGCCGTCGGGCGTCTCTCCGTAGTCGTAGATGGTGACGATGTTGGGGTGCGCCACCCGCGCCGCGAGCGACGCCTCGCGCTGAAAGCGGGCCCGAAAGGTCGGATCGGCGGAGGCGTCGATGTCGAGCACCTTGACCGCCACCCGGCGGTCGAAGGGGGCCTGGAGAGCCTCGTAGACCTGCCCCGTGGCCCCGCCGGCGATGCGCCGGAGGACCCGAAAGCGGCCATCGAGGGTGGTTCCGACCAAACCGGGGATGGAGCCGGTCTCGCGGTAGTCTTTCACCCTTTGCGTGGGGATGTTCCCGTCGTCCTTCAACGTTGTCTTCCCCGACGCTTCGAAGCTGCCCGTATTCGGTCCATCGTGTCCAGCGGACGGCCGGGACATGGGTCCTTGCTCGACAGCAGGGCCCCAGACCGGTACCTCCGCAGCGCAGCGGCTGAATCCTCGAGGCCGGCTGAACGTCCCCAGAGCTGCCGCTATGAGCTTTTCGAGTCTAATTCTGACGACCTCCCTCGTGGTCGCCGCGGCCCCCGAGGGCGCCGCGGCTCCGAAGGCCACCGACGCGTCCGCGCTCGCCACCCGGGTGCAGCGATTTTATGACGCGCTCGAGGACTTCCAGGCCGGATTCGTCCAGACCTACACCCGCGCCGCGCTGTCCCGGACCATCGAGAACTCCGGCACCATCACCGTCAAGAAGGGCGGACGCCTCCACTGGGCCTACGAGACCCCGGTGGAGCGCTTGTTCGTGGCCGATGGCAAAACGCTCTGGGTGTACGAGCCGGAGGAAGCCCAGGTCATCGTCGAGCGCGGGTTCTCCACCAAGCAGCGCCTAGGGAAAGCCCTCTCCTTTCTCTGGGGCGAAGGCAAACTCAGCGAGAGCTTCGAGGTGCAGGTGCCGAGCGCGCATCCCTTCGGGAAGGACGCGGCCGTTCTGGAGCTCACCCCCAAGAAGGACAAGACCTTCCGAAAGCTCGTCCTCCACATCGACCGGAAATCCGGCCAAGTCCTCGCTTCCGTCCTGCACGAGACGGCCGGCAACACCAATCGCTTCGACTTCCGAAACCCCGTGGTCAACGCCGGGATCCCCAACTCCAAGTTCGAGTTCGTGCCCCCCGAGGGCGTCGACGTCGTCCCCATCTCCAGGCCATGACCGGGGGCCGAGGTCGCCGAGAGGCGACCGTTCCCCGTCAGCGTCGGACGCGGACCCAGCGTCGGCCGAGGTCGTCGACGAAGGTCTCGAGGGGTCGGTTGTGCACGTCCACGACCATTTCGGGCGGGGGCGCGGAGGGTCGGCCCGCCCCGTAACGCGGCGACCACGGGCCAAAGG
>JBCBRU010000222.1:0-12491 GCA_039819565.1 Myxococcota bacterium | reverse complement strand
AGCGTCGCACGCGAACGGAGTATCCCTGGTCCCCAGAGAAGCGAGGCTCTACGATGAGATAGTACCGACCGGCGGGAAGGTTCGGTAGGAAGCCGGTGCCGCTGAAGTCGGAGCAGTAGAGTTCGTTTCCGCTCTCACAGGTGGTCTCGCGGAGGAACACCACGGCCGAGCTCGCCTCGATGGTGAGGTCCGCGGGCGCATCGAGCTCGATGACATGGACCGCCTCGGGCAGGGCCTCTCGGCTGCAGCTGCCGGTTTCTCGGTGAGTGCCGTCTTCATAGGTTCCCATCACGATGGCCTGCCCGGAAGCGAGGCTCACGGGACGGGGGTTCAGGCAGCTCGGGGGCCCTCGGAGGGGCTCCGAGACGACCTCGAAGGTGATCCCGAAGTCAGCGTCCGGCTCGCCCACGGCCACGAAACGGTAGGTTCCGGCGGGAAGCACTTCGGAGTAGGTGCGGCCGCAGCTCATGGGCGCCACCGCCGGGCACCCGCCTTCCACGCGGCCGAAGCTGGCGTCGGCGACGGACACGATCCCAGCCCGCAGTTGGGCGGGCGCCTCGATCGTCAAAGAGAAGTACACCGTGGCCCGGTTCCCGGCGGCGCCGCAGAAACCGTCGGTAGAGAGGGCCGAGGGAAAGCGGCCAGTGAGGGTTTGGGCGCCGGCCGAGAGGGAGAGGGCGATGGGTGCGGAGCAGGGTCCCTCGAGCACGGGAGGGAGGGGAGCCATGGCCGTCACACCGAGGCTGAGGGTGCCTCGGGCTAGCTGCTGCTCCGCATCCGAGACCTCGATCTCGACGGGAAAGCTACCCGCCGCCTCGGGGGCGCCGGAGAGGATCCCGGTCTCCGTGAGCGTCAAGCCGGCGGGGAGTCGAATCGACGTCCACTGATAAGGAGCGGTGCCTCCTCGCGCGATGAGTTCGGCGGAGTAGTCTTCGCCCTCGCGTGCATCGGTGAGAAGGGAGGTCGCGATTTCGAGAGGCTCGGCCATCGGCTCCGTCATCGGAGCCATCATCGTGGGTTCGTCGTCCCCGCAGGCCGTACCCATTGCTACGAGGATCAAGAGAGTTGTCGGCCGGAGAGTGGGGAGAGCCGAGGGTTTGCTCATCGGGCCCGAGTCTCATTTTTTGGGGAGCAAGTCTATGCCCCATTCGGGCCATGACTACGCGAAGCCCCAGAGCTCGATGGGCCAGCCCCGACGGAGGGCGGCGCGCTTGAGGCGGGGGTCGGGGTGGACCGCCACCGGATGGCCGACCTTCTCCATGACGGGAAGGTCGGAGAAGCTGTCGGTGTAAAAGGCGCAGTCTTCGAGGCGGGCTCCGAGCTCTCGGGCGAGCTTCTGCGCGTAAGCGAGCTTGCCGGGGCCGTAGCAGAGAGGCATGACCGGGCGGCCCGTGAAGCGGCCCTGGTCGTCCGTCTCGAAGTCGTTACATAGAAGGTGGTCGGCCTCGACGGCGCTCTTGACGTGCTGGCCCAAGTATCTCGACGCGGAGGTGAGGAGGGCGATGGCGTCGCCCTGAGCGCGATGCCGAGCCACGGCGTCCCGAGCGCCCGGTCGAACGCGGGTGGCGACCTCTTCCGCGTAAAACGCGGCCACCCGCTGTTCGAGGTCCGACTCCTCTTGGCCGCTCAGGGTCTGGACGGCCTCCTCGATGGCTTTCTCGACGCGTGCGAAGCCCAGCTCGTAGGCGAGCACCCAGCCCACGGCCTTGAGGGCCAGGAAGCGGGAGAGGCGACCCGTGGACACCTCTCGACGCACCCAAAGCTTCGCCGAGTTGATGTCGAGGAGCGTCTTGTCGACGTCGAAGAAGGCGATCCCGTCCACGGGCGCTCCTCTACCACCCCGGCGCCGTCATCACCACGAGCACCGCCCCCTCGTCACATCCACGACTCAAACCGCGAGGGCGGCGGCTCCAGCTCCGGGTTCATTTTCGGCTCGGAACCCCTGAGACCCGCTCGAGGAGCGCCTCGAGGTCGATGCCTTCGCCCAGCACTCCGGCGAGGGGGCAGCGCTGTCGGTCCGCCATGCGCGCCGGGACGTCGCGGATGGTGAAGTCCCGCGGCCCGAGGTCGGGGCCGAGCTCCGACCAGTCGAGGGGGCAGCTGACCGGAGCCCCGGGGCGCTCACGCACCGTGTACGGCGCGGCGAGCAGCCGGCCTCGCCCGTTCTGCACGAAGTCGATGTAGACCTTGCCATCGCGGCGATCGAGGCTTCGGTCGACGGTGGCGATCTTCGGTAGCCGCTCCACGAGGAGGGCGGCGAGGAGATGGGCCAGCGTTTTGGCCTGCGCGTGCTCGAAGCGCGCCCCCAAGGGCACGAGCACGTGCAGGCCGCTGGCGCCGCTGGTTTTCACGAAAGCGGGAATCTCCAGCTCGTCGGCGAGGGTCTTCGCGGCCAGGGCGATCTCTACCACGTGAGCGAAGGGGGCCTCTTTGGGATCCAAGTCCAGGATGACCCAGTCCGGTCGCAGTAAGGTTTCCACCCGCGCCGTCCACGCGTGAATGGGAATGCAACCCAGGTTGATGAGATAGACGAGCATGTCGACGTCGTCGATCACGAACTGCTCGCGCTCCCGACCCGATTGTTCGCTCCAGATCGCGGCCGTCCGCACCCATCCCGGCACGAAAGCGGGCGCATGCTTTTGAAAGAAGGACTTTCCGTAGATGCCGTCCGGATATCGGGCGAGGGCGATGGGGCGGTCCTTGAGATAGGGCAGCATGAACGGGGCGATGGCCCGGTGGTACTCGATGAGCTCGCCTTTGGTGATGCCATGCTCCGGGAAGAAGATCTTGCCGGGGTTAGAGACCTTCACCTCACGGGGCCGATCTCCGGGTGAGCTATCGACCTCGACCTCGACCGCGTGGGCGGCGAGCTCAGCGGCCGACTCGTCCCTCAGGGCGCGAAAGCGGGACTGCCGAATGATCCCCTCTTCGGTTTGGGTCAGGTAGGTCACCTCGATCACCACCTCGGGGGTCAGCCACACCGAGGACTTGTCGGCCTTGGGAACCTCGGTCACCGGTTTGGGCCGACGCAAGGGCTCGAAGCGCTTGCGAAGATCCTCGAGCAGCTCGGCCCCAAAGCCGGAGCCCACCCGGCCCACGTAGGCCCAGCCCCCGCCGGGGGCGGGGCGGGCGAGATGGAGACCGCCGAATCCTGAGCGGCTCCCCTTGGGCTCCGTGAACCCGATCACCGCGAAGGCCTCGGTGCGCTCGCTCCGGATTTTGAGCCAGTCGTCGGAGCGGCTCTCGCGATAGGGGCTCGCGGCCCGCTTGGCCATGATGCCCTCGAGGCCCTTTTCCCGGACCTTCTGAAAGAGGGCCTGCCCCATCCCGGGCACGTGGTCGGCGAAGCGGAGAGGCCCGGCCTCGGGAAGGAAGGAGGTGAGGAGGTCCTTTCGGGTCTCGAGGGGGAGGCTACGGAGGTCATATCCTTCCGCCTCGAGGAGGTCGAAGACCATCATCGTGGCGGGGTGGATCCAGCGCGCCCGGGCGAGGTCCCGCTCCCTCTCGAGCTGAACGCGTTTCTGGAGTCGGTTGAAGACGGGGCGGCTCTCGGTGTCGAGCACCACCACCTCGCCGTCGAGGACGAGGCGCTGCCAGGGCATGGCCCGCAGGCTTCCCACGATCTCGGGAAAGGCCCGGGTGGCGTCCCGACCGCTCCGATACCGGAGGGCCACGCGGTCGCCGTCCTTCTCGGCGAGCAGGCGAAAGCCGTCGTACTTCAGCTCGAAGACCCACGCGTCATCTTCGAAGGGGGCGTTGCGAACCTCAGCCAGCATCGGAGAGATCGACGCGAGCTCGACGCGCCCGTGCGGGGCGCCCAGGCCGTCGAGACGCGCAATGGCCTCCGCTCGGACCTCGTCCGGACGCGCGAGCTGCTCGACGTCGAGGCCGCTCAGGATGGAGTCCTCGGGCACGGAACGGCCCCCGCTCAGGGCCCAGCCGTCCGGCTTCTTCATGAGCAGCCACTCCGGGCCCTCCTCGTTCTTTCGGGCCGTCGAGAAGAGGGTCCACACCCCGCGGAGCTTGTGCCCCTCGAGCCGAAACAAGAGCTTTCCGTTCCGAAGGCCTTCATGCGGGTCCTCGAGGGGACGCCACAGTCCCCGGTCCCACACGATCATGCTCCCGGCCCCGTAGCCGTCGGGGATGACGCCCTCGAAGTCGACGTAATCGAGAGGATGGTCTTCGACCTTGACCGCGAAGCGCTTCACCTCCGGGTCGAAGCTCGGTCCCTTGGGGATCGCCCACGAGCGGAGGCGGCCATCGAGCTCGAGTCGGAGATCGTAGTGCAGCCTTCGCGCGGCGTGCTTCTGGACCACGAACACTCCGGCCGGGATACGGGCCGCAGCGCGGCCGAAGGGTTCGGGAGAGCTCGGTTTTCGCTTCTTCCGGTACGCCTCCAGGCCGTCTTCCTTCATGGTTCCCCTTTCGCGTCCGGAGCCGGATCCGCTATGCCCAGCCTATGGCTCCTCGTGCCATCAGCGCTGCGTCGATCACCTTCGGGTTGGTGAACATCCCCGTGAAGCTGTATTCGGCCGCCAATCCGCGGTCGAACGTGAGCTTTAAGATGCTGTCCAAGGAGGGCCACAAGCTCAAACAGCAGTACATCGATCCGCAGAATGGGGGCGAGGTCGTGCCTCGAAGTGAGATGGTGAAGGGCTACGAGTACGCCAAGGACAAGTACGTCATCTTCACCCCCGAGGAGCTGGCCGAGCTGCAGGAGAAGTCGACCCAGCAGATCGAGATCACGGAGTTCGTTCCGGAGTCGACGGTGCCTCGGGTGTACTTCGACAAGACGTACTACCTCGGCCCCGACAAGGGCGGGGATCGGGCCTACAAGCTCCTCTCCGAGGCGATGAAGCAGACGGGACGCACGGGGCTGGCCCGCTACTCCGCCCGCGGCAAGCAGTACCTCGTGCTCATCGCCCCCATGGGAGACGCCGTGGCCATGCATCAGCTGCACTACGCAGACGAGCTCGTGGACGTGAACGACATCCCTCTCGGAGACGCGGATCCCAAGGACGAGGAGCTCGCCCTCGCCACCCAGATCATCAACCAGATCTCGACCGAGGAGTTCCGACCGGATCAGTACGAAGACGAAGTGCGCAAGCGGGTCGAGGGTCTCATCGAGAGAAAGGTCGCGGGCGAGGAGATCGTCAGCGACCCCGTCGAGGAGGAGGCGCCGGCAGGGGTCACCGACCTCATGGCCCAGCTCAAGGCGAGCCTCGGCGCGGATAAGGACAAAGAGACCAAGGACCAGAAGGCCTCCTGACCGCGATGCGACGCGATTTCGGAGTCCGCGAAGCGGCTCAGATCTTGGGGCTCTCGGAACGCCAGATCCGAAGCTACGTGCAGGACGGGTTTCTAGATACGGCGCGGGGCCCGCGCGGTGAGCACCGCTTCGGCTTTCAGGAGCTCGTCTTGCTTCGGACGGCGCGCGAGCTCCTGGCCGCCGACGTCACCCCGCGCAAGGTCCGACGGGCCCTCCTGGCGCTGCGGGCGCGGCTGCCGGCCGGGGTTCCGCTGTCCGGGGTGCACATCGCCCTCGAGGGCGAGGAGCTCGTGGTGCGGGACGGCAACGGCCCTTGGGTCGCGGAGTCGGGCCAGCGCCTCTTCGACTTCTCCACCGACGAGATCCTCGCCCAGGTCGCGCCCCTCGAGACCCGCCTGTCCCTCGAAGTGGACATGATCCTCGATCTTGAGGACCTCCCCGACAACCTCAGCGTCCTCCCCGTGGTCCCGGGCCCCCCGGACGGGCCCCGAGGAGCGCTCGACCCCGAGGACCGCGCCGCGGAGATGCGGTGCGCGGACTGGATGGAGGTGGCCGATGCCTTTCGGGACGACGAGCGCCTCACCCAGGCTCGAGACGCGCTGCGCCGGGCCCTCGAGTGCGACCCCTTCGAGCCCGAAGCCCGCCGCGAGCTCGTCCGACTCCTCGAGCAGGACGGGCGGCTGGACATGGCCGAGGTGCAGAGCCGCTTGCTTCGGCGGCTCCATCCTCGGGACGCCGAGGCCGCCCTCGACCACGGTCGCCTGCTGGTCCAGATGGGGGAGCTCGAACCCGCTCTGGAAGCCTTTCAGCACGCGCGGGCGACGGCCCCTCGACTTCGCGAGGCGTGGGTGGGGGCCGCCGACGTGCTCGAACGCCTCGGCCGGACCGGAGAGGCCCGGGCCCTCCGCGAGGACCGTCCCACCGACTGATCAGCGTCCGATCCGACCGATGAGAGGCGGCAGCCGGCGCGGTCTGATGGGACGACGGCGGCGCTAGGCGGGGGTTCGCTCGAAGAGACCGATCTTTCCTGCCGCCCGGCTGGCGGCGGCGATCACGTCTCGCGCGTGCCGGTCTGCGACCTCTCTCGCGCGTATCAGGCGGTCCATTTGATGGGCGCGAGACAGCTCGTGAAGGCGGGTCCACCCCGCGTCGTCGGTGGCCGAGCGCACTTCGTCGCGATCCAGGAAGCTCAACAGGTCACCAGCGTCCTGAAGCTGCCCGAGGGCATCCTGAAGCTTCTTGAGGTCCCGCAGCCGAATCTCCGCGATCTCCTCGGGAAACACCGAGGCGAGGAGCTCCGCCGCATAGCGGAGGCGCTTGAAGGTGAGCCGCAGGGCGTGGTGTGCGTCCTGGGCGTCGTCGTCGGTCAGGCACTCCAGGCCGGCTTCGGCGGCGGCGGCGCGATCGAAGAGGTGGGGCGCCCCTACGTCGCGCCAGGATGAGTCGGGGATGTCGGTGAGGGCGTCCACGGACGCCACCACCCGGGCTCCAAGTCGGAGGAGCCGGTCGAGAGGGTAGTTGCGCTCGATTTCGGCGTCCCCCTCGGCCCCGGCGGCCCCGAGCGCCTCCGCCACTCGGCCGGCGGCGTCTCCGGGCACGCCCGCACGCTCCACCAGCTCCCTGAAGTCGGGGATGAGCACGTCGGCCTCCCGTCGAGCCCCCAGGGCCCGGCGAAGCTTCTTGGCGTCGGCGCGGAGGGCTTTTCGGACCTCCAGGGGTAGGAGGGGGGCGGTGAGGTCGAGGGCTTCGACGAGACGGCGGGTCCCGACCCGCACATCGTGCACGGTCTCTTCCCCCTTGAACCAAGGCGGAGGCTCGGGGAGGGCCTCCCGGTCGCTCCGCTTTCCGCGCTTGGGCTCCTTGCCTTCAACCGGCTCGAGCGGCCCCGTGAGGGCCACGACGTAGGCTTCGTAGGCACGTGGAAACAGCGCCGCTTCCAACAGCTCCCGTCCCGCCTGATTCGGGGTGGCTGGGGCCACGTCCGAAAGACGGGCCAACCGGGCTCGCGTCTTCTTCTTCACAGTAATGTCACATATCTCGCCGATCTGCGGGTGGCTAGTCGTGCTTCCTCTCCGCGACACATGAACGCCCCACTGCGCTGCTTTCGACCTGCCGGGGGTGCGAGCCCGTGAGTTTTCCACTCCCGGAGTGGGCAAGGGCGACCCCCAGCCTGGCCCCCGAGCGCTGGCGTCGACGCGGTCTCGGTCCGCGCCTCGCGGCGCTCGCGGAGGCGGTTGCACCGGAAACCCGCGTGGCCGATGTGGGTACGGATCACGCTCTGCTTCCGGAGGCTCTGCTCGCGGAGCAGCACGTGCGCGCCGCGGTCGGCTGTGACCGCGCCCCGGCCCCCCTCGCTGCCGCCCGACGGCGCCTCGAGGATCCTCGCCGGAGGGGGCCCGCCGTGGAGCTCAGGCAGGGCGAGGGCCTCGAGCCCCTCTCGCCCGGCGAGTTCGACGTGGTGGTCCTGGCGGGATTCGGGGGCCCTCGGATGCTCGACCTCCTCAGCGCTCGGTGGCCGGAGTCGATCGGCGTACGGACCCTCGTGCTTCAGCCGACCGCGGGCCTACCTCGGCTGCGCGCCGAGCTGTCCGCGCGCGGGGGACGGGTGCGGGAAGAGAACATCGTCCGCGAGGGCGACCGCGGGTTCGTGACTTCGGTGGTCGAGCTCGGCCATCCCCCTCGAGCTCTCAGCCCCTTCGAAGCGCTGCGAGGGTGGGTTTCGGAAGATGAACCGCTCCTGCGGGCGTGGCTCGAGTCGCAGCTCGACCACCTGACGCGGAGCCGCCGCGGAGACCTCGCGGAGGAGGTCAGAGCCTGGCTCTACGCGAGGACCCTTGACGATTCGACCCCGCAGAAGCGCTGAATAGACCTGAGGCTCCATGGATCACGACGATTCCACCCAGGTATGCCCTCCCGACCGCGCGACCTCCGAGGATCTCCCCCGGGGGCCCGCGGCGGCGGAGATGATCGCTCAGCTGTCACGGGCGCTGGCCCACCCCGCCCGGGTCACGATTCTCCAGGCCCTGATCGAAAAGGAGTCCTGCATCGCGGGGGAGCTCGCCGGCGAGCTGCCGCTGGCCCCGTCGACCGTCTCGCAGCACCTCAAGGTGCTCAAGGAGGCGGGCCTCATCAAGGGCGAGGTCGACGGGCCTCGGCGGTGCTACTGCGTCGACAACACGATGCTCCAGACCCTCAAGCGACTCGTCGCCGACCTCTAGTATCCCGTCAGGGGGCTAGACCACCGCGACCCCGGGAGGGCGCCGAATGCGGAGCGTCTCGGGGTCCGACGGCGGAGGGAGGGCCCGCCTTCTAATCGCGGAGCTCGGCCGCGAGGCTGCGACCCTCGGGGTGGAGGGACAGAGCTCGCAAGATGGCCTGCACCGTAGTGGCGGATACGGTGGCATCGTCGCGGAACCTGAAGAGGCCAGCCAGGTTGCGGGTGTCGCCCCCCGAGACCACCGCGAGCAGGCGCCCCCGCTGATCCAAGACCGGTCCCCCGCTGGCTCGAGGGCCGATGTCCGCGGTGATCTCCACGCCGAAGACTTCCCGGGGCGACCACGGCAGGGGTCGAGGAAGGGAGAGCTCGTGGTCGAGGCGCCCCGCCACGTCTGTGACCAGGGCCCACGTCGGCCGCTCCTCCCGTCCGAGGACCACGCCTCGACTGAACCTCAAGTCGCCGCGTCCGTCCGGCCCCACGGGCCCGCCCGGCAGCCCGATCAGAGCCTGGGCTCGGCCGAGGTGGTGGGCCTCGAAGCGCGACTCGGACAGGGCCTCCGGATAGGTAAGAGGGGAGGTCTCGGGCTCCTCCTCGCCGGCCCGCGGGAGCGGGGTCAGTCCGTCCGCCCAGCTTCCCAGGAGGGGCGGACCGGTCTGCGCCCCCGACGTCCGTCCGGCCCAGGTCGCCCAGGGGAGGGCTCGAAAGTCGGCCCGCCCTCGATGGAAGGCTTGCGCCAAGGAGGGGGTGTCCTCCGCGGCCCGACGGAGGAGCTCGAGCTCACGGCGCCGGGCCTGCGCGAGGGCGTGAGGGGCGAGGCCGGCCAGGGTCTCGAGCCTCCTCACGGTGGCGGGTGCGTCGCTCGTAGCGGCCGCTCGCTGCTGATACACGGGCAGGATCTCCCGGATGAAGACCTCGACCTCGAGAGCCGAGCGCCACCGCAGCGAGGGGCGCGGATGGTGGCCGATCCACACCTCCTCGTCGGTCTGGACCGGGCTCGTGCGTACCGGGACCGCAGCGGCTCGAGGCCGTCCGGACCCCACGCTCACCAGAGCAGCGTCGAGACGAAGTCGAGGCCGGGAGCGGGCGTGGTCGCCGGATCCCAAGCTCAGTAGGTCTGGTTGCGGAAAGTAGCGCAAGCGCACCGGCGACACCTTGCGTTCGATGACGAGGCGGGCCCGGCCGTTCTCCGCGTCGACCACCCGGCAGCGTCGCCCGCGCCGCCGTCGTCGGCAGGCGCTGACCAAGGCGGGGCGGGCGTCCGAGCCGGCGCGGGCCGCGGCCTGGACAGCTCGGCTCACGTCTTGGACCTCGACGTGGACGTAGGCGTTGAGGCCGGGACATACCGGGGCGCTCGCGAGCTCGGGAGCGAGGAAACCGCCGGGCCTGCGGTCGCGCTCGAGACTTCGGGCGCAACGAGTTACGGCCGCGGCCGAAGTCAAAACCAAACCCTCTCGGCTGACCAAGACCCCGGTCGAACCATCTCCCAGCTGGACCGTGGCCTCGGAAACCCTGAGCCGGACGTCTTCGCTCAGGGCGCTAGGATGAGGATCCGGGCCTTCCGGCGGCCACCAACCTTCCATCGGGGGAGACATGACGCTCAGAAGCACCAAGCCGAGCAGGCCGGGGTCCGCCATTCAGGGGTGCATGCTGGCATGCAGGGCTTCGAATTTTGAGTTTTTCAAGGGTCGTGACGCCCGTTTTGGACGGATCGTCAGTCAGCCCATGGAGATGGTCTCCAGCTTGGGGTACATCGGCGCCATGAACCTGACCAAGAGGATCGGAACTGTAGCCCTCACTCTGGCGACCTTCGCAGGTGCGGCGGCGCTGCCCGCATGCGAGCAAGCCAAGGAGACGGCGGAGAAGGCCACCGATAAGGCCAAGGAGGGCGCCAAGAGCGTCGGCGAGAGCATGGACAAGGCCGCGGACAGCGCCGGCGACGCTATGAAGGCGGCGGGCGAGGCGGTCACCGGAGCCGTCGAGGGCGCAACCGAGGCGGCCAAGGAGGCTGGAGACAGCGCCATGAAGGCCGGTGAGGAAGCGGTGGAAGCCGGCAAGGACGCCATGAAGGCGGCGGGCGACGCGGCCGGCGACGCCGCCAGCGAAGCGGACAAGGCGATGAAGGCGGCTGGCGACGCCGTCAAGGAGGCTGTCGAGGGCGCCAAGTCCGACGGTCACTGAGCGCAAGCTCACGCGCGGGGGCTGCCGAGTCCCGGCGACCCCGCGCAAAAACACCTTCGGGCGGCCTCGGTCGCCTCAAGAAGAGTCACCGCCCACCGAATTGACGGTTCGTGGCGGAGGCCGTCGAAAAGCCCCTGACCCCTATCCCGGCCGCACCTGTGGTCCGGGTCGTGGCCACCGACGCGGGACGCGCCGCCCACGTCGCCTCTCGACTCGAGGGGCGGGCGGAAGTCCGCGTGGCTGGAGGGGCCGGCATCAGCGTTGCCCATGACGGAGCACCTGCCGACGCGGTGCTCGTCGTGGTCGAAGGCTTCGAGGCCGTTCTCGCCGGCCTTCGCGGCCACCACACGCATCTCATCGCTCTCGATCCCGGCACTCCCGAGTCGCTCGGTGGCCGCACCATCCTCCCCGCGTGGGCACCCGGGATACTCGAGACCTTGGTCGACCTCGTGGCCGAGCGTTCCGCGGCGCTCCGCCGGGCTCAGGCGGCGGAAGCTTCCTTCGAGTCCCTGCTCGAGTCGGAGCCTGGGGCGTGCGCGATCGTGGACGCCGAGGGTCGAACCCTGCTTGCCAATGAGGCTTGCCACCTGCTCTTGGGGCTCCTGGCCACCGGGGAGACCTTCCCCATCGAGCTCATCGGGGTGGGGGCCCGAGTGGTGTGCCACCAAAACAACTCGATCGCGGTCATCCAGTCCCGGGTCGATTTCGCAGGAAGGCCAGCGGCGCTGATTCGGATGAGTCGAGCCGCCACCGACGAAGGCTTCGACGGCCGGCTCGCCCACCAGGACCGACTCGCCGCCGTAGGCGCCCTCGCGGCCGGCTTCGCGCATGAGGTGAACAACCCCGCCCAGGCCGCGGTGGCCGACCTCACCCATCTCACCGAGCTCCTCTCCGGTTTGGAGCTGGCTTCGGCGCGCCTGGCCGACCTCATCCCCGAGCCCGAGCGGGAGCCGGCGGTGTTCAGCCTGGGGATTGAGCGAGGTTTCGAGGATGCGCGCAACCTGGTGCAGGAGTGCTTCGAAGGGCTCGGGCGCATCTCCAGTTTGGTTCGAGACCTCAAGAGTTTCTCGCGCATCGTCCCGGACCGCGTGGACTGGGTGCATCCGAACGAAGTTGTGAACCAGGCCTGCGCGCTGGCCCACAACCACGTCCGGCATCGCGCCCGTTTGGTGAAGGACCTGGGAGCGCTCGAGGGCTTCCCGGGGGACCGGAACAAGCTCGTCCAGGTCGTGACCAATCTTCTCGTCAACGCGGCCCAGGCGCTTCGAGAAGAGGACAAGCCCGGGCGCGTCTTGATTCGCACCCGCTCGTCGGAGGGCAGGATTACGATCAGCGTCATCGACAGCGGCATCGGTATCGCCCCGGAGGTCCTGGCTCGGATCTTCGAACCCTTCTTCACGACGAAGCAGGACGTCGGTACGGGGTTGGGCCTCGCTCTCTCCTTAGACATCGCCCGCCAGCACGGGGGGACCCTGGAGGTAGAAACGGAAGTGGGGGTGGGCACCCGCTTCGACCTGATCCTCCCCATCCGCAACGGCCTCGAGGTGGCCCCGAAGAAGACCCGAAGTTCCGCGAAAGCGGAGCTGCGCAGCGGTCGCGTGCTGATCGTCGACGACGAGCCCGGGATACGGCGCTCGCTGGGACGCCTCATTGGACGCAACCACGCGGTGGAGACCCGAGCCGACGGTCAGGAAGCCTTGCGGCTTCTGGCCGAGGACCAAGCTTTCGATGTCATTCTCTGCGATCTCATGATGCCCGGGCTGGACGGGCCGGGCGTCCACGAGGCGGTGCTTCGAGATCACCCGCGGCTGGTCCGTCGCCTCGGGT
>JBCBRU010000221.1:0-12508 GCA_039819565.1 Myxococcota bacterium | reverse complement strand
GCCCGAGGATTGGCTCGGCCGCATCACCGTCACCAATCGGGGCCCGGAGGCCGCGATTGGTGACGGTGATGCGGCCGAGCCAATCCTCGGGCCCCTCCCGCGCGTACTCGACTTCGACGTCGAAGTATCGATCGTCGTCGAGAAGTCCCGTGTCGAGGAGCTCATACTCAGGTTCGTGGAGCCCCCGGCGCCGGTTTTCCTCGACGAGGTTCGCGTAGGGGAAGGGGCGCTGAGGATACTTGTAGAGCATCTTCAGGTAGCTGTGACTAGGGGTGGCGTCGAGATACCAGTAGAGCTCCTTGACGTCCTCGCCATGGTTGCCCTCGGAGTTGGTCAGGCCGAAGAGTCGCTCCTTGAGGATGGGGTCGACCCCATTCCAGAGGGCCAGCGTGACGTTCAGTCGCTGCAGACGATCCGATATCCCCGCGATCCCGTCTTCGCCCCAGCGATAGGCCCTCGAGCGAGCCATGTCGTGGGAGAAGCTGTCCCAAGCCGTGCCGTGGGGGCTGTAGTCCTCGCGGACGGTGCCCCACTGGCGCTCCGACACATAAGGGCCCCAGCGAGACCAGGAAGCTTCCCCGTCCTTGTCTTCGCGTAGTCGTCGTTCTTCCGTTGTCATGAGTTTCTCGTTTCGGAGGCTATCGAGACACGAGCCGCATCACGTGGCCATCGGGGTCCTCGACGAGCGCGGCGCGTCCTCCGCCCCAGCAGAGTTGGCAGGAGGCAATCCTTCGCGACCGCACGCGGCGACCTTGACCCCGCACCACCGCCAGGACGGCCTCGAGGTCTTCGACGACCACCGTGGTCTCCCAATAGAAGAGATCTATGGGCGTATCGGCCGAGGGCCGGGGCTGACCGGGGCCCGGAGCTTCGTACACGAGAAGCTCGAGGCCCGGCCCGCTCTCGCCCCGGAGTCCGGTGATGCGGACCCGGGCGTCCGCCACGCCGCTCAGCCGCTCTTGTTCGATTCCGGTGTTGAAACTACGCCCAGCCACCTCGAAGCCGAGCCCGTCCACGTAAAAGGCGAGGCTCTCGTCGGTGGAGGCGGCCGAAAAGGCGCTGTGGTCGACGCCGAGTACGAGGGGGCTGGACGCCTGCCAGCGAGGGGCTCCCTTTCCGGCTGGGAACCAAATGAGCTCGAGGGGGTGTCGGTCTCGGTCCCGAAAGTAGAACGCGCGAATCCCCGCCGCGGCGAGGTTGGATTCGGGGATACGCTCCGGGCCGGAGAGCGAGATAGGTACCGCTCCCCCGGCCAAGACCTTCTCGTGGGCGCGGTCGATGTCGCTGACCACGAGCGCAAGATGCTGAAAGTCGGCGTCGTTGCTCTGAGCGTCGGGTCCGGGGCGGCGAGCGGGGCCTTCGCCCTTCCAAGCAGTGAGGGTCACGACCTCTTCGCCAACGCGGAGGTGTACGGCGCGGGCCGACAGCCCGTCGATCCCCACGAGGGCATCCAGCTCCGGGCCCTGGGCGGCGGCGCGACCGAGCTCCACCGCCCCGAGCTGAGTTTGGAAGAACGTGCGGCTCGCCTCGAGATCGCTCACGCTGAACCCAAACCCGCTCACGGCGGGACGCGGGCGCCTTCGGTCAAGAGGTGCGGAGGCGGGGTCCGAAGCCGGGGTCGACGCCGGGCCGGAGCTGGCCGCGGCGCAGGCCGAGACCCAGCCAAAGAGGAGGAGAGGGAGGAGGAAGCGGGTCATGAGGGTCTCCCTTTGAACTTCGTAGGGCATGGTCTTCCAAGATAGATGGAGCGAACTGAATGGGGTTGCACGAAGCACATGGTTCACCGTGCGAGGGTTCGGTCGAGCCGGAACAACTCCGTCACCGACCACGCCTGAAAAGGAGCGCCGCGCGGAGTATGAGGCGCCTCACCGTCCGCGATCTCTGAGATATGACCCAGTCCCGCCCGATCCAGCTGAGTGAGGAGAGGAGCCACGAAGCGGTTTCTGGCTGCGCGCTGGACGTCCGGGCCGCCCCCTCGAAGATGGACCCAGGCGTCCACGAAGGGGCCGGTCAGCCAGGGCCAGACCGTACCTTGGTGGTAGGCGCCGTCGCGCTCCCAAACCCCACCCTCATAGCGGGCGCGGTACTCCGTCTCGGAGGGGTCGAGGGTTCGGAGGCCGGCCGGGGTCCAAAGGATCCTCTCGACGGCGTCGAGAGCGCTGTGGGCTTGGCCTGGCGAGAGGAGGTCCGGGCCTAGGCCCCCGAGGGCAAAGACTTGGTTGGGGCGCAGGCGTGGGTCCATTCGGTTCGGCTCGTGATCGACGTCTACGACGTCCCGGAGCCACCCTCGCTCGGGGTCGAAGAACTTCTCCGCGAAGCTCGCCCGGCCGCGCTCGAGATGACGGGCCAAGCCCGCCTCCCGGGCCACCGCGAAGGCCAGCGCGGCCAGCCACAGGGCTTGGATCTCGACTGGCTTTCCGATGCGCGGGGTGACCACCCAGTCCCCCACCTTGGCGTCCATCCAGGTGAGCTGGACCCCTGGCTCTCCGGCCCGGATCAGACCATCGACGTCGAGGCCGATGCCGTGCCGGGTGCCCTGAAGGTACCCTTCCAGTATGGACCTCGCCGCCTCCCAGAGTCGCGACTCGGTGGGGGCATCGGTCTCGGCGGTAGCCAAGTGGTCCCGAACCGCGAGCACGTACCACAGGGACGCATCGACAGAGTTGTACTCGGGCGTATCGCCGCGATCTGGGAACCGGTTGGGGAGCATTCCCCGCGAGACCACCTGCGACCATTCGAGGAGAATGGAACTCTCGAGCTCTCGTCCTTCGGGGAGATGGCGCAGCCCTCGGAGGGCGATGAAAGTATCCCTCCCCCAGTCCCCGAACCATGGATAGCCGGCAATCACCGTGTGCCCGTCGCCTCGCCGAGAGACATAGGCGGAGGCCGCCCGTCCCAGGCGATCGCGCCGGCGAGCGCTTCGTTCGCGAACCCTCTCTTTGCAGTGCTCGGCGAAGCCAACCGCGTCGGTTCCGCATCGCGGGCCGAAGTTCGCCGCGGTCGAAAGAATCAGCGCGGCAGCTCCCTCCCGGAGGTCGAGCTCGAAATGTCCCGGTGAGAGGAGGTCTTCGTAGGCGTCGAGTCCCCGAGCCCGCTCCTCGGCGTACTCGAACTGGCGAAACCACTCCGGTGCGTGCCGATACTTGTGCGCCCCCCAAACGAAGAAGGGCGGGGCTCCGGGGTTCAGCTCGTAGCCGAGCCGGCACCCGGCAACTTCGAGACCCACCTTGGGGTCCCCGTCCGCGCTTCGGAGGTGGTGAGGATCTCGGCCCGAGCAAAGGAGCCGGAGGTCGATCGAGCGCCAGCGCTCCGTCCCTCCGTGGAGGGAGAATGAGAGCACCGTACCGGGGCCTTCTCCGGGGACGATGAGCTCCACGTCGAGGCGGGTCTCCTCGTCGATCCGATAGGACCAGCGGGGCCATGGTTCATGGGCGAAGACTTCGAGGTATTCTCGCCCGTTCGGGTACACCACGTCGCGGTAGGCCTGCGAAGTCAGGGGGAGTCGTTCTCCCTGAGCGCCGACAAGCCAGCCTTCCCAGCCGTTGACAAGCATCCAGCGGTCCGCGGGAGGGCGGGCCGCGACCAGGAGGAGGCCGTGATACCTCCGCGTGCGGACGAGGTCCGCGGTCCCACTCGCGAAGCCTCCCCAACCGTCGGTCTCCAGCCACTCTCGACCTTCGCCACTCATGCCGCCTCGGAGATGCAGCATGCGACCATCGAGTTACAGACAATCCGACGTCTGGTGATTTTGGCGTTTCGACACCCCGCTTGGGTAACCCCCAGGCGTCCGTACCCGTACGAGACGCGGGCTTTCTCAGCCTCGCTGCCGTACAACACTGCTTGCCCTCTGTGCCTGAGCGTGGAAGCTGGGCCTATGCCCGGATTGAGTGGACTGAGCCTCTTCGTCCCCAAGGCCCGCGTGCCCCTCGAGGCGTGGTGTGGCTGGACGGGCGCGTCACCGGACAAAGTGAAAGCGGTGGTGGGCGACGCCTTTCGCGTCGCCACGGGCGCCGACGACGTCTACACCCTCGCCGCCAACGCGGTCGTGCGCCTCATCGAGCGCTACGAGGTCGACCCCAGTCGGGTGGGCTACCTCGTGTTCGCCACCGAGTCGAGCACCGACAACGCGGTGGGGGGTCCGACCGTGCGCGGCCTCGTGGACGCGGCCTTGGCCGCCCGGGGCCAGCGCCTCCCGCGCGAGATCGAAACCTTCGAGATGAAGCAGGCTTGCCTGTCGGGTATGAACGGCCTCCTCGCCGCCACGCGCTTCGTGACCCTGGAGCCGGAGCAGGTGGCCATCGTGGTCGCCGGGGACATCGCGGAGTACGCGCGCGGCTCCTCCGGGGAGCAAACTCAAGGGGCGGGGGCGGTGGCCATGCTCGTGGAGAGCGAGGCCCGGCTTCTCGAGATCGACCCTCGCGAGGTCGGGCGGTCCTCGGACGATCGCGTCCGGGACTTTCGTAAACCGGTGCGGGGCGGCCCTGCGACCGAGCTGGGTTGGTCCGCGGCTCGGCCCCCCGACTTTCCCCGCTTCGCAGGCAGCTACTCGACCCAGTGCTATCTCGAGGCGGTCGACCGGGCCTTCGTGCACCTCGCCCGCCGAACCGGCGCGAGCTTTGGGTCGCTCCTCGACGAGGCCGCCTTGATGCTTCTGCACCGGCCCTACGAGAAGATGCCCCAGACCTCGGTGGCGCGGATGTTCCTCCGCAAGCTCGTCGACGATAAGCAGGCTGACTTGCTAGAGGCGACGGCCGCTCGGGCCGAGGTGAAGCTCGACGCCGCCCTCGCGGAGCTCGACGCCGAAATCGACCTTGGTGGCTTCGTGGCGGAGCACGGGGTGCAGGCGGATCCCATCCCGGCGCTGGCCCCCCTGGTGCGGGGCCTGTCCAAGACACCCGAGGGCCGAGAGTTTGCGGAGAGCAAAGGGCGGTTCGGACGGAAGGTGGTCCGGGAGCTGGGCAACTTGTACAGCGCCTCGCTCCCGGCGTGGATCGGAGCCGGGCTGGAGCAAGCTGCCCAGGAGAGGCTCGACCTGACAGGCCGCCACGTCTTGCTCTTCGGATATGGCAGCGGCGACTCCTCGCTCGCCATTCGCGCCCGTCTCGCGCCGGGCTGGTCCGAGGCCGCGGCCCGCCTCGGCTTCGGTGCTGCTCTGGAGGGCGCGGTCGACATCGAACGGGACACGTACGAGAGGGCCCACGATCGGGTCACTCCGGTGGAGCTCGCGGCGTCGGGGAGCGTGGTCTTGGAGCGGGTGGGCACCGGCCCCGAGGACAAGGGGGTCCCCTACTATGCCTACCGCGCCTGACGGGAACCTGCTCCGTGCCTGAGGGACCGGAGGTTCGCCGCCAGGCCGACCGCATCCAAAAGGCGGTTGGCGGTCGAAAAGCGGATCGGGTGTTCTTCGGCCTCGAGGCCCTCGCCGCGCGCGGTCCGGAGCTGAGCGGCCGCCGGGTCGAGCACGTGGAGGCCCGGGGTAAGGCGCTCCTCACCCACTTCGAAGGGGGCTTGAGCGTCTATAGCCACAATCAGCTCTACGGACGCTGGTACATTGTGAAGGCGGGACGGCCTCCCCGGACGAATCGGCAGCTGCGCTTCGCCATCGAGACGTCCTCGCAGGACGCCTTGCTTTATTCGGCCTCCGACATCGAAGTGCTCGAGACGGCGGCAGTGTCCGAGCACCCCTTCATCGCGGCGCTCGGCCCGGACGCGTTGGATCCAACCGTAGGCCCTGATTTGGTCGAAGCTCGACTGGAGCGCTTTCGTCGGCGCCAGCTGGGAGCCCTCCTCCTCGATCAGCGTTTCGTCGCCGGCTTGGGGAACTATCTTCGGAGCGAGATTCTCTTCTTTTCGGGTGTGCTCCCCGAGCGCCGAGCCATGGACCTCGCGCCGGGACGGCGAGCTCGCCTCGCCCGAGAGATTCTGGAGGTCACGCGGCGCGCCTACCGCACCGGAGGTATCACCGTGGAGGATGAGCTTTCGAAGCAGCTCAAGCAGGAGGGCCTGCCGAGAGGCAAGCGTCGCCACCACGTGTTCGCGCGTCTGGGACACACCTGTCGGCGCTGTGAGACGCCCATCGACAAGCGAGATGTGGCAGGTCGCCGCGTGTACGTCTGCCCGGGCTGTCAGACTTGATCCGCGGTTCGGCCGGTGGGCGAGATAGAGGGGTGGAGGCTACGGCCCGCTTCGACGACCGCGTACGCGACTATCTGCTCGGACGCCCGGCCTATCCAGCGGCCGTGGTCGAGGTGGTGAGGCGGCGCTGTCGCGTTGGCGCTTCGGCCCGGGTCGCGGACATCGGGGCGGGCACCGGCTTTCTCGGGGGGCTCTTCGCGGCGGAGGGCCACGAAGTCGAAGGGGTGGAGCCCAGCGAGGCCATGGCCGAAGCCGGTCGCCGCATGTGGAGCGAGCAGCCCTCGGCCTCGATGCGGCTCGGTCGCGCCGAAGCGACCGGACTCGGCGATGGCTCGGTCGACGTCGTGGTGGTCGGTCAGGCCTTCCACTGGTTCGATGCCCCCGCGGTGGCCCGGGAGTGGGCGCGCATCCTCCGCCCCGGCGGTGGGGTGGCCTTGGTTTGGAATCGGCGACGACTGTCTGGCGGGCCTTTTCTCGAAGCCTACGAGGGCTTTCTGCGAACCTGGGGGACCGACTACGACGCCGTCTCGGAGTCCTATGAGTCGGCCGCCGCGATGGGGGCGATCTTCGATCCCCTGCCGGAGCCGGAGGTTCTGCCCAACCGTCAGGTCTTGGATCACCCCGGCCTCGTGGCGCGGCTGCGCTCCTGCTCCTATCTCCCGAGCCGAGACCACCCCCGCTACCCCGCCATGATGGATGCGATCCCGCCTTTGTTCGATCGCTACGCCGAGTCCGACCGGGTGGTGCTGGAGTATGAAACCGTCGTCTTTGCCGGTCATAGCGACCAGCTAGAATGGTAGGCACTCGCCTGGCTGCGCTCCTGGCCCTCGTGACCCCCGCGTGTGCCACCGCGCAGCTGTGGACGCCGCAGCCCCTCGCCGACGACGCGGAGGCGAGCGGCCGCGTCTGGATGGAGCGGGGGGTAGCGGCTCAGGGGGGCGAGCTCCTCCCCGACCATCCCGTGGCCTCGGTGTGGCTCCGGGACGAATGGCCGAACTGGCTCTACCGGGTCCTAGGGATGCCGTGGCCCGAGAATGACGTCCTTTTTCGCCAGGATTTCCTGGTGGGCACCGACGACTCTCGGCTCACCTTTCTCGAGGGGAAGGAGACCGGCTCCGGGTGGGGCGTCCAGCAAGGGGTGACCTATCGCTTCGGTGAGGACGGGACCGAGTGGGACCCCCCCGACGAGAAACCGGACGGTAGGATCCAGTTCTGGCTGCCCACCAACGGCTATTTCCTATTCATGGCTTGGCGCATCCGCGAGGCCACCTTCGTGAGAGACTTGGGTGAGGTCGAGCTCGAGGGGCGTCGCTACCGAAAGGTGTTCGCGACGTGGGGACGCCCGGATCCCCCGTCCGAGGTCGATCAATACCTCCTTTTTTACGAGATCGAGTCCCATCTCCTCCGCTGGGTGAAGTACACGGTGCGCGACCTCATGGGTTCGGCGGAAGCAGTCATGCACATGGAGGACTACCAGGCGGCGGGGCACTATCTATTTCCGCGTACGCTCCGGGTGGTCGACGATCTCGGTCGCTTCGAGACTGGGGTACATAGATATCAGGTGGAAGACCTGCAGCTTTCCCCAGGGTTGGCGCCCGAGGGTCTCCGTCCCCGCCCCCAGCTCAGGAGGGAGGCGCGTCCTCTCCCGGGTCGCTGAACTCGGCTCGGGTGGCTCCGAGGAGGGTGCTGGCGTCCCATCCGGCCCCGTGGCCTTCCTGGGCTTCGAGGGCTCGCTCCCGCTTCACGACTTCCTCGAGCTCCCCGGTGCGGCTGCGCACGATGCTGATGAAGTCATCCGATCCGTAGAGCGAGGCGAGCTCACGCATGAGCGCCTCGTCCCGGCGACGGAAGCGCTGGGCCGCCCGATGGGCTCGGTGCGCCCGTAGTCCCAACACCGAGAGGGCTTCGGTACCCATGCGGAGCGCGGAGTCGAAGGTCTCGCGATACACGTGGTCGATGCCGGCTTGGAGGAGCTCGTAGGCATCGGTGCGGCTCCGCGCGCGGGCCATGATCTTGAGGTTCGGAAAGTGCTTCTTGGCCGTGTGCACCAGCTCGACGGTCTTCGCGGGGCTGTCGACGGCGAGGATGAGCAGGTCGGCTTCGGCAGCCCCGGCCGCCTCGAGGAGGTCGTAGCGGCTCGCGTCTCCGTAGTACACCTCGCGTCCCATGCGGCGGAGGAAGTCGACCTGATCCGAGTCCGCCTCGAGGACGGTGGCCGAGATACCCTCCATGTTGAGCAGCCGTGAGCAAATCTGTCCGAAGCGCCCGTAGCCCGCCACGATGACCCTTCGTCCCGCCTCCGGGCGATCGTAGTCGTGCTCGACCCGCTCCTTGGTCCCCACGCGTGGCGCGACGACCCGTTCGAAGAGCAGCATCAGGAGCGGGGTGAAGGCCATGCTGACCGCAACCGCGGCTACGAGTCGGGCGGTCGTCGTCGGCTCCAGGACCCCCGACTGGGCCGCAAACGAGAAGAGCACGAAGGCGAACTCTCCGCCTTGAGCGAGCGCGAAGGCGAAGAGAAGGGTTTGGTCCGTGGAGAGGGAGAACGAGCGGCCCACCACCACCAGCACCAGCCACTTGAGGGCGACGAGGCCCACCACGAGGCCCGCGATGGTCGCGGGCTCTCTCAGGATGAGGGGGAAGTCGACCGAGGCCCCCACCGCGATGAAGAAGAGCCCGAGGAGGAGCCCCTTGAAGGGCTCGATGTCCGACTCGAGCTCGTGACGGTATTCACTTTCGGCGAGGACGACGCCGGCCACGAAGGTCCCCAGGGCGGGGCTTAGGCCCACCGCGTTCATCAGCAGCGCGATGCCGATGACGAGGAGGAGGACCGCGGCCACGAACAGCTCGCGGAGGCGGGTGCGGGCGATGGCGCGAAAGGCGGGGCGGGTGAGAAAGCGGCCGCCCAGGACGACGCTGGCCACCGCCCCGAAGACCACGAGGGCTTGGAGGGGCGCGGACAGGGTCGAAATCCAGGTTTCGGCGTGATGAGCATCCCCCTCGTGAACCTCGTGCACCGCGAGGAGAGGGAAGAGGGCCAGCATGGGAATGACGGCAATGTCCTGAAACAACAGCACCGCGAAGCTGCTGCGGCCCGCCGAGGTGTCCATCATCCCCTTTTCGTTAAGGGTCTGGAGCACGATGGCCGTCGAGGAGAGAGCCAAGACCAGCCCTATCGCGACCGCCTCGGTCCACGGGAGTCCGAGCCACAGAGCCACCAGGGCTGCCCCTAGGGCCGTCAATCCCATCTGCATGCCCCCCATGCCCAGGACCGGCACCCGCATCCGCCATAGCAAGCTCGGTTCGAGCTCGAGGCCCACGACGAAGAGCATCATCACCACCCCAAACTCCGCGAAGTGGAGGATGTCCTTGCCCTCCTCTCCGATGAGTCCAAGCACCGAGGGGCCGAGGAGCATCCCCGCGATCAAGTAGCCGAGCACGCTCCCGAGACCGACCCGCTTCGCGATCGGCACGGAGACCACGGCCGCGCCGAGATAGACGAAGGCTTGCTGGAAGAATCCCTCCCCGCCCATCACGCCACCTCGCCGATGAGCGCGCCGAGGTCGACGTGCAGTCCATGGCTCTGCGCGGCTCGGCGCTCGTCGAGGCGACCGTCGCGAATGGCCACGAGGAGCCTCCGGTACTGATCGACGTGCTCCTCAATCGAGGGGTCCTGGATGCGGTGGGTGCCGTGTACTACATAGGGAGGAAGCCAGCGCATGCGGCACAGGTTCGCGGTTTGCTCGAAGGGCCGCATGAGCTCGACCACGGGGAAATGGTTGTACCCCGTCGGCTCGTAGGCTTCCTCCGAGCCCCCGGCGCTCATCACGTGAAAAGTCAGTTTGCCGGCCAGAGCGTCGCCCCCCCGGCCGTAGGCCCAGCCATGCTCCAGCACGAGGTCCTGCCACTGCTTGATGAGGGGAGGGGCGCTGTACCAGTAAAACGGGTGCTGAAAGACGATCACGTCGTGCGCCCGCAGAGCGGCCTGCTCGGCGTCGACGTCGACGTCGAGGTCCGGGTAGAGCTCGTATAGATCCCGGACGGTGACGCCGCTGCAGGTGTGGGGAGCTTCGAGGAGCCGCCGCTGGACGCGGGAGCGCTCGAGGGCAGGGTGGGCGAAGAGAACCAGCACCGGCCGAGACATGACCCTTCGGTGCCCGGTCCCAGACCTTGGGGCCAACAAAACCCGATCTCGAGCTATCCTCCGCTCCACGGGGTGCCGGCCCGCCGATGCTACGCTCTGCCGCGATGGCGGGCTGTACGCCGGGTCGGGGAGGCGTAAAGGACCTCTTGGTGTCCACCCCCGAAGCTCAGGCTCTCAAGGAGAAGCGAGCTCAGGTCTATGAGGACGACGTTGGCTGCTCCGAGACCATCCGAATATCCCGATAGAAGGACGGCCGTGACGAAGGGGTGCGCGGTAGCCTCAGGTCGCGGGCGCGCCCCGGTCTCGAACCGGGCTGTTAGGGTGCAGGGGGGTCCGCACGTAGACCGCGCCCGATCGCCGGCGGGTATTGTCGAAGGGGTCTCCATCGACCCCCGCCGCGGCGCTCGCCTCTCCTGGAGAGCCCACGATGAGGCGGTTTCCTCGGAGGACCAGGGCACTTCCGAAATAATCGAAGGTGTCCGTCGCGAAGGGTTTGATGTAGGCACGTTGATGCCATCCGAGACTCGTCCGTTCGAAGAGGTAGACGGCCCCACTGGAGATGGCGCGGTCGTTGCCCTCGTCGCCTCCCACATGGCGAGCGTCGCTAGCTTCAGCGATGGCGCCGACACTGAGCCGGGCTCCGTCGAGCGACATCGACCACGAGAAGAAATCTCTGACTCCGGGATTGGAGGCCTTGAGGTAAGCCTCCTGGGACCATCGCGTGCCCTCCCGCCGAAAGACGTATACGGCGCCGCTGGCGTCGAGATCGTTGCGCGTCTGATCACCATCGACCCCGGAGGAGCTACCCTGCTCGTACAAGGCCCCGACCGCCAGAGCGTCTCCGTCGAGGGCAACGCTAAACCCAAAACGATCCTCGCGATCCGGATTCGAGGCTTTGAGGTAGGCCTGCTGAGACCACGTCCCCTGGGTTCGAGTAAAGATGTACACCGCCCCGCTCTGAGGGAGGTCGTTGTCTTCCTGCGCCCCATCGATGCCGAAAGCAGAGCTGTCCTCCACCGCAGCACCCACCGCGAGAGTCTCGCCGCTCAGAGCCAAGGAATCTCCAAAGCTATCTCCGGAGTTGGGGTTCGATGCGCTGAGTGAAGCCTGAAGGCGCCACCCGCCTAGGTCACCACGCTGGTAGACGAAGACCTTCCCCGCGCTGTCTACCCCGTCGGTCTCCTCGGTGCCTGCTCCAATCGCGCCGACGACGAGCGTGTCCCCGCGAACGACGACGGCGCCACCGAAATTGCCGTAGGCTTCGGCATCCGGAGCCTTGATATAGGCTTCTTGCGACCACAGACCGGCAACTCGCCGGTAGACATACACCGCTCCGCTCCCCGTCGACGTGCGAACGGAGCCGGGAGGGTTCACGCCGGAGCCGCTCCCGTCTTCGCCCCACGCCCCTACGGCGAGAGTATCTTCGTGGATGGACACGGAGCGGGTCCAGGAGGTCCCGCCGAAGAACATGGACCGCTCCGTATGGGAAGGCTTGATATAGGCAACCTGCTGCCAGCGCCCCCCACGATGCTCGAAGAGATAGACAGCTCCCGATTGGTACGCCGAGTTATCGGTTGCGTCTCCGTCGACTCCGGTGGCGGCGCTCGACTCGTCGCAGGCTGCGACGGCCAAGGTCTCTCCGTCGTAGTCCAGGTTGCATCCGAACTCGTCCCCTGAGTCGGGATGGGAAGCCTTGAGATAGGCCTCGTTGAACTCAGGGCAGGAAACCCCGAGGCTAGGCTGACAGAGGTCTTCCAGACACGACGTATCCTCGCCGGTGGCGTCATCGCCCCCCTCGTTCCACGTGGGAGGTGAACATCGGACGCACGCGTGGCGCCTGACTCTCTCATTCGCCTGGCACCGAATCGTGTCGCAAAGGCTCCGGCCGGCGTTCGTCAGGTCGCCGGGGTCGTTGATGGTGCCCGGGGGACAGGCGACGCAGCGGCCGTTACTCACGCGCTGGTTGAACTCGCATTGGGCAGCTTCGCAGAACGTGTCCAGGCCGGTCGCGGGATCTCCGGCGTTGCGAAACTCGCCATGCGGACAAGGGACGCAGCGATGGTCCGCGACTCGGTGATCCGTCGCACAGAGGGAGGGCTGGCAGGATGTATTGGGGCCGGACGGATCGTCCCCCGGGCACCATCAACGACCCCGGCGACCTGACGAACGCCGGCCGGAGCCTTTGCGACACGATTCGGTGCCAGGCGAATGAGAGAGTCAGGCGCCACG
>JBCBRU010000220.1:0-12537 GCA_039819565.1 Myxococcota bacterium | reverse complement strand
GGAGGGTCCTTCGGGACCCACCGCGTGTCGGCCACCGGGACGCTCGAGCTCGGCGACAACGGCGCCTTCGTGCGGGCGTACGGCTTCCTGGACCTCAGCGACAACAGCTTCGTAAGCCAGCAGGACGTCGTCGACTCCGAGACTCTCCAAGTGCTGGAGGACCAGGACGTCGAGCGCTTTCACGACGGCTACGAGGGCTACGGGGCGTCGATCGAGGCAGGATGGCTTTCCCACTCGGAGCTCGGGACTTTGACCGTGCGCGGATTCGTCACGGGTGCGTCGCAGGACATCCAACAGCCCATCGTCCCTAGCTCCGCCATCGCTTACGGGGAAGTGGAGCGGGGCCGAAGATCGACGGGCGGGCAGCTTCGCTTCGACCAAATCCTTGGCCCGATCCGCGTCTTTGGTGCGGGCGGCGCTACCCTTCTCGAAGATGACTTCGTGGACCTCTCGCGCTGCATCTACGACTGGTTCGGAAACTGCCAGCGCGAGCGGGCGGACGAACTCCTCGGCGAATCGGGGGAGGCCACGGACTCGACGCAAAGGACCGTCGCTGCTTACGCTCGGCTGAGCGCCGAGCTGGAACTCCTGAAGGGCCACCGGGTGCGGCTGTCCATCGCGCCCACCCTCACCCAGATCGACGGTGAGTTCCGGACGGATCGGGAGACCGCTCAGACCCTGCAGGTGACCGCCGACCGGAGTCTGCTCAGCGCCGTGATCGGGCTCGAGTATGACTTCGCGCTCTTCTCCGAGCGCTGGACGACCAACGCGTTCGGGAAGTGGTACGGCCTCGAAGGCCAGACGGACGTGCCAGAGTCCGTGCTCGGCTCACGGACCGAGTTCGATGTCAGCACCTTCGGCGCGGGCACGGTGACCCGGCTTCGATTGGCAGGACCTCTGGACGCCGAGGCTTCCTATGAGTTCGCTACCCGGTTGCCCAATCCTAGCGAGTATTTCGGCACCCCTGGAGCGATCCAGCCCAATACCAACCTCGAGCCCGAGACGGCCCACAACTTCAACCTCGGGCTCAAGCTGAACCCTTGGAACACCTCCATTGGGAGTTTTCGAGGCGAGGTGAACGGGTTCATGCGAGACACCAGCAATCTAATCCGGTTGGAGGCGGCAGCGAGCATCTTTTTTCGGTATGGCAACGTGACCTCAGCCCGAAGTCTTGGCGGAGAGGCTGCGCTCGGCTGGACGTCGCCAGGTCGCTACCTCAACCTCAACGGTAGCCTCACCTATATGGACTACCGCAACACCAGTGACAGTGGCCGCGACGCCGCTTTCAACGGTGACCGGATTCCGAATGCGCCCTACCTCTTCGGATCCGGAACGGTACGATTCCGTTTCTCCGAGATTCTCCAGAAGAGCGACACCGTCGAACTGTCCTACTCCACCCGCTTCGTAGAGGAGTTCTTCCTCACCTGGGAGTCGGCCGGGGAGGCCGAGTTCAAGCGGCGCATCGAGACCCAGATCGAGGCTTCCGTCAATCTTGGTTACCGATTCGAGGTCCTCGACCAGAGCGCGGCGGTGGCGGTGGATGTGCAAAACGTCTTCGACGAACGACTGTTCGACTTCTTCGGCATCCAGCGCCCCGGTCGCGCGGTGTTCGTTCGCGTGTCCATGGATGCCCTGCTGTAACTGAAAGAGATGAGACGATGAAATACATAGCCTTGATGACGACGCTGTCCCTCGCCTTCACGGGAGCAGGCTGCAGCGATGATGATAGCACCGACCTCACTCAGGACTCTGGGGTGGCCACTGACTCCGGGACGACTTCTGACGCAGGGGGTGGATCCCCCGACGCCGGTGGCGAAACCCCGGACGCCGGTGCTGCCCTCGCCACCTACTTCATCGCCACGAGCGTCAGCACTCCCGACGGGGACGTCGCGTTCTACAAGTTCGTGGACGGGATACCCTCCGGCGAAGTCAGCATTGACGATGCCGCCGAGGCCACCGTCTTCGGATCGTTCTTCGGCGACGCAGCCTATGGGATTACTGCAGACAACAACCTGGTTCGTCTTCGTCGCCAGGGAGCCGTGCTCGTCGAAGACGGCGCCCTCGGCATCTCGGCTCGAGGGACTTCGAATTATCTGTGGTTCCTTAGCGCAACTCGCGCCTTTACCCTCAATCGCGCCGGCCAGGAGGTCATCGAGTTCAACCCGACGGAGATGACTTTTACGAAGGCCATCGATATCAGCTCGGTTCGCCGGAATGAAAACGGCGAGGACATCCGGCGCGGGTTCATCCGGGCCAGCGACAATACGCTATTCATTCACGTGAGCTATTTCGCAGATACGCCTGGACAGCGGGTGAACGAGTTCGCGGCCATCGCCGTAGATGTAGACTCGGGTGAAGTATCGGTCACCGAAGACACCAGCTGCCCGACGACGGCTGGCTTCGGAGGCTTCATCGCGGAGAACGACGACGTCTTCATGTTTGCCGATGCCTTCATCGGTACGGCGAATCTCGGTGATCCCATGAACGCGAAGCCCAGCTGCGTGATTCGGATTCCCGCGGGTTCTCGCACCATCGACCCGAGCTCCACCCTTCGACCCACCCTGGGCGATGGCACCGAGCAGGCTTTTGGGCTCTTTGGATCGGGGACGGACAACGCATACGTTCTGGGCATCGATTTTGGTCGCATCGGGGAATTTGGCGGAGACTTCTTCGCTTTCATCGGCGCTCCAATTCACGAAGGCTGGGTTCTCGATATCCGTTCCGGCGAAACTGAGAAGCTCGCCGACCTTCCGCCAGGTGGCGTGACCACCGACGACTTCGTCGTCGACGGGCGCCTCTACGTGCCTCGCAACACCGTGGTGGGGGGAGGTGGCAACGCGACCTTCGACGCTACCATCCTTTATGAAGTGGACCTCGACACGAGGACCACACGAGAAGCCTTCTCCATTACAGGCTTCTTATCTGGTTTCCAGCGGCTCTGAGCCAATGGTTGAAGGTCACTTCGCCCGAGCGAAGTGACCGAAGCGGTGTCCTTCAGGGCCGGTTGTCCTCGGAGACCTTCAGAGCAGCGTCGCGCCGCGCGTCGAGCCCCGGCAGCCACCTGTCTCCGGCGAGTTGATAAAGGCATACCAGTAGAGGAGGACTACGACCACGAACGCCACCGGCGACCATCCGGCTCAACCATTCGAACACTGACGCCATCGCTGGGACCGGAAGGGCTCCATCGCGAGGAATTCCACCCATCGTGTATATATGCCGTTTTGTCGCGAACCGGCTTCGCTCCGGGTCCGCTGCGTAGATGTTGTTGCCCTCTGGGAGTGTAGACTGCACGCGAGTCAGATCTTCGGCGTCGAGAAGGAGGCGCTTCGCCAACACCCATCCTCCGGTGCCGTCATAAAAGATCGGCGAGTCGAGAGGGTCACGCGCGGCCGCTGGATAGCCGAGGTCGCTGGAGTCCAATAGGCGCAACCCCCGTCTCCCGCCCTCTGCACGCGACGTCTCTTAGGTGCGCTCGAGCTCGGAAGAAGCCGGACCTGACGTTCGATATGCGACCGCAACTCACCAACCGTTAGATCACTCTCTCCCTAGCCGACTTCCTCGCTCGCTTTCAGCGGCTCTAAGCTGAAGCCGGTCACTTTGTTCGAGCCGGCTCCAGCGACGTGACCAAAGCGGCATCTTTAGGGGCCTTGTTGTCCTCGGAGACCTTCAGAGCAACGTCGACCCGGCGACAGCGAGAGACGTCACAGGCCTGTCCTTCGACCCGCACCGTCAACAGACCGGTGAACGTGGTCGGGTCGACTTCGATAGCGAAGTAAGCCTGGTCCGAGAATCCCCATCGATACCATCGCAATTCGGGCTGCGACATATCCTCGGGCCTGCTCTGGAGCCAGCCCCCCTTGGGGGTCACTCCCTCCACCTTGATCGAGGTGGGCATCTCTTGTCCCAGCGATGGCTTCCCGGCCAGGCTCTCCTCTACGCGGAGGGCGTTGTCCAGGGCGTAGGTATGCCAGGTCTCTTCGTGGTCCGCCGAAATCACCAGGTGAGATCCCCGAAGCTGCGCCTTGTAGGTGACGCAGGTCTCCTTCCCAGAACGAACCGCTTCTGGCGCCGACCAAGATGCTGTTTCGGCATCCGACGGAGCGGCCACGAAGAGCGTACTCATCAGAGCCAGCGAGAGCATCGACTCATCCCTCCTCATCCAGGGTCTCGGGGTTGACCTTTCGGTAGTACTGCCGAGTCGTTTTGATGGTCATGGGGATCCTCTTGTCGTCGCGCAGCACCTCGAGGTCTGCGCTCGTTCCTGGCGTGACCTTCATGCGCAGGTAGAGCCGCGCGTCCGGGATGTGTGCGTCCGATTTTGCTCCGTCGACACTGACGATGATGTCTCCGGCCTTGAGATCGTGCACGCCCAACATCGACGCCACTGGGTCGACCTCGTCGACCCGGGCGGCGAAGCTCTCCTTCGAGAGTCGCTCGGCCTTCTTCTCATCGGCCGTGAGAGGGGTGGACTCGAAATAGAGCACCGGGTCTATCGACCAGAAGCGCCACTCGATGTCGTACTCCCACCACAGCGGGGGCAGCTCCAGTTTGAGGCTTATGGTCTGGCCGCCGCGTTCGACCCCGAGGGTAATACGCGCGGCCGTCCGAGGGACCTTGTCATACTCGAACTGGAGGTCGCCGAAGGTGATCACTGGCTTCCCCTCAATTGAACGGATCCGATCGCCGGGTTTCATCCCTGCCGCAAGAGCCGGCCCCTGCGCCCCCTTCACCACCAGTCCCTTCGGAACGTCGAGTTCGATGCCGACCTTTCGGATATCGGGAAACGGGAACATGGTTCGGACCTTGTCGAGCTCGCCTGACTCTTCGAGAGCCTGGGCCCGATAGTCAGCGATGTGGTGACACTCCACGCAGCCTCGCTTGTCGATCACGAGGTCCGCGATCCGCGGGATGTCCCGCGGAAGCACCGGCTTCGATCGGCTTCGTTGGGGGAGCTTGCCCTCTTTGTATAGCTCGTGCTGCTTCAGGCCCTCTTCGAGCGCGAGGCGGAGCGAGTTGAGGTCAAGGTAAGACTCCGCGGCGCGGGAGTCGCGTCCCCCGTAGCGGGCGTAGATGTGCTCGTCCGCGTTCGTCATGAAATAAATAAGGGAGTTGTGGAAGTCATACTCCCAGTGTCCGATGTCGACCCCTTCAAGCGAGGTGACACGGACCCGGACGTACTTCTCCAGAACTTTCCCGAGGTCGGATTTGGGTGGCGACAGCACAACCTGTGCGTCGAAAATACGACCGCTAATTCACGGGGCGCATCGGTACTCGAGGAAGATCGGTCGCCCGGTCTTCCTCGCCTCCGCTACGGCGTTCTCTAGATTCGAGTGCCAAAAGAGGGTCTCGTCTTCTTCCGTGGCTTGGGCCGCTGAAGGCTTGGGGGCCGCGGTCGCGGACGTGACTCCAAGGCTCGCCATCCCGAGGAGGCAAGCGGTGGCGAGGGAGCTATGAGGGTTGAACGCAGGCATGGAGATGTCTCAGTTCGAAGCCATGCTGGGCATAGGCTTGTTGGCAAGTAGGATGAGGAGTTCGAAAGCCAAGGGGCTCTCTCGCCCCAGTCGTCCGAGGCCCTGTTCGAGCTCGTTGTGGGTCAGGCCGTCCTTCGTGTCGAGGGAGTGCTGCCATGCCTGGTACTTCGCTGCGATGGCAGCCGCCTTCATCTGGCTGTCCGTGCCTGCCCACGCTTTTCCGAGCTCTTCGAGGGTGATAGTTTTGTTTTTGTCGAGATCGAAGCGGAAGGTCTCGGCCGTCGCCACCGACGTCTCCACCACCATGACGATACCGAGGGTTGCGCCGACAAGCATTTCGTCCCGGGTGACTTCTCGATCTCCGTTGAGATCGTTGTCGCTAAAGCCCGCCTCTTGTCGTGGGGTGAGCCCAGAGGGCCCCGCGGTGCCCTTGGGGTCCGGAAAGCCGAGGGCGTACTCTCTAGGGGTGAGCCGCCCGTTGGCGTTCACGTCCAGGGCCATGGCGCGGTCCACGGAGCGCTTGCGGACAAAGGCCGGTAGGCCCTGTTCGAGCTCGGGGAACGACAAGTTTCGGTCCTTGTTCGCGTCGAAGGTCACGAGAATGCGCAGCATCGACTCCTCGAGCTTCTCAACGCCCTCCATTGCGGCGAACTCGTCGAGTTGAATGAGCTTGTCCTTGTCCGTGTCGGCTACCCGGAAAAGCCGGTCCAAACTGACCCGCAAGCGAAGACCGAGCTCGTGGAGGCTAAGTCGAAGCTCGGCCTTCCTTTGTCCTTCCTCCCCAAGCCTACGCAGCGCACCTTGGAGGGCTTGGAGCTTGATGGGGGCTTCGTCCTCGCTCAGCTTCTTCCAAGCCGCCTTCGCCTCCTCGGCGGCCTTCGGCTCGTCGCCGTAGATCACGGCCAGCTCCTTGCTAGAGAGAGATCCATCGCTGTCCTCGTCGAGAGCGCTGAGCCGCTTCGTGAGGGCGGTGGCGGTGTAAACATCCACCAGCCCTTGGGACATCGGCTTCACCAGCTCTTCGCGGTCCACGAGGCCGTTCCCGTCGAGGTCCGAGGCTCTGAAGCGCTCCGTCTGCATCTTGGTGAGCCCGCTTTTGAGCTTCTGGCCCTCCGGGTCGGGTACGCCGAGCGCGAACTCCTTCGCGTTGAGCTGTCCATCGCCGTCGGTGTCGGTCCCCAATGCACGCTCAAGCTGTTGCTCAACCAGGGCCTCGTGGCCCCGATGAAACTCCTCTCGCTCGAGCCGCCCATCCTTGTTCCCGTCGTAGAGCGCGAGCATACGCATCGCACGGGGCGGGACGCCCTTCGACGGGTCGATGCCGACCGCCTTGAGTACGTCGGGCATGGGGATGCTTCCGTCCCGGTCCTCATCGATGGCCGCGAACACGCGCTGGATGGCCCGATCGATCTCCGGCTCTCCGGCCCGCGACACCCCCGGTGCTGCAGACAGGAGCAGAGAGGACAGGCAGAGCACGGAACTAACAAATTTCAACAGCTTCTCCTCGGCTTTCGGGAAGAGCAGCCCGCTGGACCGTTCTCCCGGGCCTATCTAGATGAGAACGAATTGCAGATGCAAGCGCTAGCTCGAGGCATCGCGGGGGGCGGGCTGCTCCCTCTCTCGTCCAGCCGATCTTTCTGTTCAATTGATGCAAGGCCCTGAGTGACGACGAAGTCAGGACGTCCCTGGTCTCAACTATGCAATAAGGCATTCATTTCGGTCAGAACTAGTTGCTGTTCGTTTCACCGATGGCATTGGAAACAACTTTTTGAAAACGACTCTCATAATCAGCATAAGCCTCGCCGTTAATGTCTTCGCGGGCCCAGACGACGCCACGAGAGCGAGAAGGCACCGTGTCGCGGTCCACCGACCGGGACCGTGCCTATGGGTCGTCATCACCGTCGGTGTTTCTATCGCTCTCGCCGCGGTTCCGGCGCCTCCTTAGGGCTGCTGCTTCTCGTGAGTTCCGTGCTGAAGACCGGGCTCGCCGTGGCCGAAGCCGCACCGCCGGCGAAGACCTCTTCCATCGCGGTAGCGGAACAGGTCCCACGCGAGGCGGTCCCTACATCGACGGCTTCGCCTTCGGTCCAAGAGGACTTCGAAGTCATTGAAGTGAGCGGTCAGCGCCGCTCCGAAGCGGATCGACTCAAGGTCTCTGCCGAGGCCGTGAGCGTCGTCGAGCTCGACGATGAGCTGCGCCAGGTCTCCGGTCTCGCGGACGTACTGGCTCGAAGCGAAGGCATCGTGGTGCAGCAAGGCGGCGGGCTTGGCAGCCGCGTGCGGCTCTCCCTGAACGGCCTCACCGATGATCAGATCCCGGTCTTCCTGGATGGCTTGCCGTTGGCCGTTCAGGGCTTCGGGAATCTCTCTCTCGTTCCCGTCAATCTCATCCAGAGAGTCGAGATCTACAGCGGCGTCGTACCGGTGCGGTTCGGCGCCGACGCCCTCGGCGGAGCCATCAACCTCGTGAGCCGATCCCCGGGGGTCGGCTTCGGCGGCAGTGCTTCCTACGAAGTGGGCTCGTTCATGCGCCAAGTGGCCACCGGCGCGCTTCACTATCGCGATGATGAACGTGGATGGTGGGTGGCAGGCTCGGGCTTCTACGCTAGCGCCGAGAATGACTACACCATCGACGTTCTGCTCGCTGACCGCCGAGGGAACAGCTTCGACGCCGAGGCGCGACTCTTCAACAATGCCTTCGAGCAGGGCGGAGGGACCCTTGAGGTTGGGCTAACCGACCGAGTACGGGCAAAGTTGCTCAGCCTGCGATTCTTCGCCAACACCGTGGACCGAGAGATCCAGAGCGACTTTATCCAAAGCGCGCCCTTTGCCGAGGTAGACTTCACCCAGCTCGACCTCGGGGGCTTGCTCCGCTACCGGGTCGACCTCGTGGACCAGCTCGAGTTAAGCGTCGTCGCTGGGTTCACCCGGACCGAGCGAAACCTCATCGATCTCGGTGGCCGCCGCGTGTCCTGGCTGGGCACCTGTCTCTTCGACGTTCCCGAAGGCGGGGAGCTGAACGGGAGTACCGAAGACGTAGACTTTATCGATGATGGAGCCTACGCCCGCGCTCAGCTGGAGTGGCAGCCCTACTTCGACCACACGTTTCGCCTCGCCGCCGCCGCTGACCTCTTGTCGCGTAGCGAGCCCGGCGTAGTGGATCCCGCCCAACGCGATCAAGTCGAAGTCGCCACTGGGCTCGAGTATCAGACGTCTCTCTTCGGGGGATTTGTGGAAAATATCGTATTCGGCAAGCACTACTTCCAGGAACTCTCGGCCGAGGATACACTCACGGGGGGAGTTCTGGTTCGCCGCGACCCGACAACGAACGACGCCGGCGTCGGCGATGAGTTGAGGCTGAACATCATCGACGAGCGCGTCGCGGTAGAGCTCTCGTATGAATACGCGCTGCGCCTACCGACCGCCGTGGAGATCTTTGGTGACGGCCTCCTCATCTCTTCCTCTCTCCAGCTCGCTCCAGAGCGAAGTCACAATCTCAACGTTGGTCTGGAGCTGAGCTTTCCAACGGACGTGTGCGGCGAGTTCGTTTTCGGAGGGACGGGCTTTGCTCGCCTCACGGAAAATCTCATTGCTCTTCTCGGAACGAACAGCCCCGCTTTCGAGAACGTCAACGATGCTCAGACTTTGGGCGTCGTCGCGACGGCCGAGTGGCCCTCGCCGGGCGACGTTTTCCGGGTTGACGGCAATACTACCTACTTCCGCCAGGAGAACACCTCGTCGGAGGGGGCCTTCGGCATGTTCGAAGGGGACCGAATTCCCAACCGACCGTTCTTCCTTGCCAACCTCGCGGCCCACCTCGAGCTCCCCGAGCTTCTACTGAAGGGGGATCGGGTTCGCCTGGACTGGTAAAGCCGTTTCACCGGGAGCTTCTTTCTGACCTGGGAGAGTGTCGGTGACCCTGACATCAAGGACCGTGTCGAAGACCAATGGAGTCACCCTCTCGCGGCGAGCTACAGCGTAGTCGCCGAGGGGACGACGCTTGATCTCACCCTTCAGGTCGAGAATCATCATCCCTCTGGCCAGTCTGGCCTTCGCCTGGGCCTGCTCCGACGATGACACCACTCCCGATGCAGGAATGGTTGCAGGTGATACAGGATCCCCCCCGGTGGATATGGGGGCGGAGGAAGACGCGGGCCCCACCGACGCCGGCGCTGAAGACGTCGGCGTCGGTGACACGGGGGTCACCGCTCCCGATCCTCTCTTCGGACTCGTGGGCGGCATCCTCGCTACGAACCCCCCCAGCAGCTACATTTCGGTGAGCTCCGACTTCTCCGCGGTTACTCAGGTGGATCTGGCCTCGGCTCTAACGGTGCCGGGCATTCCCACCTTCGGCTTCCGTCCCGGTACGGGAACTCTGTTCCTCAGCGACGCGACGATGCCGGTCATCCGGCGGTTTCAGATCAACTCCAGCGACGACCTCGAGGAGACGGGCTCCGTCAATTTGGCGGCCTTCGTTCCGGCGATTAACGGCCTTATTAGCGTCATTGACGACACCAAAGCCTATTACATCGACCTGGCAAGCTTCACGGTGATCGTCTTCAACCCCGACACTATGCAAATCGTGAATGACTTTGCTCTCGACGGTATTGCCGAAGACAACCTTAACGAGGCGTCCCGAGGTCCCGACGCCTGGAACGGGCGTCTCGTTCTGCGCACGCGCTTCTTCCGCGAGGACGGCAGCGCCGAGATTCTCACCAAGGTCACGCTGATCGATCCCGCGACCGACACCTACGTGGTCAGGGAGCAGCGTCGCTGCGCCAACATCGACTCCGCCGTGGTTGGGGGGGACGGGAACCTCTATATGGCCTCCCACACATCTCAGGCTACCCGCTTTGCTGCGGGTCTGGCGGGGACCCCAGCGGGCGAGCCCTGCATGGTGCGGCTCGATGCTCAGACCATGGACTACGACCCTAACTATCTCGTGATGCTGAATATGCTCAACGGGGGGCTTCCTTCCGGGTTCATCCTTCCCGGAGGAAACGGCCGGGCGTATGTTTTGGGATACGAGGGCGAGGCGATTACTCCCGAAAACGAGATGACGGCGGGACGAAGCGCGAGCTGGAGCTTCTTCGCGCTGGACGACCTTAGCAACCCAACCGCGACCTCCAAGGTGGCTGGCCTCCCTGCGGCCGCGGCGTGGGGATTCGCGGCCGAGGTCCGGCTCGGAACCGGACCGGAGATGACGCCTCTCGCGTTGCTCATAGCTCCGACCTTCGCGTCCGGGACCTTCTACGACATCAGCGACCCTGCCAATGTCTTGGAGGTGGCGACGCAGCCCGGCTTCCCGGTATTTCCGGTTCGATTGAGATAAGCACCCGACTCGAGGCGCGTGAGCGGCGCGTCGATCGTCCCTGAGATCATTAGCTTCCGAGCGCCACGCCCCGGGGCGAGCGTTTCGGCTCCTCGCCGTCTGCCGACTGCGGCAGTACGAAGGCTTGCTCGACGGGCGCGACTCCCACTCGAAGAGGACAACCAAAAACATGAAGCAGGGTCTCGTCGGTGAGGACCTCTTCGACGGAGCCCGAGGCGGCGACGGCCCCCGACTTCATGATCACCAGGCGATCCGAGTACATGGCGGCGAGGTTGAGATCGTGCATGACCGCCAACACCGCTCCGCCGGCCGTCGCATAGGCCTTCGCAATGCGCATGATCGTCAGCTGGTGGTGGATATCGAGGCTGGCCACCGGTTCGTCGAGGAAGAGGATGCGACTCAACCCGTCGACCACGGGCTCCCAGACCTGGCAGAGCACCCGGGCGAGCTGGACGCGCTGCTGCTCTCCGCCTGAGAGCGTCTGGTAGAGCCGTCCCGCAAAGCCCTCGAGGTCGACGCGAGCGAGAGCGCGATGGGGAAGCTCGCGGAGGGTCTCGGGGGCGACTCCGGGATATCCGCTGGTGACCCCGAGTTCGACGACTTCGCGCACCGTAAAGGGGAAGGAAAGCGCGGTGGCCTGAGGAAGAACCGCTCGGTTCTGCGCCAAGGCTACGGGGCGGGACCGGGAGACGTCGTGCCCGTGCAGCGCGATATGGCCGGTATAGGTGAGTTCACCGGTCAAGGCTCGAAGGAAGGTTGTCTTGCCGGAGCCGTTGGGGCCGAGGATAGATACCACTTCCCCCGGCCCGAGGTTCACGTCCACGCCGCGGAGAATCTCCGTCCCCGAGAGCGTAACTCTCACATCGCGCGCTTCCAGGATCATAGGTCGAGCCAGCCGCGTCGGCGAAGGAGCACCCATAAGAAGAAGGGGGCGCCTATGCACGCCGTGATGATGCCGATGGGGAGCTCGGCCGGGGCGACGATGACGCGGCTGATCGTGTCCGCCACCAGCAACATGGCCGCGCCGAGGAGGGCCGAGGCGGGCAGCAGATAGCGATGGTCCGGTCCGATGGCGAGTCGAAGCGCGTGCGGTACGACAATCCCCACGAACCCGATGCCTCCGCTCACCGCCACGGCGGCGCCCGTGGCGGCGGCGATGAGCACGATGCAGGCGGCCTTGAGCCGCTGTACGGGAACCCCCATGTGGAGGGCGGCCGCTTCACCGAGAGCCAGTCGGTTGAGGCCCTTGGCGGCAAAGAGCGCACTCGCCAAGGCCACGGAGATGACGGGCGAGGCTGAGGCCACTTTGGTCCAGGTGGACCCTGCTAGGGAGCCCAGTTGCCAGAAGGTGAGCTCGCGCAGCTGGAGATCATCGGCGGTAAACACGAGGAGACCGGTCAGCGCCATCGCCAAGGCCGCGAGCGCGAGCCCCGCCAAGAGCATCGTGGCTATTGATGTGCGTCCGGAGCGAGTGGCGACCCGATAGAGCGCCAAGGTGAAGAGCAAGGCTCCGAGGAAGGCCGCGGAGGGGAGAGAGAACATGCCCAAGAGCCGCGTCCAAGAAAGGAGAAGTCCCTCCCCGAGGACGATGACGAGGACCGCGCCCAAGCTGGCCCCGGCCGTGACTCCGACGATGCCCGGATCGGCGAGAGGGTTCCCTAGCAGGGTCCACCTGGACCAAAGTGGCCTCAGCCTCGCCCGTCATCTCCGTGGCCTTGGCGAGTGCGCTCTTTG
>JBCBRU010000219.1:0-12716 GCA_039819565.1 Myxococcota bacterium | reverse complement strand
GTTGCTCAGTTTCACCGCCACTTCGAGCTTCAAAATCTGAGCGAGCCTCGCGACCGCAGCCCGGCGCCGCGGTCCTGTCCAACCCGAGGAGGTTGAGATCGTGACGCGCTTCCGTCCTTGGCGGGCCGTCGTCGTCCTCTCCTTGGTCAGCCTGTCCACCGGCTGCACCCGCGGGTCCGACAAAGACCAGCTGCGCGCTCTCGTGGACGCAGCCCGCTCCGCGGCCAACGAACGCGATACGGGCGGGGTGGTGGCGGTGCTGGCGGAGGACTTCTGCGCGACAGCTCGTCCCTTCGCGGAAGCGCTGCGAGAGGGCGACGCCTCGCGGATGCCCTGCCGAGGTTTGGGCAAAGAGGAGGTGCGCCAGGTCGTGCTCTCTAAACTTCTTCCCCGCGGATGGGTGCGCGTCTGGACCCGGAGGCTCGAGGTCAAGATGACCGGGGAAGCCACGGCTCGCGTCGAGGTGTTGGCCGTCGTGGCCCGGGGTGAGCCCGTGGAAGGCCTCCAGGATCTCGTGCCCGACAACGCGGACGTCATGCGATTCAAGCTGAGGGCGGAGAAGCGGGAGGGAAAGTGGAAGTTCGTGGGCGGGCAAGCGGAGCGCCTCAAGCTCGACGTGCTGGAAGGCCTCAGCCGCGAATAGGCGTAGTCAGCCTGAGACGTCCGAAGGTCTTCAGGGCGTCCGAGCGGGCGCCGGTCCTCATGCTTCCTACCGAGTCGCCGTCTGTACCGGGGCGAGATGCGGGTTCTCCTGGTCAACGAGTCCGATCGCGAGCGTGAGATGCTCGCGGACCGGCTTCGCGCCCAAGGGTATCAAGTCGATGTCGCGGCGGACGCGGCGACGGGAGCAGATATGGCGCTGGTCGCGCCACCGGACGGCGTCGTGGCCGATCTCTGGATGCGGAGTATCTCTGGGGTCCCGCTCTGCCACCTGCTTCGATCCGAGCCTTCGACCAACGATATCCCCGTTGTTCTGTGCGCCGAAGATGAGCCCCGAAACCGGTTCTGGGCCGAGCGAGCGGGAGCCGCCTTCGTACGCAAGGGTCGGGTCGGGGAGCTGGTGCGGACGCTGGCCCGGGAACTCCGGGAGCTCAAGGGATGCGAGGGGTTGGTTCGTCTGGACCGCGATGACGGGGACGTTCGCGATCGCATTGCTCGACATCTCGACGCCGCCCTCTTCGACTCGGTGCTCGTCTCAGAAGTGCGGGCGCTCGCCAACAGCGCGAGCGTGGCCCGCCTCTTCGATCTCCTCGCCCAGCTGCTGGCCCAGGTGACCAGCTACCGCTGGCTTGCCCTCTCCACCCAGGAACCCGAGCAGGTTGGTATTCACGTCAATCCATCCTGCGTCGAGGACTGCGTGTCCGAGGTTCGTGACGCGCTCTCGTTGAGTGATGTGGCCGGGTTGACCCTGGTCGAAGACGAGGATGCCTCTCCCGACGCCGGCGGCGGTCCTCCGATCGTGCGGGAGGTGAGGGTCGGTTCTCTCCACATCGGGTCGATCGCCCTCGCCCCGTGTCGGGAACATGGCGACGGAGAGAGCGAGCGCCTTCTCGACGTGGTCAGCTCCGAGCTCGGCGGCCCGCTTCGCATGACGCTTCTCGTGGAGGAGTCACGACGCCTGGCTACCACCGACCCCCTCACCGGTCTTTATAACCGTCGGGCGTTCATGGATTCGCTCTCCCCCCATCTCCCCCCGACCGGCCGAGTCGGTCAGCTTGCCTTGCTTCTCTTCGACGTCGATCACTTCAAGCGGATCAATGACACCCACGGTCACGCGGGTGGCGACCTGGTCCTCGCTGCGGTCGGGAAGATGCTCTCGGGCTTCGTGCGGGGGCACGACCTCGCGGCGCGCTGGGGCGGAGAGGAGTTCGTGGTGGCCTTGCCCCATACGAACCATGAGCAAGGTCTCGGCATCGCGGAGCGTCTGCGCCGCACCCTCGAGGACCTCATCGTTCACGACCTCGAGGGGCGCCCCATCCCTGTCACCGCCTCCTTCGGAGTGGCGGTGCTCCGGCCGGGTGACGACGTCGACGACTTGGTCCAACGCGCCGACGCGTGTATGTATCTTGCCAAGTCTCAGGGGCGGAATCGGGTCGCCGTCGATCCGGTGCTCTAGAGCGTGACCAAAAACTCGCGCGGCGCCTCGCCGGTCCCTTTGGGCTCGGCTCGCACGGGCGCGCTTCGCGCTCGAATTGGTCACAAGGGGCCAGCACGACCCGAGCCCACACGTCCACGCCGAGGTCACTCACGCGAGATTTTGATCAGCGCTCAGGTTTCCCGTCAGGGTGATGAGTTGCATAGGTGGCGAGGGGGTTTTCGCCCCAGCCGTGTCGGCTGCTCGATCAAAGGAGCAGGCTTGAGGCCGCTGGCTCTCCAGAGATGTTCGAGTCGAGCGAAGCAAGAGGTCAGGCGCGGCTCAGAAATCGACCCACTCTGGAGGAGACTTCCCGGGCCGACTCCAGGGCAAAAATATGTCCCACCCCGGGAAGCACTTCGAACTCCGCGTCGGGGAGACGGCGCGCCAGCTCGCCCATCACGGCGGGCGGGGTCGAGACATCGACCTCCCCGGCCAGGACGAGGGTGGGGGCCGCAATGGACGGCACGACGGGCCTGAGGTCCGCATCTCGTATAGCGGCGCAGCACGCGAGGTAGGCGCCCGAGTCAACGGCGAGGAGCGTCGCTCGCGCGCCTGCATATGTATCCGGAGCCTGAGTTCGAAATGAGGGGCTAAAGAAGCGCTCGAGAGCCATGTCGGCGATCTTCTCTAGGCCTCCGGTACGAACGGCGGCGGCGCGCTCGTTCCAGCTCTCGGCGGTCCCGATTTTGGCTGCGGTCGCGCAGGCCACCAGTCGCCGGACCCGCTTCGGAGCGTGCGCCGCGAGATAGAGGGCGATCTGACCCCCGAGAGACAAGCCGCACAGGTCGAATCGCCCGGCGAGGGTGTGATCGATGGTCTCGAGAACGATATCGGCGAGGCCGGCGAGGGTCTCAGGGCAGGCCACGTCCTGAGATCGACCGTGGCCCGGGAGGTCGACGCATATCACCCGGTGGGTGCGTGCCCAGGCCTCGGCCTGAGCGGTCCACATGGAGCTGTCGAGGCCGAGAGAGTGAAGGAGGACCAGAGGGGGTGCGGTCTCGGCTCCGTCCGTCGAGCAGGTCAGCCTGGCCCGTCCGGTCACGGGTTCGCCTCGAGTGAGGAGGGATGCACGGCGAGCGGGACCACCTGGTGGTCAAGCCACGGAGCGAGGGGTAAACCCATGAGGAGTTCATGCAGGGCATCGTGATCCGCCACCTCGAACACGCTATAGTTTTCATAGGCCCCCACCACTCTCCACAGGTGGACCCAGGTCCCTTCGCGCTGAAGGCGGAGGGCCATCGCCTTCTCTTCCTGTTTTCTACGTTCGAACTCCGGGTGGGGCTCCCTCGGAGGCGTGACTCTCATGCGCACCAGATACTTCATCGATCCATCCTCAACGCTTGAAGTCGTTCCTCTTGGATATCGAGGCCCAGACCGGGGCGGTCGGGTACGGTTATCCATCCATCCTCGATAGGGAGCGGAGGAACGACATCGTCGGTGTAGCCGTGGCCCGAGGTGACCTCCGCCGGGTATCGATGGCAAGCACCGAAGGCGGCGGCGAGGTGGAGGTTGGCGAGCGCGCCCAGGCCGCCCTCGATCTGACTTCCAACCACTACCGAGGCCCCCAGACCCAAGGAGAGGTCTGCGATTTGACGGGAGAAGGTGAACCCGGTGCGACCCGTCTTGAGGCTGACCCAGTGGGCTCGACCGCTCGTCAGCTCGGAGGCGGCGCTCGCGAGGTCCGTAGCGCTCTCGTCCGCGACCACGGGGAGGTTGAGTCGCTCCACGAGCCATCGACGAGCGGCCGTCTCCGTAGCCGGAGTGGGTTCCTCGAGCCAGGCGATCTCGATCTGGGCGCGTTCGAGGGCCCGCATCACCGCCAGCGCCTCTTCCGCCGTCCATCCGTGGTTGGCATCGAGGTAGAGCGTCGCCTCGTCGCCGACGGCGCTGCGGACCGCCGCGGCCCGCTCCACGTCCTCGCGGAACGACTGTCCGACCTTGACCTTGAAGGCGCGAACCCCGAAACCGCGAGCCACGGCCTCAGCCTCTTCGGCCATCGCGCGGGGGGTATCCAAACCGAGGAGGTGAGCGACTTGGACGCGTCGGGTCGACCCTCCGAGCAGCTCGGCCAGAGGAAGCTGGGCTCGTCGAGCTTTCAAATCCCATAGGGCCACGTCTAAAGCGGCGCGGGCGGTGACGTTGTGCACGACGTGCCGCAGCCGCCCATGCACCGCTTCGATATTGCGCTCATCGGCACCGATCACCGCGGGGACGATGAGGGTTCGGAGGGCATCCACGACCGCTCCTGGCGTATCCCCGTAGGTCATAGGCCGCGGCGAGGCTTCGGCCACCCCGACGGCGCCGTCATCCGCGACGACCCGTACGAGCACGTGCTCCGCCGTCGAGACCTCACCGTTGGCGAAGCGAACCGGACGGCGTCGTTCGAGGCGTATAGGGATAGCCTCGATGGCGGCAATACTCATGCGGCCTCCGTCCGCTTCAGAATGACGTCGTGACGAACCAAGAACTCCACATCGGAGCCCTCCGGAGCGCGCTCGAAGTCGATGAGGAGTGAGCCCTTTACGGAGTACACCGAGTCGCTCTCGATGTACGGGTCCTCGCGATCGTAGATCTGGGAGACCAGCGCCTTGTAGCCCGGAGCGCGAACGATCATGTGGATATGGGCGGGCCGGTAGGGGTGACGACCCATGACCTTCAACAGATCTCCGGTGGGGCCGTCGTAGGGAATGGGGTAGCTCACCGGTTTAACGGCGCGGAGCACGTAAGTTCCCCGCGAGTCGACGCTGAAGACACCCCTTAGGTTCATGTCCGGCTGCTCCGGATCTTGCTGTTCGTAGAGGCCCTCCGGCCCAGTCTCCCAGACGTCGAGGGTGGCTTCCGGAACAGGTCGTCCGTCCCCGTCCATGACTCGACCCTGGATACGCACGGAGGCGCCATCTTGAGCTCCCCGTTGCGAGATGGTCTCGTCACGTCCGTACTTCGGGGCGCCCTCCCGATAGAAGGGGCCGAGAACGGCGGACTCCGTCTCCGAGCCGCGCGCGTCGTGAGAGATGGCATCCACCAGGCTCTCGAGTCCGAGTACGTCCGAGATCAGGATGAACTCGTTGCGCTTGTCGTCCGTGAGGCGCGCGGCTCGAGTGAGGTAGTCGATGCCCACCAGCCAGTCTTCATGGGTGAGATGGACCTCGCGAGCAAAAGCGTGAAGATGTCGAACCAAATGGATCAGGACCTCCCGCGCGCGCGGATTCATGTCGGGGCTCAGCGACGCCTCGAAGATGCGAGTGATGTTCTCGATAGTTACGGTGCTCATGGTGTCCTCCCCCTCCGATATGTGAAATTCTAGGTTCCGGGCGTTAACCCAAGGATCGCGCGCGCCTCGGAAGGTGTGGCGGGGCGACGGCCGTGCTCTCGAGCGAGCTCAACCGCTCGCTCGACCAATGCGGCGTTGGACGAAGCGAGCGTGTGCTTGTCCAAACGTATGTTGTCCTCGAGCCCCGTGCGGAGATGCCCCCCGAGCTCCAGGCTCCAGCGGTTGACCTCGAGCTGGTGTCGTCCGATGCCGGCCGCAACCCAGGTGGCGTTGGGCAGCAGCTCCTCGAGCAGACGGACCTGGGTCTCGAGGAGGTCGCGACGTGCAGGTAGCGCGTTCTTGACGCCCATGACGAACTGGACGTGAAGCGGGCTCTCCAGCAGCCCTTCCTGCACGTACCGCGCGGCGTTGAAGAGCATCGCGAGATCGAAAACCTCGATCTCGGGTTTGATCTCGAAACTGCGCATCTTGCTCGCGAGGGTTTCAATCAGGGCGGGAGGGTTGTCGTAGACCATCGTCGGAAAGTTGCAGGACCCCGTGGCCAGCGAGGCCATGTCCGGCCTCAAGTCCAGCATTCCTCCCCGCATCGCCCCCGACGCGGATCGTCCTCCGGTGGAGAACTGGATGATCATCCCGGGGCACCGCCGTCGAATGCCCTCCAGCACCTCGGCGAAGCGCTCGGGGTTCGCGCTCGTGCTGCCGTCATCCTCGCGAACGTGGAGATGCACCAAGGCCGCTCCGGCCTCGAAGGCTTCGTGGGTCGACTCAACCTGCTCCGCGGGGGTGATAGGGACGGCCGGATTGTCGCTCTTCTTGGGGACGGACCCGGTGATGGCCACGGTGATGATGCACGGCTGACTCACGGCCTCGATCGTGAAGAACTCGACCTGTCGCGTCCAATATATAATGGGCGCCTTATTGATATGAGGAGCATATGAATTTTCGGCAGCTTCAGTACTTCGTGGCGGTCGCCGAAGAGCGACACTTCGGCCGAGCGGCGCGCCGCCTCCACATCTCGCAACCTCCGCTGTCTCAGCAGATCAAGGCCCTCGAGGACGACCTTGGGGTGTCCTTGTTCGCGCGCTCTACGCGCCGGGTGAGCCTCACGCCGGCTGGCGATGCCCTCCTCACGCGCGCCCGCGGCGTTCTCCTCGAGATGGAGGTCGCACGCCAGGAGGTTCAGCGCGTGGATCGAGGCGAGGCCGGTCAGGTCGTGGTTTCGTTTGTCGGCTCGGCAACGTACGCCCTGTTGCCCCGCCTCGTGGAGCGGGTTCGACAGGTGCTCCCCGAGGTGCGGCTGGTCATCGAGAGCGAGCGCCTCAGTCCCGAGCAGGAGGAGTCGCTTCTCGCTGGCCGGACGGATCTCGCGGTCCTCAGTCTCCTCGATCCGGGGCGGGCATCACCCCTGCTCGAGGTCGAACGGCTGAGGCGCATGCCCCTGGTGGTGGCCATGTCGCGCCGTCATCGGCTCGCGCGAAGACGCCAGGTCCACATGCAAGACTTGCAAGGTGAGCGGTTCCTCATGCACCCGTCCCAAGGGCAATCTATCCTGCATCAGAAGGTGAGGGAGTTGTGCCACGAGGCGGGCTTTCGCCCCGAGGTTGCGCAAGAGGTCCGCGAGACGGTCACCGCCGTCAGCCTAGCCGCGGCCGGGGTGGGCGTCGCCATTCTTCCCGACGCCGTCCGACACCTACGCATCACCGGAGCGGCCTACGTCACGCTCGAGGCGAACTCCGCCTTTCTCGAGCAGGTCTTCGCGTGGCGTTGCAACGACCGCTCCCCGGTACTCGAGCGAGTGGTAGGCGTAGCTCGCGAAGTGAGCGTCGAGGAGAAGGGACAGCCCGCCCGGAGAACGATGAGGGGGGCCGCCGCCGGTCAGGACTAAGCTCAGAGGATCGAAGGGCTGGAAGGAGGTGATCGGCAAAGGTCCTCACGCCCCCGGTCCTACGTTGATCCTAGCTAACGCGTTTCTATCAGCGTTCTGGCGGCGCTAGGCGGGAACGACCCACGGAGAGCGGGGTGAGGATTTCTCCGACCGCTTTTCGTTTTGACAACGGTCGAGCCCCGCTTCCTCCGCCACGTCATCGAGACCGGCGAGGAAAGCCTGGAGGGAAGGACGCTCCGCTCCGCTCTCCCGAAACGCGAACTCTACGTGCCGGCAGAAGCCGCCTACGGGTTCGATCAGACGAACGCCGTCGGGCACGTTGAGCAGTCCGAGGCCGGGCACCAAAGCTACGCCCGCCCCGGCCGCCACGAGGTTGAGCACGCTGGGATAGTTATCCACTTCGTGCATGACCTTGGGCTCGAAGCCCGCGCTCCGACAGGCCGACGCTACGCAGCGACCGCATTCCTGCCGCTCGGATGATGAGATCATCGGGCGCCCCTCCAGGGCGCCGAGCGGACTCGTGGGTCCGGTCAGAGGATCATCGGCGGGCACGACGATATGAAACCAGTCTCTGCAGACGAAGTGGTGCGAGATCCCCTGGTCGCGTCGGGTCGGAGCGGCGGGATAGTCGACGACGAAAGCTCCGTCGAGCTCTCCCGACAGGATGCGTTGATGGGCGAAGCTCTCCACTTGAAAGGTCTTCGGCGTCAGATCAGGGTGTCGGTCCCGGAGTACGGTCAGAAGATCTGGCAGGACCCTGGACGTGAGGGATTCCAGAACGCCCACGCGCAGCGTGCCCACGATGTCGCCGCGCATCTGCTCCATGTCGGCCCGGGCGGCCTCGAGGTGTTTGAGGATGAGGTCGGCGTGGCGAACCAACGCGTGACCCGCGTCCGTCAGCTGGACGCCTCGCCCCAGTCGCTGCACGACCGGAGAACCCACGACGGCCTCGAGGGCGCTCAGCTGCTGTGAGGCGGCCGACGGCGTGCATCGCATCGCGGCTGCGGCAGCGGACACCGTGCCGTGGGTACGGACCTGCGTGAGGAGGCGAAGCTGATGCAGCGTGACGTCCATCTCGGTTTAAGTGTAGCTTAAGAGTGGGCTCAAGAAGAACGAACTTTTTCTTAAAGGAAAGGAGCGGCACCCTCGTTGTGTGGCACACGACCTCTCGCTTCGTCCGCCGGCGGCGGCGCCCTCTCTGCTCTCCGTCGAGGAAGGTCACTTGGTCTTCGTCGACTGGACGCTCTTCGCAGCCCTCGCCTGTGTATGGGGCTCTTCCTTCCTCCTGATCGCGCTCGGCCTGGAAGCGATGCCCCCGGGGGTTGTCACCTTCGCCCGGGTTGGACTCGGCGCCCTCGTTTTGGCCTGCCTTCCGCGAGAGCGGGTTCGATTCGAAGCCCGCGACCGTGGACGGATGATCGCGATGTCTCTCCTGTGGGTTGCCGTCCCCTTCACGCTGTTCCCCTTGGCTGAGCAGCACATCAACTCGGCGGTGGCGGGGCTGCTCAACGGCGCCACGCCCATCGTGGCGGCCCTGATTGCCGCCTTGTTTTTGGGGCGGACGCCCAACTCTACGCAGTGGCTGGGTATCGCGGTGGGGTTCGCGGGTATTGTTCTCATCAGCGCGCCGTCTCTCGGGGAGGGGACCAACCAAGCGGCCGGAGTGGTCATGGTTTTGGCGGCAACCCTATGCTACGGCATCAGCGTTCACCTCGCGCCCCCGCTGCAGCGCAAGTACGGGTCGGTCAACGTCATGGCCCGCATGCTTGCCTTGGCTACCCTATGGACGGCGCCCCTGGGCTTGGTTGGCCTGCCTGCGGTCCGGTTCGAGTGGGTTCCTTGGCTCTCCGTCATCGTGCTCGGCACGGTCGGGACCGGCGTGGCCTTCGCTCTGATGGCGCAACTCATCGGACGGGTGGGGTCGACGCGCGCCTCCCTCATCACCTACCTCCTGCCCGTGGTGGCTTTGGTCTTGGGGGCTTGGGTCAAGGACGACCGGGTGAGCCCCCTGGCCGTGGGAGGGGTTGTCTTCATCCTGGCCGGGGCGGCGCTGGCCGCTCGGCCTAGAGTCTCAACCAAGTCCTGACTCAGGTGCGCCCGCCAGGCCGAGGTGACCCAAGACGCTCAGGAGAGCCTCCTGGTTCAGCGGCTTGGCCATGAACTCATCCATCCCGGCATCTCGGCATCTCTCCTCATCCCCCGCCAAGGCGTTGGCGGTTAGCGCCACCACCGGAGGGGGAGTGAGTTCTTGCTTGATCAGGCGGGTGGCCGTGAGCCCATCCATTCTCGGCATCCGGATATCCATCAGCACCAAGTCGAAGGGGCCGCTGTTTCGCACCGATGCTAATCCTTCGATGCCGTCCCTGGCGATCTCAACCTCACATCCCATCCGCTTCAGGGTTCGAGACACGATCAGTCGGCTGACCTGCTCATCCTCGACCACGAGGACTCTGAGCCGAAGGGGGATGCTCGGCGCTTCATTCTCGGCGCCCCCCGGGACGCAGGGGAGTCGCAGCTCGAAATGAGCCCCCGCCCCCTCCGGGGACGGAAGGAGCTCGACGTCACCGCGGTTGCGGTGAGCGAGACCTCTCGCCAGCGCCAAACCCATCCCTTGACCCACTCGCGCATCGTCCGCTCCCGCCGATAGGGTCTCCATGGGCTCGAAGACCGACTCGGTACCCTCCGGGATACCCGGTCCGAGGTCCTCGACCTGAACGATGAGAGCTGACCCCCGCACCTCGGCGCGGACCCATCCTCGCCCCCCACCGTAGCGGACGGCGTTCGACAGCAGGTGGGTGACGATGCGTCGGAGCGCGTTCCCGTCGAGGAGGTATGTCCTGTCGAGCTCCGGCGAGAGAAGCTGGAGCCTCATGTCAGGCGCATGTGCGCCCACCAAGCTCGTCAAGATCGTGGCTGGGTTGTTGGCTCTTGGAGTGGCTGGAGGGAGCAGGGCACCTTCCAGGCGGGCAAAGTCGAGCAGGTCGGTGGTGCGGCTCAGAGCCTGCTCGACCTGCTCGAGCACCACGGCAACGTTGTCCTCTGCGAGGGTGGGGGATGCCTTGCTCTCCGCTAGGAGTCCGATGGCCGCGGAGAGGGGGCTCCGGAGCTCGTGAGCCACCGAGTTGAGGATCCTGGTCTTGACCCGAGCGCTGGCCTCGGCGGCGTCGCGAGCGCCGGCGAGCGCCTTTTCTTGGGCATCCCGGGCGGCCAGCAAAGAAGACACGGTCACGAGGAGGTCGACCGGAATGAAGACCCAGAATACACCCCGCACGATGGCTTCGGTGGAAGCCTCCAGAGGAGGGACCCTCGGTCCCACCAAGAAGGCGAGGACGAGATAGAGGCCAACGAACGCGACGAGGGCTCGACTTCGAAGTCCCGCATGGCGGGAAGGGATCCAGAGGTAGAGAGCGGGGAGGTTAGTGGCCAGGAATATCTCACTGTGGGTGTTCGGAATCCCCACCGCGAACGAGGTCGAGATGATGGCCAGATAGCCAAGCGTGTACTTCTGAGCCTCGCGGAGGCGCCCCTGGCGTAGCGCGAGGATGCCCGGAAGCAACGTGACCACCCCCACCCCCCAGACCAGGAGAAATCGGTACTCCCCCGTGATCGCGGAGAGGAGCGGGAGGACGACCGTTGTCAGAGCAAGGGACCCGAGGAGATACTCCTGAATCGCGACGGCGGCGAGGTGGTCCGCGCCTTCGAGATGGAAGAGCGGCCGCGCCAGCCAGCTCGATGGCTCACCTTCCGAATCGAACGAGCTCGTCACCGCCATCCTCTTCGAGTTCGATTCCGAGAGACCTGAGCCTCTCGGCGCACCGACCCGACCTCCCGATCGTCTCTCCCGGTCCGATGTTCGGTGTTCCCCGCGACGGGTTGAGCTCGCCCTCCCAGCTCCCGGATTCGGGGGTCTCGCAACGATTCACCTCGTGCATGGGACGATGCTGCGGGCGACATGGACCGTTCTAGGTGAACGTGCACTTTCTACGCGCGAGGAGGTCCACGATGAAAGTTGCATTCCGTTTCCTATCTGCGTGCGCCGTCACGGCCACAGTTTCACTCGCGCCCGCTTTGGCCACCGCCGAAGATGGGGGCCCTCGCCCCGCCCGGAGTCTTCGGGGTCTGAACTTCACGCTCCAAAACTACTTCAACGACAGGGGCACCCTTATTCCCTTCTTTGGAGCCATTCCTGGATCGGTAGGCTCGGGCGTGGAAGTGGCGGGCGGCCCGGGCGGCTACATCTACGAGATCGACCTTTCGGACGACGCCATCTCCATGGCCTGGAATACGGATCCGGCGTTCGATGTCTTCGAGCCTTACGTAGGTCAGCTCGCCGGTCTCAGCCGGGATCAGGCCGCCGCCATCGACATCGCGGACGAATACCACTTCACCTTCGACCGCCCCATCTATGAGCTCGATATCCATATCTCGTCCGAGCAGGCCCTCGTCCCCGAGTACTACTTTGCGGACCCCTACACCCTCGTCGTCGCGGTGCCCGGCGGTACGGCCATCGGAGACGGCTTCAATGCCGAGATCGTGATCGGGGGGGCCAGCGGGTCCTTGCCGAGCGACTTGGGAGGGCTTAGCTTTACGCTTCAAAACTACTTTAACGACCGGGGGACGCTGACTCCCTTCTTTGGGGCAATCCCCGGCTCCGTAGGCTCCGGGGTTGAGGTTCCGGGCGGCCCCGGAGGGTACATCTACGAGATCGACCTCGCCGCGGATGGCATCACCCTGGCATGGAACGCTGACCCCTCCTTCGATGTCTTCGAGCCCTTTGTAGGTAAGCTGGCGGGCCTCACCCCGGAACAAGCGTCGGCGATCGATATCGCGGATGAATACCATTTCACGTTCGACCGCCCGATCTATGACCTGGATATCTCCGTGAGCGCTGACGGAACCTTGGTTCCGGAATACTACTTCGCGGATCCGTATACCCTCGTGATCGCCGTGCCGGGGGGAACGCGAATCGGGGACGGATTTAACGCCGAGATCGTCGTGGGTCGCCCGAGTCCGTCCGCCGCCCGTGGTCTGGGTGGGCTCAGCTTCACCCTTCAAAACTACTTCAACGACCGGGGAAGCCTGACCCCATTCTTCCAGGCCGTCCCAGGATCGGTGGGTCCGGGTGTCGAGGTGCCCGGCGGGGCAGGGGGCTACATTTACGAGATCGACCTCTCGGGCGATCGCATCACCCTCGCCTGGAACACCGACCCCGCGTTCGATGCCTTCGAGCCGTATGTCGGCGGACTCGCGGGTCTCACTCGAGAGCAGGCGGCTGGGATCGATATCGCCGATGAGTATCACTTCACCTTCGATCGGCCCATCTATGACCTCGACATCTTCATCAACCCGAACGCGGGGTCGGTGTTCCAGGCGAGGGTGATGCGATCGCCCGAGAGGTCGATCTCGTAAATGTAGCCCCCTGC
>JBCBRU010000218.1:0-12725 GCA_039819565.1 Myxococcota bacterium | reverse complement strand
GTCTCACCCCGCGAAGGCGGGTGGGGCGGCTGCGCCGACCCGGGGCCCGCGAGAAAGCGAAGCGCGCAGCGGGGTCTCACCCCGCGAAGGCGGGTGGGGCGGCTGCGCCGACCCGGGGCCCGCTTACTTGTTGAGGTTGGCGAGCTTGTCCTTGAACAGGTCGCCGAGGGTGCCGAGGCCCTTGCCTTTGTCCTTGCCGCTCCCGAGGAAGCCCTCGAATTCGGCCCGCTCCTCGGCCTGCTTGGCGGCGCGGATGGAGAGGCGGATCTTTCCGTTCTTGGCGTCGACGTCGAGGATCGTGACCTTCGCCTTGTCCCCCACCTTGAACTCCTTGCTGAGGTCGGAGCCGCGCTGGGTGCCCGTCTCGGCCGCCGGCACGAGGCCGCGAGCGTCGTTGGGAAGCTTCACGAAGAGGCCGAAGGACTCGATCTTGTCGATGGTGCCCTCGACCACCGAGCCCTTGCGGAGCTCATTGGCGAGCTCGGCCGGGGTCTTGGCCAGTGAGAGACCGATGCGCTTCTTCTGCCAGTCGACGGAGATGACGGTGGCCTCGACCTCCTCGCCCTTCTTCACCACGTCGTTCGGGTTCGAGACGCGCTCGCCGAGCTTCATGTTGGAGACGTGAACGAGGCCGTCGACGCCGGGGAAGATCTCCACGAAGGCGCCGAAGGACTGAATGCGGGCCACGTGCCCACGAACCTTCATGCCCTCGCGAATCTCGGCCTGGGCCCGCTCCCAAGGATCCTCCTCGAGAGCCTTCATGGACAGGCTGATCTTCTTCTCGCCCGCCTTCTTGCCGTCCTCGATCTTGAGGACCTTGGCCTTCACCAAGAAGTCCTTCTTCAGCTTGTCACTCGGCTTGCCGATGTGACCGTGGCTGATCTCGGACATGTGAACCAGACCTTCGATGCCGCCAATGTCCACGAAGGCGCCGTAGTCTCGAACGGAGGTCACCACGCCGTCGACGATGTCGCCGGGGTTGAGGGTGGCCAGCGTCTCTTTGGCCCGGCGCTGGTTCTCCTCGAGGAGGACCGCGCGGCGAGAGACGACGATGTTCTTTCCGCCGTCTTTGAACTCGGTGATCTTGAAGGGGTACTTGTTGCCGACGTAGACGGTGTCCTTCGAGGGCCGCAAGTCGATTTGTGAGGCGGGGCAGAAGGCGCGAAGCCCGTTGAGCTCCACGTCGTAGCCGCCCTTGTTCTGGCCGGTCACCCGCGCCTCGACCGGGATGCCCTGACGGTGGGCCTCGCGGAGCTCCTCGCGGTTCTTGAGAGACTGGTGCGGGAGGACCTTGGTGAGGATGACCGTTCCGCCGTCGATCTTGCGGATGCGGGCCTCGATCTTGTCGCCTTCCTTGAGGTCGAGCTCGCCCGTCTCCTCGTCGGCGAGTTCGCTCTTGGCGATGACCCCTTCGGCCTTGGCACCCACGTCGACGAAGACCGAGTCGGCGGTGAAGCCGACCACCTTCGCGAAGATGACCTGGCCGGGGCGGATGTTGCCCCCCAAGGCCTCCTTGAGCTTCTTACGCTTCTCTTCGGACTGCTTCTCCGCGAGCTCGAACATCTCGGCGAAGGACATCTCGTCCGTGGGGAGCTCGGGGGCCCCCACCTGAAGCTCGGGCGCCTCTTCGGCTCCAGCCTCGGCTGTGGCTTCGGGAGCCGCCTCGGCCGCAGCTTCGCGAGCCGCCTCGACCGCCGCCGGCTCGGATCCCGCCTCGGGCGCGGGGGCATCCTCGGCTGCAGCCGCCTCCACGACCGCCTCGGTCTCCGCAGCTTCGGGAGCGGCGGCAACCTGTTCGGGATCGGCTGGCGCCGAGTCGGCTTCGCCTCCCTCCGCATGCCCATTCGTTTCGGGCTGCGGCGTCTCTACGGCGTCCGTAGCGACGGGGGTGGTTTCGGCAGTTTTCGTGCCTTCCTCGGTTTCGGCCATCATCATGCGCTCTCGAGTGAGTGAGGGGTGCCGGGCGACGCGCCTGGACGGACCCCCATAGTGGATGACGCGGGACCTGTCACTACAAGATCCGGGTCATGTTGTTGGCTCCGACTTGTTGCGTCATTCCCTGGGACCCAGCCGGCGGTACATCGACCTCCGTGCATGAAATCCCGAGGGGGTCGACCATGGTGTCATCGTCAGCGAAGCCGTAAACGACGAAGATCACCTTTCGGTCGGCCTGGATGCGAGAGAACGGAAGCGGGAACACGGTTCCGGAGAAACCGGACGTCCCCGTCGTACGAACGTCGGTGATGTTGAAGCAGGGCTCCTGGAAGAAGCCCTTGGGGTTCGCCATGACTTCGGCGCAACCGATGCTCGCGCCCCCGGCCGTCTCCGCATCGATGGCCATGCGGGCGAGGAAGGAGATGTCGTTGACCAGCCCTCCGACGTCCACGTTGAGCGTGATGGGCTCGTTGGCCTCGATCGTGGCTGGGGTCTGGCACTGCCCGGTGAGGCACATCTTGGCGGAGAAGCCGGGGCAAAAGCCTTCGCAGTTCGGTGCCTGGCTGAAGTCCTCGCCCACCGCCAGGCAGTCCATGGACTGTTGGCAGGAGGGATTGTTCTCGGCGATCGGGCACGTGGCCACGACACCCGAATCGGGCGGCGCGACCATCCCCATGTCGGCAGGTCCGGCGTCGACCACGGTGCTCCCCCCGTCATCGCCGCAGGCGGCGAGGGCGAGGGCCAGCAAGGGGACAGGGATCGGGTTGGGGCGGCTCATGGCTTGGGGGCACTCCGTAGCAGAGGTACGACTCGAGCGCCGTGGGCTCGGGCCCGGATATCCCGCACGTCGTCAGGACCTCCGGCAAGCTCGATCTCCAGCCGCTCCTCGGGAAGGGCGTCCGGGACCCGCCCGTACCACTCCACGAGGTTGAGACCGGGCTCAGCCATCGCTTCCGCGAAGCCGATCGCGTCGAGCTCCTCCATCGACCCGATCCTGTACAGGTCGGCGTGCCGAACGGGCGGGGTCGTGTCGTAGTTCTGCACGATCGCGTACGTCGGTGAGGTGACCGACTCAGGGCGAGCCCCCGGGAGCGCCCCGACAAAGCCCTGAGCGAAGGTCGTTTTCCCGGCCCCCAGCTCGCCGCCCAAACCGATGGTGACGCTCTGCGGGGCTCCGGCTCGGGAGACGATCCGGGCGAGCCCCGCCGCGAAGCGCAGGACCTGATCCCGGTCGAGGCCGAGGAAGCTCCGCTCCAGGCGCTCGCTCCCATCACCGCTCACGGCTCGGCCCCCAAACCGTCGATCCCGTCGATGGGACCGGCCAGCGCTCGCACCACGTCCGAAGCCACCACCGCTCGCTCTCCGAGCTGCTCGGCCGCGCGATCTCCAGCCAGACCGTGAAGCTCCACCCCCGCCCGAGCCGCCAGGCCGGGTTCCACCCCTTGGGCGAGGAGAGCGCCGATCACGCCGACGAGCACGTCCCCGGTCCCTCCCGTGGCCAGGCCCGGGTTTCCGCGCGTGGACAGGGCCACGAGGCCGTTCGGCTCCGCGATCACCGTGGTGGCTCCCTTGAGCACCGCGATGGCGCCGGTCTGGTCGGCCAGGCGGCGGGCGGAGGCGATCCGATCCGACTGCACCCCCGCGGAGTCGAGGCCCAGCATCCGCCCCGCCTCCCCAGGGTGCGGAGTGATGACGGTCGGACCCTTGCGGTTGCGGATCCACCCCCCCATGGGCCCGAGCGCACTGAGCGCTCCCGCGTCGAGGACCGCGGGCACGACCTGATCTTCCAACACCGCCCGCAGAAAGGACGCGGTCTCGGCGTCCGGGGCGAGAGACGGTCCGAGGGCGACCGCGGTGCGACCGGGCAGCGCCGCCCGCACCGCCTGCGCGTCGGGACGCCCCTCTCCCACCGTGAGACCCATGATCTCGACCAGGGTGGGAGCCAGACGACGGATCGTCTCCGCGTCGCTGCCCAAGGTGACGAGACCCGCCCCCGCCCGCGCCGCCGCCCGCGCCGCGAGGAGCGCGGAGCCCGGGCGGTCGGGCGCGCCCGCCACCACGAGCAGATGTCCAAAGGTGCCCTTGTGGGCGTCTCCGGCTCGAGGCGGCAAGGCTTCTTGCAGAGTATCTTCCTCCAGCCACCCCGCCACGGGGCCAGCCTCGGGGGCGAGCTTGGGGAGCCGCGAGGGAGGAATGCCGATGTCCACCACCCGGAGCTCGCCGGCGCGACTCCGACCTGGATAGAAAAGCAATCCAGCCTTCGCATACTGAAAGGTCACGGTGACGTCCGCGGTGACCGCTTCCCCGAGGACCGCTCCGGTGTCGGCGTCCACCCCGCTGGGAATGTCCACCGCCACCACCGGGTGAGGATGGACCTCGATGCGCTCCACCGCGGCCCGACGCCAGCCCTCGATGGCCCTCGAGAGCCCCACCCCGAATAAGCCGTCGATCACCACTCCGGGCTCGCGAAGGCTGGCCTCCACCGCGGCCACGGCCGCCTTCTCCTCGAGGATCAGAGCGCTGAGGCCCAGGCGCTGGGCGACCTCGAGCTGATGTCGAGCGTCGGGCGTGAGGGCGTCCTCGGCGCCGAGGACGACAAGCTCCACCTCGAGGCCACGCTCGCGAAGGTGCCGGGCGGCCACTACCGCGTCGGCGCCGTTGTTCCCGGTGCCCGCCACCGCGATCACCCGTCCGGAGCCCTCCGCGTAGGCCAAAGCTTCGGCCGCCTCCGCCACGGCGCGACCGGCCACCTCCATGAGGGTGAGAGAGGGGATGCCCACCGCCTCGATGGCGTCAGCGTCCAGCGCCCGCATCTGGGCTCGCGTCACGACCGGCTTCACGGACGCGAGAGGTAGCGCATCGCGCGGGTCTCGGGCGAGCGAGGGCGCGATCTCGTTTGGCCCGAACCTGCCGGGCCGGCACCTTCCCGGCGTGAGCACCGACCGTCCCTCCCTCCCCGTGATGGCCATCGCGGGGGCCACCGGCTTCGTCGGCCAGGCGCTGCGTCGTGCCCTCACTCAGCGTTTCGAGGTGGTAGGGCTGACCCGCTCCCCCACCCGGGCCCAGATCGAGAGCGAGACCGGCACGCGATGGCGCCACTGCGACCTCTTCTCCATCAAGGAGGTCGAAGAGGCGCTCCGCGGGGTCGATTACGCGGTGTACCTCGTCCATTCGATGCTGCCCTCAGCCCGGCTGACCCAGGCCAGCTTTGTGGACCTCGACCTCCTGCTTGCCGACAACTTCGCGCGCGCCGCGGAGCGAAACGGGGTGAAGCAGATCCTCTACGTCGGGGGGATCCGCCCCGACGAGACGGACGAGCAGCTCTCGCGGCACCTCATCAGTCGCCTGGAGGTGGAGCGGACCCTGGCCGGACGCGCCGTGCCCGTGACCGCGATCCGGGCCGGCATCATCCTCGGGCCCGGCGGATCCTCGATGCGCATGATGGTGAACCTGGTCCGCCGGCTCCCCTTCATGATCCTGCCCGCCTGGTGCGATTCGGTGTCGGCGCCCATCGCCATCGATGACGTGGTCCGAGCCGCCGAGGAGGTGATCGGCAACGAGCGCGCCTTTGGGGAGAGCTTCGACATCGGGGGTCCCGAGCAGATGACCTACCGAGCCATGATGGAGCGCACCGCCCAGGTCCTGGACGTAGAGGTCCGGATGCTCAGCGTGCCCGTGTTCTCGACCACCCTCTCCCGCACCTGGGTGTCCCTGGTGAGCGGAGCCCCCGACGCGCTGGTGGGCCCGCTCATCGAGAGCCTCCGTCACTCCATGGTTCCGGGCGATAACTGGCTGCAGGTCGCACTGCGGGACAAAGCGATCCCCTTCGAGACCGCGCTCCGCAACTCCCTGGACGAGGATCGAAACCTCCTGGACAACCCCCGCCGCATCCTCCGGAGCAGCGACGATCGGCGTCTCAAGCAGGCTCGGACGGTGCGGAGCGTGCAGCGCCTGCCGCTCCCCCGCGGCACCGGGGCGGAGTGGGTGGCGGCCGAGTACGCACGCTGGCTTCCGAAGTTCGTGTGGCCGTTCCTCGAAGCGGAGGTGAACGAGGGCGGGGTCATCTTCTTTCGGCTCCGGGGGCTGCGCTGGACCCTCCTTCAGCTCACCCCCGCCCCGGAGTTCTCCACTCCGGATCGGCAGCTGTACCTCATCACCGGAGGGCTCCTGGCCCGCACCAGCGACGAAGCCTACCAAGGTCGCTTCGAGTTTCGGGAGGTCCTCGACGGTCAGGCTCTGATCGCGGCCATCCACGACTTTCAGCCCACCCTCCCCTGGTACGTCTACAACCTCAGCCAAGCCCTCGTGCACCTGTTGGTGATGCAGGGCTACGGGCGGCACCTCGGCCTCGTGGACCGCCGTCTTGCAGAGGGTGCAACCCCAGCTCAGCTGTCCGCAGGATCGGACAAGTGAAGTGAGCTTTCGCACCTCTCCGCCTTTTGACTGACCGCCGGCCGCCTCCCGTCTTGCTAAGAGAGGGCGCTTTCCGGCGTCGGTTTCATGACGCGGCGTGCCGGATTGTACTAGATAGGGATCAATGCCGCTGCTGCATGGGGAGCTAGGGGGGACCCTCTATACCGGCGAGGAGTGGAAGGCGAAGCAGGCGGCCGAAGAGGCGGAGAAGAAGAAGGCCGCCGCGTGGAGCTTCGAGAAAGCCTTCGGTCCCTTCTTCCTGTTTCTCGGACGATTCTCAACGGTAGCGCTTCTCGTTCTTCTGGCCGTGGCGTTGATCAAAGGCTGCGACGAGAAAGGGCCCCACCATCATCCCAACGATGGCCGTCCCCATATCGGAAGCGTCGTCTACCGACAGCCGTGCCGAGTGAGAGCCTGGACCAGCCTACGCGCCAAGATCGTGGGTAAACTCCGTCCTTGGAAGCGCTACGACGTCCTCGCCGTGGAAGGCCGATGGGTCAAGGTCCGTGCTCCGCACGGTGAGAGGTTCGGCATAGGATGGGCCGGCTGCCTGAACCACGCCCCAATCAACTACTTCCATCCAAAGCGCATCAAGCATCACCCGAACTACCGCCGATACGGCAAAGGGGTGAGCTTCCCGATGGGATGTATCGTTCGCGAGCATCCTCACCCCGAGTCTCTCGTCGTCGGCTTTGCCGAGCCCGGGGTAGAATATCGATACGGAACCCTGCGCCACGGTTGGATCAACGTGACCGCCCGAACCCGGGACGAGTGGATCTCTGGCTGGGCAAAGTGCCGCAACCACGTCTTCCCCTGATGCCTGGGCTCCCGGCGCTCCCGTTACTCCAGGCGGTGGGCCACCAGCCCTCGGTAGCCCTCCAGGGCGGCCGTGAAGACCTCACGGTGCTCTTCCGGCACTTCCGGAAGCTCTCCGGGCGGGGGCCCGAAGCCTGAAGAGGCCCACACCGCGTCGTACCAGTGGGGCGCCCATGCCCCATCCTCCGGCTTAGGCCCGGGGGTCCAGGCCAGCATCGCCGGGTCCCAAGGGATGTCGATGGCGCGGCAGAGCCTCTCCAGGAGGCCGGGGGGGTCCCGAAGGATGGCGTCGCTGTCGACCACCACCGGGATTTCGCCCGTGAGCGTGCGCGCCTCTTCGAAGAGCTCGACCTGAATGGGGAAGCCGATGGCTTCGAGACTCACGGTGCCCGTCTTCTTGAGATAGGAAGCGATGACGCGGGCGGGGTGACGCACCAGGAAGACGTGGCGGGCGCGCTTCATCCAGCCTCGCGGCATCCCCTCCACCATGTGGTGAGCCATGTGCTTCTGATAGTGGATGACGGGCCCCTCCACCGGTCCCGGCGGCGGGAGGAGACTCTCCGCTACCCGGGCAGGATCTCTTTCGTGATGCTCGAGGATCTCCGAGCGCATGGGGTGCTCCACCCCGGTCATGTCTAGGTAGGCGGCGTAGAAGGGCTCGTCGCTGCAGCGAGTGTCGGCGCGGGAACCGAAGCTCCGCATCATCGTGGTGGACAGGTTTCGCGGCCCCGACCACATGGCGAGCGCAATCGAAGCTGTCATGCGATCGCCGTCAGAGTGCGCGCGACGAGGGCGCCGTATAGCTCGCGGACCCGCATCGTCACGGGCCCGGGCAAGGCAGGGAGGGTGCGTCCGTCGACTTCGCGGATCGGGCTCACCCCGGCGAAGGTGCCGGTGAGGAAGGCTTCGTCGGCGGAGTAGACGTCGAACAGGGAGAACCGACGCTCGTGCGCTGGAATCCCCGCCTCGCGGCACACCTCGAGGATGTTCCCCCGGGTGATGCCTCCCAGGCAGTACTCCGGGGGGCTGGTCCACACCTCTCCGCCGCGTACGATGAAGAAGTGGGTGGAGTTGCAGGTGGCCACGAACCCCGCTGGGTCGAGCATCAGCGCTTCGTCGGCGCCCACCTGGTCGGCTTGGATGCAAGCCAGGATGCAGTTTAGCTTGGAGTGGGAGTTGAGCTTTTGGTCCTGCTCGGCGGGACCGGTGCGCCGCACGTGCACCGTGGCCAGGCTCTGGCCGCGATCGATGATCTCGGGGATGGGGGCTTTGTGCTCGGCGATGATCACCACCGTGGGCGTCCCCACCGTGAAGCGCGGACCTTGGTAGGGCGACTTCTTGATCCCTCGGGTCACCATGAGGCGAACGTGCACCCCGTCCGTCATCCCGTTGGCGCGGAGGCAGGCGAAGAGGCGCTCGGTCATCTCGGAGGGGGTGAGGCCGATGTCCATGGCGAGCATCTTGGCCCCTGCGTAGAGCCGCTCCAGGTGGGCGTCCAAAAAGGCCACGCCCCCCTTCACCACCCGAAACCCCTCCCACACGCCATCCCCGAGGAGGTAGCCGCTGTCGAACACCGACACCGTGGCTTCCGCGCGCGGCACCAGCGCTCCGTTCACGGAGACGAGGATGTCGCGGTTTCGCGGATCGTCCACGAAGTCATGTACGCCGTGTGCTTCTTCCATGACGAGGGCCTCAGTCCTCCGGACTCGAGACGGGCGCCATCCGCACTCCCCCCAGCTCCGCGTCCGGCACGGCGTCGGGACCGACCTTCTCGGCGGGGGCCCGAGCCTCTCCCACCGTGAACACGGCCCCGCGGTGAAGCTTCACGCCGGACGCCATGTGGCAGTCCACGCCCCCGGCGAGGACGAAGTTCCCGCTCTCGGGAGCCTGCACGGTGACCACGAGCTTCGTCTCGGCGTCCTTGGCCAGAACTCCCAGGTCGCGCTCCACCTGACCTTCGATCAGCGTCACGCCCTCGGGAACGACGAGCCGTACCACCCCCCGAGGCACCGCCCTCAGGGCCGTGATCTCCAGAGTGACTCGATACTGCCCCTTCTTTCCCGTGGGGGCGGCGTCGAGATCGATCCGCACCGGAGCTTCCGCCTTGCCCACCCCGGCCGGGCCCGCGGACGCGGGAGTGGAGGTGGGCTCGGGGCTCGGGGTGGCTGGGGCGACCTCAGCCTGGCCGGGCTGAGTCTCGGTCGCGCACGCGGCCGCAAGCAGGGCTACAGCCGCAGCCAGCGAGGAGAGAGCGGGGTTTCTGAGAGTGCGCGTCATGATCTAAATCCTGATCGGCCCGTTTACGGGCAGCGGCTGGGACCCGCGAAGTCATAGGGGAACCCGAGCTCCTGGGTCACGAGCTGCCGGATCGCGTTGGCGCGTCCGTGCCCTCGACAGAACCATCCGTCGAGGAAGTCGACGAGATCTACCCCCCGCACCCCTCGGTCTACGAGGCTCGGCGAAGGGAAGTAATCGGCGAGCACGTCGAAGATGGGCATGCTCCCGAAGGCTGGGTTAGAGGGTCCGCCGCGCGCCATCTTCCACAGGATCTCCGAAACCACGAACTCACTCATGAGCTGGCTCTGGCCGCGGGGATCGTCGAGGCTGGCGCGAAAGCCGGTGTCGCTGATGTCCGTCACCGAGACCCCCGAGCGGCGGCTGTCGAGGTAGAGCGGCGAGGCGAAGATCTCCGCCCCAAAGTACGTGCCGTACCCCTCGCCCCAGGCCAGCCGGGGGTCGGTGGGGCTGCCGTCGTGAAAGCCTCCCGGCGAATCGGTGCGCGAGAAGGCGTTTTCGATGAAGTGCCCGAACTCATGCCCCAGGACCGGGTCGTCGTACTCATCGGTGTCGGCGGCGGTGCCGAGGATGAACACCGTTTGCTGCGAGGGGGAAAAGCAAGAAGTATTGCAGGCAGTGTTGGATCCGGCCCGCCACTGGGCGGTCACGGCGGGAGGCTTTTGGTTGAAGCCGGCCCACGCGAAGTCGAAGCCGCGGATGAATACGTCGAAGATGTTGAAGGCCCCAGCCCCGCTGGCCTCTGGGATCACCACCCCGTCCAGGTTGGGGGGCGAGGCAGGCGCGAAGGCGGTTGTGCGCGCGGCGTAGACGTTGCCCGGTCCGCCGCAGTCCTGAAGCGGGCAGTCGCGCACCGCGAGGTCGTAGCGCGCGTCGGAGGCCAGCGCGAGCACCACCACGTACACCTCGGCCGCCGCTTCGTAGGCGATGGAGTAGCGGCCCTGATCGTCGGTCGAGGCGCTCGCCACCACCGCGTCGTCGCTCTCGTTCCGCACCTGCACGAGCGCCTTGCGCACGGGCACGGGGGACGCCGCCCCCAAACCCTGCCGAGTGAGAGGGCGTTTATCGTAGAGGAAACGTCCGCTCACGGTCTGGCTCCCCATGCCCCCCCCGGACATCGGGGGCTCGAGGCAGTCGTAGCCAACCCTGTCGTCGACGAAGCCGCACACCCGTTCCGACGCCGCGCAGTCGATCCGCTCGATCTCGGTGCGCATGGTGTCGCAGTAGACGAGGGTCTCTCCCTCGCAGAAGCCCTGGAAAGTCACCGCCCCACACCCGGCGCTCCCCGGGAAGCGACAGTTCACCTGATTGTCCGGGCCGATGCCGCACTCCTGGTCGCTCGGACACGCGTTGCGCACGATTCGACCGGACTCCACCGACTCACAAAACACGGCCGTGTTTCCATCGCAGCGACCGCTCAAGGTCTCGGCGCCGCAGCCTCCGTCGAAGCCCGCCGGCACGCAGTCGTGACCGAAATCAGAGTTGACGAGCCCGCAGGTGAGAGGCGCGCCCTCGGCCCCCGTCAGCTGGGCGCAGTCGAGCTCGATCGGTCCCTCCGTTCCGCAGTAGCGGAGCAGGGAGCCGAGGCACTCTCCCTGGAACGTCAGAGGTCCGCAGCTCGGGTTGGGCAGGCACAAGGAAATGGGCTCCCCGCTGGCGTCGACGCGACGGTCGCACCGAAATGAGGGCGGGCAAGTCAGGTTGGTGCTCGCTCCACAGCGATCCGTGCACACGCCGGAGCCGTCTGAGAGCTCGAGGCAGGCAAAGTTGCAGGACCCACCGCTCTGGGGTGAGCAGGCCTGGCCGACATCTCCGGAAGTCGCGGAGGCGCAACCGCAGTCTTGAAAGGACCCTCCCGCGCAGGTGGCTACGCCGGAGCCTCCGGAGGGACACATGCAGGTCTGGGTCTCACCGTCGGCGCACACTTCGCCCTCCGAACAGGCCGACGCGAGCCCTAGCCCCAAGCACGCGAGCCCAAGGAGCCGCCAGTCTCGAAGCGAGGTGGTTCCTTCCGACATCACAGGCGGGGTAGCGCCAACCGATGGCGGTGGCAACCGGGCGTCGATCCGAAGGGCTCGCGGAGCTCGCCGCGGCGACGCTTGCGGGTCGAGCTCGGGCACTCGGAGCATGCGCACATAGGCCTGCAGATGCTTCGACCGGGCGCGATACTCAGCTCCCTACGACCACGCGGGCGGCCCCTTCGCCTCGAAGCCACTCCGCCGCCCGGTCGCTCTGGTGGCCCTGAAGGAGGATGTCGCCGTCCTCCACGGTGGCCCCGCAGCCGAGAGCCTTGGCCATGCGGCGCGCCCACTCCGAGAGGTCGAGCTCCGGCGACAGGCCCTCCACTCGGGTCACCGTCTTGCCGCCCCGCCCCTTCTTTTCTTTGCGCACCACGATCTTGCCGCGCCCCAGCTTCCCCGCGGGCTCGTTCCGGGCCGGCGCCGGTTCGGGAGGGCTCGGGATGGCCTCGCCCGGATCGGCCTCCTTCTTGAGCGCCGCCAGCCCGGCGAAGGCGGCGTTGAAAGGGCCCTCAGCTTCCGCCGCCCCGCTCTTGTCCTCACGTTTCTTCTTGGCCATCAGCCTCTCTCCTCAAAGCCCCTCAGGGTAAAACGACGCCGGGCCGCAGCTGCAGTCGACCATCGAAGAGGTCGAGCTCGAGCCGCGCCGAGCGCGCTTCGGTGGCGGGGGCCGTGGAGCGAATCGCCACCGCGAGCTGACCTGAGGCCGCGATGAACCGCTCCGGTCGATCCGTCAGGCGTAGAGCGAGGGCCGTGACCTCCGCGTTCGGCGCCAAGACCTGGCGGACCACCTCTTCCCAAGCGGAACGCTCGTAGTCCCAAAGAAGGACGCTGACCCCCGCCCCCAAGGCGCGAGCGGGCCCCTCGCCGTCGGCATCGCCGCTGCCCGCCGCCCGGAGATCGAGCTCGAGCCCTTCGATTCCTTTGGGGCGCTGCGCTCCGAGTTCGACCTCGACCTGAATGTACGGAAAGGCAGGTTGCGAGATGAGCTGGTGGATGTCGGGAGCCACCACCCGGCTCGCGTTGACCCCGCCGAACATGACCGTAACCTCCCGATCCGGGTCATAGACCATGGACGGAAAGTCACGCGGGGTGGGATTCTCGACCTCGGCTCGACGCCACGCCGACGGCCCCGCGGTGGCGGTGCCGGTGAGGTACCAGACCTCTTCGAGAGGAGGGAGGAAGCTGTCCGTGCCCCCGCCCCACATGGCCGTCTGCCTCCGCGCCTCGTCGTAGGCGAACCCAAAG
>JBCBRU010000217.1:0-12736 GCA_039819565.1 Myxococcota bacterium | reverse complement strand
GCTCGAAGTCCCCCCGCCCTGGCTCGCCGCGTCGAGGAGCACCAACGGGGGAAACACGGCGGCCGAAGGGGCGGGCGTAGCCCCGAGCGCGAGACCGACCAGGAACAGCACCTCACATTCCGCCGTAGCGAATCTCGAGGCTGTACTTCGTGTCCGCCTCCGGGGGCCGCGCCGGGACCTCCGCGGCGCTGAAAACGCTGCTCACCCGGAGGAAGTAAGGGTCGGTGGTGGTGGCGGTAAAGACCACGCGCTCGCTTAAGCCGCTGCCGTCAGAGAGGCACCGATCGCCTCCCATGTTGTTACAGGCCCGCACCAGCCCCCCTGGAGAGAGCAGCTCGAGGAGCAGGTCGCCCTGCTCGAAATCGATGGTCGCCTCCATGCGAGTGCCTGCGGCCGGCGGTGTGAGCACGAACCAGTCTTCGTCCCCGATGTCTACGATCGGGCGACGGGTGTTAGGGCACAGTGAGAGGTCGGGGAGACGGATAGGGGAGGTTGTGGTGCTGGTCGTGGTCGATGCCGCGGCCGCGGTCTCGTTGGGCTCTTCGCGATCCTCTTCACATTCGAAGGTCGGGGTGAGGTCGACCGAGAGGCTATAGGGCGCGACGCCGCCATTTGTGGAGAGGACCCGCACCACGACCACGCCTACCCCGTTGCCGGGCACGTCGACGTTGACGGTTCTGAGGCTGTCCAGAGTCTGCCCCACCGAGCTAAAGATGACGTTGCCCTCGAAATCGAGGAGCTCGAAATCCAAGGTGGCCAAGGAGGATGGGTACTGCAGCCGGAAGATGTTGTCGAAGCCACCTCGGACGAACACCTGGTACCAGTCTTCGTCGCCTCCGCAGAGGGTTGCCTCCGCTTCTCTCACGGGCGGAAAGCCGAGCGACACCGCCGTCGCCTGGTCGTTTCCGAGCATGGCGAGGTCGTTGGCGTCCGGCGCGCACGAGGAGGTGGAGGGTTTGTCGATCCGAAGGACGTAGTCTGCCGCGTCGGTGGTCCGGGCCCCGTAGACCCGGACCAGGAAGCGTCCGGTCTCGAAGCTCCGAAACGAGAGGTACTCTCGCGGTGCAAGCCCGGTTGACGCACGTAGCGGCGAGGCGTTGCGGTCGGTGGTGCCCGGAGGGTGAAGCGAGAGGTCGAGGTCGGCCAGGCCGTCAAATCCCAATTCGGCGGTCACGACTTCGAAGGCGTTGACGTCCACCGCGAACCAGTCTTCGTCTCCGCCGCACAGGCTGAAGGTCTGGTCGACGCCGAGGGGAAGGTTCGGGGTGGAGGTGGAAGGTCCGTCGTTCGGCTCGTTGACGTCGTCGACGCAGCGGCCGCCCTGACCGGGGAGCAAAGTCGCCCGCAGGGTGTAGACATTCGTGTCGGCGGACTCCCCGACGACACGGACGAAGAAGTCCCCGCCGTAGGGGGTGTCGAGCTCCAGGCGTTCGCCATCACTCGTGCCTCGAGAGGAAAGAAGCGGGATAGTGCCCCCAGCTCGGTACACTTCGAGATCAAGGTTTCCCAAGCCGTCGACGAAGTCGAGGTCGAGGATCACGCGGGCTCCGGCCGGGACGGCGCGCAGGCTGAACCAATCGGGATCTGCCGGACACAGCCGTCCTTCGAAGGGCGTTCCGAACAGCAGCTGGTTGGCCTCGCCGGGGCCGTCGTTCGGCTCGGCCCCGTCGTCGGCGCAGGCAGCCCCAGGGTCGCGACCAATCACGAGGCGATAGTCGAGCGGACGCACGGTCTGGGTACCGAGGAAGGTCCGCGCGAAGAGGGTGAGGTCGGTCCCGACCTCGAGCTCGACCCTCTCGTTGTCGGTGGTGGAGCGAGACTGATCGACGAGGGTCGTGCCGTCTTCGAGGAAGAGCTGCAGTTCGAGATCCCCCTCGAGGTGTCGGAAGCGAGCGTCGACGGTGAGGAAGGTGCCGGCGGCCACGTCGATGCGATACCAGTCCTCATCCCCCGGGCAGAGCTTGAGCTCGTCGAAGGTCGAGCCGCTCGCCTCGGGAAGGTCGCGAGCGGAGGCGGCGTCGTTGTTGGGTGGGTCGTCGAAGAGGTCGTCGAGGCAGCTCGGCGCGCGAGGCACGCAAACGGAGGGGCTCAGCGCGAGGTCACACAGCTGGTCGTTGGGGCAATCGAGGTCGGAGTCGCAAGGGGTCGGCGGGGCCGTGCAGCGCTTGGTTCGCGAATCACAAACCTCGGGCAACTCACACACGATGCAGGTCACCTGGGCGGTGGTCGGGCAGTCGGAAGGGTCATCCGCGCACTGGATGTTCGATTCGCACTGCCCGACGGAACCGTTGCAGAAGGTGCCGGGGCCGCAGTCGTCGTCGGACGTGCACTGGACGCAGCGACCGAGAGGGTCGCAGGTTTCGCCCTGTCGACAGAGCGGCTCGCCCTCGAGGGTCACACACTCCAGCGTTTCGTTGGAGCAGAGGAGCTGCTCGGGGCAGGCGGTCACCGCGCAGCTCACGCAACCATCCCCGACCGTCCTGCAGGAGCGGTTGACGACATCGCAGACCTCACCCTCCTCGCAGAAGGCGTCGGTGACGCAGCCCGGATCCGGGATGCACTTGTTCGCCTCCCGATCGCAGATCTGGTTCGCAGGGCACTGCGAGCGACGCACGCAGTCGCGGGAGGTGCCGCTGTCGAGACACCGTCCGAGGAGATTCGAGCAGAACTGACCGAAAGGGCACGGTCGACCGGTTCCGCACTCGTCTCCGAAGCCCTCGAGGAACGTGCACGCGAAGGTTTCGAGATCACACGTGGTGCGGGGATCCGCAGAGCTACACTCTTCGGCCGCGACGCACTCGACGTCGAGCTGACAGACCCCGGACGGAATGCAGCGTTCGGTTCCGCGGCAGTCGGCGTCGCTCGAGCAGGTGAGATCGGTGGCGTCGTCGGAGCAGCCGTGCAGTCCGAAGACGATGAGCGCAAGGGCCCAAGGTGCGCGCAAGAGACTCTTCATGATCACGGTCCTGAGACGAGCTCGATTTCAGCGGTGGCCTGAGGGGTACCCGTCTCAGCGCCCACCTCTTCGCGGATGAGGACGAGAAAGCCTCGAGGGTCGAACTCCAGGTCGATGCCGCGGCGTCGATGCTCGTCCGGAAAAAAGAACACGGAGTCTCGGTCCACCGCCCCATCGTAGGAAAAGAGCCAGCGGCCGCTCATCGTGTTTTGGGGGTCGACCACCCGGGGCTGCCGAGAGCCGTGGGTCGTGTTCCAGGCGGTGCGGAGCGCTTCGATATCTCGGACATCGAGAAAGAAGCTGCCCGGCTGTGGGAGCGCTTTCGTGGCCTCGCCCGGAGGCTGCTCGGGGATGCTGTCGAGGGGGACGAGCGTAGGGGCGAGATCGATCTGGTCGAATCCACGTGACGGTCCCAAGCGCGCGACCCAGAGGTCGAAGTCCCGAGTGTCGGTCCAGTCCTGCGTGAAGGTGTTCATACCGGTGACGGTGACCGTCACCGAACTCTGACCGGATCCGCGATCTTCCACGCTCTGGATGGCGACTTCGAGGTCGTAGGTAGCCACGCCTTCGTTTGCGTTTCCGGTGTCACGAAAAGTTAATCGTGCTTGGTAACCGAAGGTCATGCCGGCCTGGAGACCCAGGGGGTCCATCGCGCCGGCATCACGGACGCCGATGTCCGCTCGCTGCATGTTGAGGACGTCGTCGTCGCAGCCCGTGAAGAGCGCGGCGATGGCCACCCACGCGGTAAGGCGCATGGAGGCTCTATACCGTGGACGCGCCCAACCCGGACAACTGTTGCGCGGCCTGGCGGGTGGGGGCCTCGAGGCGCTGCGCTCGCTGGACAGGTCCCGGGCGGAGCGTGACGATGCCCGGGATGACCGCCGAAGGCCGCGAGCGACGCCGTACGCGCCGTTTTCAGGTCGAGCTGAGCGTGGCTTTTCGCCATCTCGGCCGTCCCGAGGAGAACTTCGCGGAGCTGGCCCGCAACATCAGCGAGGGCGGGGTGTTCATCGAGACCTCCGTAGGTCTCCCCATAGGCACGCCTCTCGCCCTCGAGATCCTCGGGGTTCCGGGGGGAAGACCCATTACCATCGAGGGCGAAGTGGTGCGCGTGGAGTGGAATGCGGGCAATACGGGTTCCACCATTGAGAACGGCGAGCGCGGGCTCGCCGTCGAGTTCCGTCCGGGACAGGATGGCCTGCGCGCTCTGATTCGGCATATCGAGGCCGAACTGGCCCTGGGGTTGGCGGAAACCGCCGATGTCGGGCAAGCCGCTACCATTGACGTGGGGAGCACCGACCTTTGACCGAAACCGTATCTCTCGCCGAACTCCAGTCTGCCCTCGATGCCCGCGGCGCCGCCCTTCCCGCGGCCGTGGTGCACGCGGTCGCCGCCGACCTCCTCGATGGGGCGATCGAAGCTTCGGGTCCCCCCCTCGATCCCCGTCAGATCCTGATCGACGCTTCCGGTCGCGTGCGGAGCCCGGACGGCGCCGGCTGCGACAGCGTCGTGAGTTTGGTGGTGGATGTGCTGAGGGCCCCGGGAGCGCCGCGCGTGCAGCTGCTCGAGCAGGAAATCTCTGCGCTTCGAGAGGGCGGTCCCGTGGACCGAGAGCGGCTGAGGCGGGTGCTTCGTCGCGCCTTGTGTCCGCCCGCGCCCCCACGAGAGGTCCGGGCTTGGGCCGACGCGACGCGGCCCACGCCGAGCGACCTCCCCACGCTTCCCCCGGCGCCGCTCACCCGCGAGGAAGAAGAGGCCCCGACCCGGCCCGAGCCCACTCGGCCGGACAACGAGCCCAGTCTCATCGAGCCCGAGTCCACCGCGGTCGAAGAGGTCCGAATGGACAGCTCTCTGGAGGCCCTTCAGAGCTCGCTGGACCGGGCGGACGAGAAACTGGCAACGGATCTTCTCCCGGCTCAGCCGGATGTCTCTTCGGCGTCGCCGGCGCGCTCCCACGTCGAGGCGAAGGTGGCCGAGGCGGCAGGCGCGGTGCTGGCCGACGTGGCCGGACAGGGAGAGGTCAGAGGCTCGAGCCCATCCGGACGCCCGGTGGTTCGCCACGAGCTCCCGCGGAGCGATCCCCCGGTCTCCGTCTCCTCGGCTCCGGCCGCCCGACGAAGCGCCCGACCGGCGCACCAAGGCCGCGATTCTATCCTTGGTCCCGGTGAAGACCGGGGCTGGCTCATGTGGGCCATCGTTCTCACGGCCCTAGCCGGGGCCATGTACCTACTCTTCTTTGGGTAAGGGCAGAGGTCCGGTTTAGGACGCAGCCGATTCGAAGCTCTGGGCGGCCCGAAGGGCCGCTTGCCGAGCGGCTCGGCTCGACGCCCACGCGACCAGGGTCAAGAGCCCTTTATCGTCCAGCCCACTCTCCTTGACCGGTTCGATGCGGGCCCGGTCGATACGGGACGGTGACCGCGCGGCAAGCAGGGCCAGCTCGGCCTGCGCACGAAGGGCAAGACCCAGGGGGGCCGCCTCGGAGACGAGGTCGCTGGTGGCCAAGGCCTCGCTCCGGCCCTGTTCGATGCCGGCCCCCACCGCGGCGACGAGGCCCGGGTCGAGCCGCGCTTGAGCCTCGGCCTCGGCCAGCGCCGACCACCCCGCGAGCGCGTCCGCGATGACCGCTCGTGGTCGGGCCCATTCGGGTCGCCAGGCCAGGGAGGCGTCGTGCTCTGGCAGGAGCGATAGCGACTCCCCAGGAAGGTTGTTTCGGCCCTTGTCGATCATTCCACCCATCATGAACTGGGCCATTCTCGCCGCGACCGGGTCCATCACGTCGGGGATCGGCATCATCTTGGGGTCGAGGAACACGCTCACCATTCGGTTGAGGTAGTGAAAGGCCACCACCGTGGCCAAGATCTCGGCCTTTTCGCTCTCTGAGGGGGCGTCGAAGGGGGCCGGCGGAAGGGGACCGGACCGGGCCGAGGCTTCGGCCCATGCGGACAGGGCGGCGTCGTCGGCTTCCGCAGCCCGTACCGCGGCGTGGTGGGCATCCACGCAGAAGGGGCACTCGTTTCCGCGAGATATCGCCCAGGCGATGATCTCCTTTTTGCCTCGGTCGACCTCGCCGGTGAAGAGACTTTCGCGAACGAGACTCCAGGCTCCGGCCAGCAGCCCCGGGATGGAGGCATGAAGGACGAAGGGGCTCGCCACGAAGAAGTCCCGACGCATCTGTTGGTAGACCGCCTCGACCTGATCGCGGCCGGGGGTCGTTTTCGGGGCTGCCCCAACGAAGTGGATCCCGATGGGGCCCAGACGCTCCATCATGGCGCCCATGGCTTTGATCAGCATTCCGGGAAGGTACCGGGCCTGGCGCCTCGGGAATAGGCGAGGGCTCTAGCTTTTGTCGGCCATGGCCTTCTGAAGAAACTTCATGGTTTGTCCTGCTCCTTCGGACAGTATCTGCTGGCCCTCAGAGCCCATGATCTCCTCGATCCGGCTGGCGACCGCTTCGGGGCTCCGGTCGTCTTCGGGGACGAAGATACCGTCCGTCTCATAGATTCGGCTGGCTGCGAATCCGCCCGCGCCGGCGCACAGGATGAGGCGGTTCGGCGCGTCCTCGGCTACGAGATAGATGAGGCCCGCGGTCACCGCCTCCGGCTTGAGCAAAGGGAGGATCTCGGCCATGCCCGGCAGGTTCTCCGTCATTCGAGTCGCCGCCACCGGAGATAGTGTATTGATCCGGATGTCGTTCTTGGCGCCTTCGATGACCAAGGTGTTCATGAACCCCACCAGCGCCATCTTGGCCGCGCCATAGTTGGACTGCCCGAAGTTTCCATAGAGGCCACTCGAGGAGGTGGTCATCGCCACCCGTCCGTAGCTCTGCTCCCGCATGATCGGCCACACCGCCTTGGTGCAGGTCACGGAGCCCATGAGGTGGACGTCCACCACCAGACGAAAGTCCTCGAGGCTCATCTTGGCGAAGCTCTTGTCTCTGAGAATCCCGGCGTTGTTGACGAGGATGTCGACCCGACCCCACTTCGCGATGGTCTGATCCACCATGTCCTGGACCTGGTCGGCGTCGGTTACGCTCGCGCCGTGGGCCAGCGCCTCTCCTCCGGCGCCCTCAATCTCAGCCACGACCTTCTCCGCCGCTTCGGAGGACGCTCCGGTGCCGTCCACGCCGCCGCCGAGATCGTTGACGACGACCTTGGCCCCGCGGCGGGCGAGCTCCAGCGCGTGCGACTTTCCAAGGCCGTTTCCAGCTCCGGTCACGATGGCCACGCGGCCGTCGAAGCGAATGGGACTCATGCGTTCTTCTCCTCTTGGGGGGGCACCATCTGAAGCGCCAACCACTCCGCCACTAGGGCGGGCTTTTCCTCTCCCTCGATCTCCACGGTCACTTCGTAGGTGAAGAGATACTCCCCCGGGCGTCGCTCGCGGAACTGGGTGAGGGCGAAGTGACCCCGGATCTGCTTCCCGGATCGAACCGGCTGGATGAAGCGGACCTTCTCGAGGCCATAGTTGATGCCCATCGACATGCCCTCGAGCACGATCATCTGCTCCACGGCCAGGGCCGAGAGCATTGAGAGGGTCAGGAATCCGTGGGCGATCGTGCCGCCGAAGGGGGTCTGAGCGGCCGCCTCGGCGTCGACGTGGATGAACTGATGGTCCTCCGTGACTTCGGCGAAGGCGTCGATACGGGCCTGGTCGAGGGTGCGCCATCCGGACGTGGCGGACCACTGACCAACCTCGGCGGCGATGTCGGCAACAGCTAGGATCTTCAAAGGGGCTCCTCCGATTCAGTACGCGCATCGCCGCCTCCGGCCGGCAAGGTGGGATGCGCCCCGTACCGAGTCAGCGGTCGGACTCGGCGCTCGGGAGTGGCGCTTGCCGTCCACCTTCGGGGCTGGGGTACAAGCGAAGGGGTGGGACGAAACCGGGTGCTACGCTGGCGAGCAGGCCTGGGGGCGGCGGTGGCCCTCACCACGGGATGCGTGGGAGCCCAGGACGGCACGGACGCGCCCCCGAAAACCTCGGAGATCCCCTTGGTTGCGATTGGAGCGAGCCTGCCCACCGAGGGAGGACACTTCCGAGTGAGCGCTCGACCGGTCGAGCCTCCGGTCCAGGTGGGTCGGATGCAGAGCTGGATCGTCGAGATTCGAGATCCGAAAGGGCGCCCCGCCAACGGCCTCGCGGTGCGGCTCGATGGGGGCATGCCTCAACATGGCCACGGTCTCCCGACGGCGCCCCGGGTCTAAGCGCAGCTATTCGGCCGCCCGCCTCCGATGCTCGACCTCGAGCGCTTCCCTGCTGAAGCTGGCCCCTTCGTGACCGACCCATCGGCGAAAGCCGCTTGGTTTCGGATGTCTTATCCCGACCGCACGGCCGTCAGTCGTGCCTTCGCAAATGTGGGTAAGTCTCTGGAAGCCTGCGAACGGAAACTCATGCCGGGGCCCGGGCGTTTCGATAGCTTCGTGGCCTCGCTCCGCCTGGACCCCGGCAGCGCCGCGGAGGAGCTCTCGGCGGACGAGCGGGGAGGTCTAGCGTCCTTTTTCGATGTTTCTCGAACCCTGTGTCTGCGGTGTCATAGCGGACCGCTGTTTACGAACCATAGTTTCCATCACGTGGGCACGAGCCGCACCCAAGACGGAACGCTGGAGCTGGGGGGATTTCTTGGTCTCCAGTCCGTCTTGATGGACCCCTACAACTGTTTGGGGCGATTCAGCGATGCCGACGCCGAGGCTTGTCCGGAGCTTCGTTTCGCCAACACCGCCGAGGCGGGGCACGCCATGCGGAAGTTTCGCACGCCCTCCTTGAGAAACGTGGCCCGTACCGGCCCCTATATGCACGACGGCCGCTTCGCTACCCTGGAAGCCGTCGTCGAGCACCATCGCAACCCTCCTTCCCAACGCGAGGAGCCTTACGAACTATCGCGGGTCGACCTCGACGATGAGGAAGCGGCGGCGCTGATGGCATTCCCATTGACGATCCTATACTCGGCCTCGAGCCCGGCTCCGCCTCCGCGCTGGAAGAACTCCACTCTGAGGTCGTAGGTTCCCGCGGCTGGCTCGGGGGGCCACCTGCGTGCCGATCGCGTCCGTGGTTCCCGCACCCACGACCGATAAGGCATTGAGGTCGGGAAGATTGCTAAAGGCGCCCTGGTAGGTGCGGTAGTTGAACTGGGGCGAGAGCGTCGGCGGGGGCGGCGACGGTACCGTAGACGATAAAGGGAATGAGCAGGCATGGGAGGGGCAGGGGACGACTCATGGGCGATTCCTTGATACGCGCCGACCCGTCTCTTGCGTCCTAAGGAGCTTTGGCTTTGCTCGAGAACCAGGTCTTCGGGTTATCTGCGCCAGATTTGCATGGAACAGATCTCCTAACAACCCGATTTGATACGAATAATCTCAATTTTGAGATACTGCAGAAGACGGACCGTCGAGAATTGTCGGGAAATGGAAACCCTCAGGTCGAGCTAGGCCCCGGCCGAAGTCCGGCTCCCCTTGGCGAGGTCGGTGACTGGGATCCATCGTAGCCCGGTGGAACTCGGCCTTCTGAGTTACAACCTTCTCGCGCCGCTGTTCGTGGGGGTCCCCGGGCAGCCCTACTCCTTCTTCGACCACGTCCAACCCGAGCATCTGGACTGGGGGCGCCGGCGCCCGCTCATCGAAGACCGCCTGCGGTCCTCGCGTGCGGATCTGATCTGCCTCCAGGAGGTCGAGTACGAGGCGGGCGCGGGGGATCAGTCTCCCTGGGTCCCACCCAGGTGGCTGGCGCATCTGGCCGGCGAGCTCGACCTGCAGGTCGTGGCCGAGCCCCTTAGCCCGGGGGACTGGCGTCGTCGCGCCGGCCGAAACGAGCGTAAGGCTGGTCGCGCCGCCAGTACCGGGCTGGTGACTCTGGTGGCGCAGCGTCACGTGGAGGCCGGACCCTTCGAGGTGATCGGGGCCAGTCGGGCTGTGCTCGTCCGATTCGGGCCCCCCGAGGCCCGGATCACCCTGGCCAACGTTCACTTGGAGGGCCATCCGGACAAGGGCGCGGAGCGGGTGCGGCAGCTCCGCGGGATCATCGACCGAGCCCGCCGAGGACAGCCGAGCCATCGGCTGGTGGTCGGCGATTGGAATACGCCCGCCACCCCGGACACGAGAGTGGGCCGCTGGCTCGCCGGTCAGGCGGGTTCGACCCTAGTGCCGCTGGGACCCACCTACGGAGGGGCCCCTGGTCACCCGCGGTCTACCGACCACGTGCTCCACGAACGCTCCCTCAGCGTTGTCGAGGCGCAGGTAGTGTTGACGCGGGAGGACGCAGAGCGGGGCATGCCCAACGCGTCCAGCCCGAGCGACCATGCGCCGGTGTTCGTGAGGCTTCGAGTGACCGGAGCGGTCCGGCCCTCAGATGAGGCCCCACCGAGCGTCGAGAGCTCGCTCTCCGAGGAGGAAGCTCGAGCCCTCGCCTCGGCCTGGGCCGCGCTCCTGTCCGAGGCGCCGGAACAACCGGCCGGCCCTCCGTCGGAGGAGGGGCTCGCCGCACTCAGGACTTTCAAAGCCAAGAAGCAAGCCTTCTTGGCGGGACTCCCTTCCGAAGCCCACCGGCGCCACGTTAAGAAGCTGTGAGGGATGGACTTCTCGGCGCACGTGTTCGTCGTGATCGAGCTGGATGGCATGGAGCGCTTCACGCTTCTTGGGAGTTACGCCGAAGTATGACCATCGCATCCTTCGCTTCAACGACGTGCTCCAGCGCGTACAGGCGCGAGAGCGAATGAGCTGGACCTCCGTCGCTCATCACTGCGGCTATTCCGATCGGTCCCACTTCATTCGGGACTTCAAGCACTTCAGCGGCTTCAATCCGAAAGAGTACCTGCGGCAAGACCTAGACATGGGCCAGATTGGAGGCTTGTGGTACGGGCCCCTCTTCGGCCGGGCGTGGACGCGCGCGAGCGGCCTTTCCGAGGAGGATCTCGCCGCTCGCGACATGCCCCGGGTGTTTGGTGTCTCCCTGGCTCTGGTGCTGATCGCAGCCATCGACGCCAGCTACGCGGTCGTAGCCCTCTCCACGATGGGAGCTCTTCTCGGGGTTCATCGCGTCAGGTCGACCTGCGCCCCTTGTGGGATGGCCCGGACCGTCCCATGCTCGCCCTCATGTCCGACCTGTCGTCCCCAGCGCTGGCGTCCTCGACCCCGAGCACCAGCCGAGCGTACCGGCGCTACGTCTTGGTGCTGCTCACGGCCGCCTACACCTTCAATTTCGTAGATCGGCAGATCGTCGGCATTCTCGCTCCGGCCATCAAGCATGACCTCTCGCTGAGCGACGCCCAGCTCGGTTCGCTCATCGGCTTCTACTTTGCCGTGCTGTACACGACGTTGGGCATCCCCGCGGCGCGTCTTGCCGACCGCGTGAACCGCGTCAACGTGGTCTCGGCCGCCCTCGTGCTCTGGTCAGGGTTCACCGCGCTCTCCGGATTCGCCCAGTCGTTTGTTCATCTGGCCCTCGCCAGGGTAGGGGTCGGCATCGGCGAGGCGGGTGGATCCCCGCCGTCTCACTCCATCCTGTCGGATCTCTACCCGAAGGAGGAGCGAGCTGGAGCCCTCGCGGTCTACGCGATGGGTATCCCGATCGGTGCCGCCCTGGCCTATCTCGGCGGCGGCTACGTGCTGACCCACTTTAGCTGGCGAGCGACCTTCATCGCCGTGGGGCTGCCTGGGATTCTCCTGGCGATCCTCGTGAAGTTGACGGTTCGCGAGCCTCCCCGCGGGATTCACGACCAGAAGAGCGCCGAAAAGGATCCTTTCGCCAGCAAGGAGGGAGGCCTCGGGGCAGAGTTGAAGACGCTGTGGAAGGCGACGAAGCACCTCCTCAGTATTCCCACCTATCGCGGCATCGTCTTTGGGCTCACGGCCGGCTCTTTTGCCTCCTACGCCATTGCCGGGTGGATCGTAGCCTTCTTTCGGAGAACCCATCCGGAGATGCCGCTGCCGAGCGTGCTGTTTTGGCTCGGCATCATCACCGGGACCGCCTACGTCCTCGGAACCTTCGTGGGAGGGCGACTCGTTGACACCTTGGCCAAGAGGAATAAAGCGGCCTACGGATATGTGCCCGCGGCCGCCTTGGCCCTGAACGTTCCGTTCTTCCTCGGGGCGATGTGGGTAGACAGTCCGGCCCTTTCGCTCGTGCTCTGGTGGCCGGCGCAGCTCCTCATCGGTTTCTATCTGGGGCCGTGCTTTGCGCTCGCGCAGACGCTGGCTCCGGTCTCGGTGCGGGCGCTCTCCACCGCGATCTTCTTCTTCATCCTGAACATGATCGCCCTCGGCTTTGGGCCGACCTTCGTGGGCTTCCTGTCCGACGCGCTCAAGGCCGACTACGGTGAGGGCATGGGCCTCCGTATCGCTCTCTCGACGGTGGTGGTCGCTATCTTCGTATCGATCGGTTTCTTCCTCTGGGTGGCCCGCTGCGTGCGTAGGGACTGGGTCGAGGCCACCGGCGACCTGAGCTGAGCCGTCGCGGTATCCGCAATGGTCCGCGGGCGGTCTCGTTGCGCCCGCGTGCCTCGTCTCGGGACACGCCCTCGCGTTTCGGTCTGGAGGAGTTCCCGGTGAGTTCTCCCTCGCCGATTCTCCTCTTCACCCGGCCCCCTGGATTCGGGAGCTCAAATGCCGAGAGATGTCGAGACCGGCTTCTATGCGCTGACCCGTGTCCTGGTCATTGATGATGACCTATCGGATTTCGAGATCCTGAGGGCCGAGCTGAGAAAGTCGGTGGCGGGAGACAGCTATCGGCTCGACTGGCGACCCACCCCCGAGGAGGGCCTGAAAGGGCTGAAGGAGGGAGCGTACGATCTGG